>JAJYGI010000011.1 GCA_021790735.1 Actinomycetes bacterium | reverse complement strand
CGTAGAACCAAGGCTCTTCTCCTTTGGGTCCGATAATGTACTCGGAGTTCACCAAGCCTCCCACTTGCTAAAGGTAGTACACACTTATAGTGTTTCTGTCATCACTCAAAACGGTAAATTACTTCCTTAGAGCATATACCTATTTCTCAGGTCGTGTTCATGACTTTCTATACTTATTTGTCGAATTTAATGAAAAATCTTCAAAATGTGACAAAATTGACGTTGGAGTAGGGTAATTCGTCAGTTGTCTAAAGCCTTTACCGAGCGCATGGAAGGCGTTCTGTAGATGCAGAGGTCGCAAGAGGTACGAACCACATTGCCCAGACCTTCACGTAGACGAAACTCAACTGCTCTAAGGAGCATTGCATGTGGGCCGATTGCCTCACCAACCGTAATGGCCGGAGTTGAGTCTAGAGTAAGAGCCCAACTCTTTGCTTGTGTAAACATGCGGTCGATGAGGGTCCCGTGAAACAAGAAGAACGGCTGCAAGACGATGTTTGAGTAACCGAGTCGATGTAACATATCCAGACCTTGAGGTACAGAAGGTAGTGCCAAAGAGACAAATGCTGGCTGGATAGCCGAGAAATCAAGTGAATGTCTTTCGGCCAAAAGCCTCATCGCTTTGTACATCTCAGCGTTTCCATCTGGATCAGTTGAACCTCTACCTACCAAGAGAACGCCTGTTTCCCTAGGCGGTCTCTTGGTTTTATCAGTAGCTTCGGCGATTCGTTCTCCGAGGATAGATAAGGTCTCTGGAAGGAGGCCAAGGTGACTTGTGTAGATGACTTCGAGGTTCTCGCCACCTAATGTCCTGGCGAGACGGGTAAGTTCAGATCCATCGTCTTTCATGTGTCCGGCTGGGAAAAGAACCAATGGTACGATCACTAACCGCTTGAGATCCTCTGTGGCGATAAAGCTTTTCAAAGCTGCGTACATATCTGGCTGAGCAAGTTCAATGAATCCGCCACTTACTGGAGTAGGAAAGTACTCCTTGGCCTTTGACAAGAAATCGAGGAACTGCTGCTGACCAAGGAGTGATTTCGTTCCATGCCCCATAAGGAACAGCCCATCCCCAGATTTTGGCCGGTTCATCTAAGACCCCTTCTCTTTGATAAGTTATGCGTTGTCAGTGCTTTAACGAAAATTCTCCCAGCGCCATCTTGCCTATCGCATTTATTACAGCTGCGGTTACTGCAGTTCCACCGCGTCTACCGGTGTTTGTAATGTATATAGAGCTACTATCGATCAAGCTCTCCTTTGATTCAGCAGCCCCGACATAACCTACGGGCAATGCGACGATACTTAGAGGCTCTTCCATGGAGTCGGAGAGCTCTATGAGAGCTTCTAGGGCTGTAGGTGCACAACCGACCACATAAAGGGCGTCTGCTCTAAACTGTTTAGCCGCGTGACGCATGGCCGCGTAAGTACGAGTCTTACCTTCGATCGTTGTAAATCCCTCCTCAAGTGCACAGACTGTTGGTAATGTATTAATGGACATTGTAAGGGACCTAACGTCGGTGATGACGAGTGCTTTGGATGAAACGAGGTTGAGCATGTGCTCAGCAGCGTCGGGCGAGAATCTCATGGTGTTAGCGAACTCCGGGTCAGCACTTGCGTGAATGACTCGCGCTACAATCTCAGCCTCGGACGTGCTATAGCGTTCGAATGAAACCTCTCGTTGGATGATCTGGAAGCTTAGGGCCTCGATCTCAGAACCCAACATCTATAGCCTCCAAGGTACTAGAGTCTCTTGGCTGCTGTAACGACTCTTCATCAAATTGGTACTCCTTGAACTTAGGAACATATATAGCATCAGCTGGACAAACCTCTAGGCATTCGAGACATCCACTGCAGAGGTGGGCAACGAGATCCGGTTTTACTGCGTGTCGTTTGAGGGCCCTAGTTGGACATGTCGATATACAAAGGCCGCAACCTTTGCAGGAGTCGGTGATCTGTATTGTTTGGTAGGTAACGCCTCTTTGTCCCTTAGTCACTTGGACCCTTATATCCACGCCTTGTGTAGATAACATCTTTGTCGACGACGGTCCAAGGTCCACCAACTATAACTACAGTCTCCATGTCGATGGTCTCCTCATCTAAGTTACCTATTGAAGTGATCCAAGTTCGTTGACCAACTCGGGAGACGGCTTTCGCTACGAGTACTGGGGTTTCGGCGCCTCGGATACTCTGCATAATCTCCATAGCCTCTCGGAATTGATGCTGCCTATTTTTGGATCGTGGGTTATAGAAAATAAGCGCTAGGTGCGTAGGCGCTATCTTTATCAGAGCTTCTTTGATCAGTGCCCACGGAGTGAGTAGATCTGAAAGGGAGATATAGGCATGATCGTGCCCCAAGATCGCTCCTGACGTAGATGCTGCCGCAAGTGCTGCTGTAACGCCGGGTACAACCTCTACGTCAAAACTTTCTGCTTTAGCGAGTATCGAGCGTCTCTCAAAGAGCAATGAAGCCATAGCATAGACACCTGGATCACCGGAGCATACAAGGGCTACTGTTGCGCCATTGGCCGCCTCATTGATGGCTCGGTCAACCCGCTCGATCTCGTCCCCAATCTTGTAGCTCAGCCGAAGCTGGCCGGGCGTTAGAGTGTCGTCACAAAGATTGAGATAACCTTCGAACCCAATCACGACCTCTGCCGTTCGTAACGCGATCTCGCTTTTCCTGGTTCTAAGCAAAGGAGAGCCTGGACCGATGCCGACTACGCTTACGGTCCCTCGATTTTGAGTTTGGGCGATGGCTACCGTCGCCTTGGCCGAACGCTGCTTTTCAAGAACTAGTTTTCCGCCGACGGACGCTCCGAGTAAACATGCAGCCTCTGCGACCGAAGTCGTTCCTACAACGTCGTCAACTACCTGGGACGGATTTGGCACTTGAACGTTTCGAAGTTGGTCCGCTCCGTACGTCTTTACCTCTAATCCCAAAGACAACACCGCTGGATGAGATTTCCTAATGTCTATCGTGGCTGCACTTAGTACTTGAGTGAGATCTGCATTGATCATACCTAGGGAATTTTGGACAAGTTGTGAGAGTTCATCGGGCGAACAGTCTGAAGAGCACCCAAGGCCCAGTACTAAGCGTCTTTTGGTGAGGAGAACATGACCTTTGTTGCTTTCACCTCTAAGATGTGCACCGTGTCGCTCTACTTCGATAACGTAGTCTTGGCGATTGTCATCAAGGTTAGGAAGTGCATCAAGGACTTTAGGTACTTCCTTTGAGTCGTTAGCGATCAAGGTAACTGGCTTAGTCTCGTTTATTCGTCTTTGAACCGATGCTAGATCTCCTTGAACATGGTAGTTCGGTATCTGATCGAGTGCCGGTGCACCGATGAGGTCGGAAGCCGTAGTGATGACTGGCTGTATATTCAGCGTCGTCTCTAGGTACCGAGCGGCTTGATTTCCGCCTTTGTGAGCCCCAAGAAGGACTACACAGTGGGCTAAGGTCTCATCCACGCAGACGATGGCAGGGTCTTTGGCTTTGTCGAGTTGGAGTTTTGCAATAGCTCTAACCGCAATTGGAACGGCACATACGTATATAACCAGTTCGAAGCGATTAAATGGGGTCTGTGGATCCAGTGCTGCCTTTAGGGGTAGAATCTTTGCTCCAACGACCTTTGAGATCTTCTCAGCTATCGAGGAGTTCGATATGATGAGGGTTTTCTCTGAACTTGGGTAGAAATCTTGACCAACTGTATTCACTGCTAAAACTCATTCCAAGCCAAAAATACGGGATTTGAAGAGACTAGCCTAGTCCGGTCCTCTTTGTCTCCAAACCGAATTAGATTGTGGGAAAAGACCTCCTTGACGTTTCCAAACGCCTCATATGCAAGGCTCACCTCTTCTGGTGATACGAAACTAACGCAGATTCTTGTCCCTCTGGGAGCTAGCTTGTGAGTCGTGGCTGCGAGCTGTACACCGCCACCCCCGAAAAATACTGCTCTTGGTTTGATCTCCGATATCGCGTTGGGTGTGAAAGCATCTGCGATTAGAGTTGACTTTACCTTGAAGTTCTGCAGGTTTAGCCTTATAGTGGCTACTTTAGTCTCATTCCGTTCAAATTGATAAAGCTCAAGATCGGGCCGAAGGCGAGACATTGCAATTCCGACGCCACCATATCCCGCTCCAACTTCTAAAATGCGACTGCCAAAAGGCAGGGAATCGATCTGAAGTAGCGCTGGTACGAGCGCTTTTATCTCAATCTTGGAGTAGTTGCTGTCGGGATGAGAAAATCTTTCTTCATCAAAGGCTGAAAGGGAGGATCTCGCTTTAGTGGCGAGCGTAATGGGAGGCGCTCCGCCTGTTTGTGCCCTAAGTACTAACACAACAGAGTTGGGAGAGTAACGTCTAATCTTCGGGTAAGGACCACTAATCCTCTCTTTATCAGTGAGGAGGTCCTCAAGTATCCATACTTGGTCTGTAGGCTCCAACGACTCCTGAAGTGTCTCAACGACATACTCTGGGGGAAAGGTAGGGCCGCACAGTACTGCAATACCTTGGGAAGGATCCAAAACGGTCTTGCGAACCCTCTTTTTGAACTCTTCGTGGTCTCGCCCATGTGCAGACAAGACAACTAGATGCTCCCAGGAAGTTCTAACTCTTGCGGCCGCGTAAGCTACTGACGACGGTGAAGGGACCACCTCAAAGTCGACTCGACTCTCTGATAGATACCGGGTAACTCCAAAGAACCCCGGATCTCCACTTGCAAGTATGACGCAAGGTTGACTCACATGTGCAAGTGTCTCGGCGAGGTTGTTGAAAGGCTTGGGATAGGAAAGCAAGTTGACAGAACTTATGTCTAGTTGACGTGAGAGGGCTTCGACTCTCCACTGTGCTCCAATAATCGTCTTTGCGTTAAGTACCTTAGCTCTGGCGATAGAGGATAGCTCCTCTAAAGAGTCGCCTAAGATTCCAACGACGGTGATCAAAGACTGCGCCTCTTTCGATAAAGAGTGGGAACGTCAGGATTGGTGGAGACAATAGCTTGCGAACCTTCTAGATCGACCATGGTGATATCGATCTTAACTGTGTTGTTAGTTGCTTTGGCGCAGTTATGTTGGGCCTGTTTCGCAAGGTAAAGAAGTGGTTCCAAGTCGCCGTTTTCTAGACATACTTCGAAGAAATGACGAGCGGTATTGGTGGCTGTGGCGGCTTCGATAACCCTGGTATTGGATCTAGTTGCTAGGGCCGCTTCTCTGAGTACGTTCGTATCTACGTTCGATCTATGAAAGTGCGTCATCATCATGCCTTGTGCTAGCTTTGTCACCTTACCGACCATACCTACCCATTGGACGGATTCATAACCTAACTTCGCAGTGTGTTTTATCGCCACTCCGCTGTAGTCGCCGATCTCGGTAAAGACCACTGGCTTGGCTTTGGGGAAAAGACACCGTGCACAGCCTTCGCTTTTTGATCCCGTAGCAAGTATCGCCTCGACTTCACCTTGCGATCGAGCTACGTCGAGTTGCTGTACCATCGCTGAACGAAAAGATGAAGTTGAAAATGGTTTCACAACTCCTGTGGTGCCTAGGATTGAGATTCCGCCTACTATGCCTAGTCTGGCGTTGGTGGTTTTCTTGGCCATCTCTTCTCCACCGGGGACGGACACGACTACCCTGACTCCGCCTGAATAGACCTCCCGAATGGCTTCTGTAATCATCTTTTGAGGTACGGGGTTTATAGCAGGGCCCCCAACTTTCAGACCAAGTCCAGATAGAGTGACTGTTCCTACTCCTAGACCTCCTTCAATGAGGATCTCATCGGAATCGGCAACGACATATGTTTCAGCAGTAACATGGGCTCCATCTGTGCAGTCAGGATCGTCGCCAGCGTCTTTGATAATGTAGCAACGGTTGTACATGTCAGTGAAGACGTCAAAGGTTGCTCGACCGCCCTTTGGTAGGGGTATGGATATACGATCGGGTACTTTCCCAGATACAGTAGCGATAACTGAGGCTTTTGCTGCAGCTGCAGCACATGACCCAGTTGTCCACCCAGTACGAAGCGAACGCTTATTGGACGGTGGCTGCGGGAGCACATCTTGTAGATCAACTGGATCCGGATCTTTGCCCATTGGCTTTCCGTTCTATAAAGAGCTACGAAGCGCCTTGGTTGGGCGACCTACCGTATCTCCTAGAGACTTTTTACGAAACTTGTGAGCGAAGTCTGGGCTATAGAGGTGAGATCGAAGTGGCTCTTTGCTTAAAGCGTCTCCGACAAGAATCAACACTGTTCGCCTAGCTCCGACGTCTTTCATTGTTTCTGCCAACTCTCCAAGACTCGTTACCTTTATGACCTCGTCATCCCACGAGACGCGAACGAGAATAGCGACCGTTGTGTCCTTGTCGTATCTACTACCTTTGACTAGTAAGGACCTTTGTAACTCCTTTGGATAGGCACCTGACAAGAATACGCACAAAGTACCACCAGCGCGCGCATAGTTTTCAAGATGTTCGTTACTTGGCATAGAAGCCGACGTCTTTTTGGCAAGCCGAGTAAAAACTACGCTCTGAGATACGCCAGGAATGGTGAGTTCGCGCTCTAAAACAGCGGCAGCTGCAGCTACGGAGGTTACACCAGGGATGATTTCAAAGTCGATCTCGTTGGCCTTTAGAAAATCTACCTGTTCCTGAACGGCACCGTAGATCGATGGGTCTCCTGAGTGTAGTCGCACCACCTGTTTATCTCGATTAGAGGTGTAGATGCTAAGCACATCCTCCAGGGTCATAGCGGCAGAGTCAAATATCAGGGCATCTGAGTTCTCCACGTAGGAAAGCAAAGACTTTGGAACAAGCGAGGAAGCCCAGACTACTACTTCAGCCTTTTTCAGTCTCTCTGCTCCCCTAACTGTGATGAGATCGTCTGCCCCGGGACCTGCACCGACAAGGGAAATCACTATTCACGCTCCTGAGTTCCTACTGTTAACTGAACGCCTGATCTGATGGCGAACTTACTATGAGCTTATTAGCTGCCGCTTGTGTCTTTGCTTGTCAACTGTGGGGTTTCGGCGGAATAACGACAGTGCTTAGATATGGAAGGGCTCCATCTACGTCACTAAGGCGCATGACCTTTGAAGTGGGAAGTCCGATCTCAACGCCAACTAGTCCGCTTTGATAGCGCTCTGAGTTTCTAAGAACGTCTGCGATAGCCTCTATCTTGGAGCCACCTTTATATATGACAACTGCTCTGTGATCGTCTCTCATCTCTTTCTCTATGTCTTCGATGTTGGCGAGTCCACTGAGAAGGACCAGCGAATCGTCCTCGTCTGTGAGCTCTAGGGGATTCTCTGATAGTACTGCTTGAAACGCCATGATTCCTGGCGTGGTTCTGATCTCAGCCTCGGGAAGTAGTTGTTTTACATACTTGGCGATAAGGCCGAACGTTGAGTAGATATTGGGATCGCCAAGCGTCAAGAAGACGACTTGTGAAATCGTGCCTTGGGACACTCTTTCAGCGATAGCTGTTGACGCAGCCAGCGCCGAGGCATGACGTGCATGCGCTCCTTTGCTTCCAGATGACATATCAAACAGTACTCTTTCGATCTCTAAATCTGGGAGTATCGCGCGAACTATTGCCTCTGCTCGACCGCCTTGTTCGGGAACTGAGGTAGGAGCGAGAACGAGATCCGCCTGCTTGAGTAGATGGACTGCTTGAAGAGTGAGGAGCGATGGATCTCCTGGCCCAACTCCTATGCCTGTTATAGATAACGACTTTCTCATTAGCTATGACTGTAGTAAGTAGACTTGGATACCGTTATAGCTATCGTCGTCAAAATATAAACTTTTGTTTACTTTCTGTGGTGGATATGTCACAGGTAGGGTATCTTAGTTGTGTTGCTCAAAAACGATGGATAGCCCGTCATTAATTAAAGGTGACCATCGTTGTTGTCGATAAGTAAATTGGATTTCAATTCGTGGATGAGGTGAAGTCTTCTTGGCTAGAGGAGTCCAAAAGAAAGTGAAAGGAGTAGGGGAGAGTGTCCAGTCTTTCCTCGGCTCAAACAAGAGGCAGAATCACTTCGCGAATCTGTTTCTAAATGAAGCGCATGTATGGCTCGCCATCTACTTTCTTCTTGAAGGCTTTGTTGTTTTGTACCAGAGCTTCATCTTCCACCTAGGTAGCAGGCCGATAGATATCTTGATGGCAACTCTGGCGTTCTGTGGATATCTTGGCGTATCAAGAATAAAGAGTCGTGCCAAAATTAATACTTTTATATACGCTACGTTGGCAGCGGCAGCGCTTTCAAGTTATTTAGCATTCCTTGACGTGAACGGTGAACTCTCAGCAATCTTGGTACTTACTTATGCTTGGCTGGCTCTGGTTATATATAGTGTGCTGTCGTTCCGCCAGGCTATGTGGGTGAGCGCCGCTCTCGTCGTGTTGTATAGCTTGGGCCTAGGGTTGGGTAACGGTTTTGGCCCCGGACTATCTACGTGGATTCCAGTACTTGCGGTACTTACTGTAGGAGGAGTGTTCGTTTCAAGAGTCATATCCCGCTTGGGAGAGTTCGCTTACCTCGATGAACTTACGGGACTGCCTAATCGAAGATTTCTGATCACGAATCTTACGAGAGAGATAAAGGCGGCAAAAAGGCTAAAGACTCCTCTGTCGGTTGCCATCATTGATCTCGATGACTTTAAAGTGCTAAACGACTCTCTTGGACATGTGGCCGGTGACAAGGCTCTGGTGGATCTTGCCTACTCCTGGAGTTCATCTTTGCGAGGACGAGACTTCGTCGCACGCTACGGAGGTGACGAGTTTGTTGTTGTGATGCCGGAGTGCAACTCTATTCAGGCCCATGCAGCCCTGACTCGTATCCTTACGCTGACTCAGACGATCTCGGGTGCGTCTTTCGGCGTTGCAGAGTGGGATAGACGCTCCACTATCGAGGAGCTTTTGATATCGGCTGATTCATCACTGTATGAGAGTAAGCGTCTCAAGCGAGACAAGGGTTTAAAGTCGGATAGGTCGTCTTCATCTGGAGACCCACACATGATCGACCTGCGCTCTCAGTCGGTAAGACTGTACTAGGGTTTTGGCAACTTTAGAGTAATTAATCCAAGGTGCGTTCCATGGATCGACCTCATGAAGGTTACTTTATTAGTCCTCCAAGATGAAAGTGCATGTAGGAGCTGATTATGGTATCTTTAGACACTCCACCGCTGCCTGTATAGTTAAAACCTTCATAAGTTAGGTCGTTGGCATCGCCGTCAGATCG
>JAJYGI010000051.1 GCA_021790735.1 Actinomycetes bacterium | reverse complement strand
TGGGCCTTTAAACAACAGCCTGATGGGTAATCCAATCGTCTCGGGAAATATCGTTTACGTCACGACTGGAGATACGGGTTTCTCTTTCTCACAGGTCCTAAAGTTCGAACAGTCGAGCGGGACATCTCCGCTCGTAAGGGGATTGCTGTACTCTTCGTTATATGCGTTTAATGCAACCACTGGGAGAATGCTATGGCGGCAGGACTTCAAAGGGAACGCTATGCCGACGCCGATACTTTACAACAACACGGTGTACGAACCGACTGGCGGCGGCAATCTATGGGCTCTCAACGCGCAAACAGGTGCCTTGAGGTGGAAGACGCCTCTTGGTGGATTTGACTCTATGTCGAGTCCCAACATCTACGTAGATCCGGTGACAAAACAGGCATCGATCATTGTAGGAACGTCGGATGCTAATCACGTAGTTGCAGTCAACGCCGCAACGGGCGCTGTGACTTGGACGCAACCTACCACGCTGAATATATTTAACACTGGAATGGGAGATAACTCTCCAGCTGTGGATCAAGCAAACGGTATTGTCGTGCAAGACTCTGTTGTCAACTTTGACCACGCGAATAAGACCACTAATTTGGCGGTCTATGCCATGGATGCAAGTACTGGGAAGGTTATCTGGAGCACAAATCTAGGTAGGAGTAGTGCTCCTCCGGCGTACAAAGGTGGTATGGCTCTAATCCAAAACGGTGTTGTCTACGTTGGCTCACCAGTTACCTCTGAGCTATACGCTCTAAGTGAGTCAAGTGGAAAGATACTTTGGAGTTTCCCGTTTGTAAACGCTGGTCCTGCAGGAGCTGGTAGAGGCAATCCGGTTTTGGCGTATGGAGTCCTGTGGGTTGCTGCCGGCCCAACTGTCTATGCTATCGATCCTACTAGTGGCAAGGAGTTGAGTAGCTACACTCCGGGTGGCAGGTTCGGAATAGTAAATCCAGTTATCGTTGGAGGTACGATGTACCTAGGGAACTCCTACGACTGGATTCAGGCGATTCCGCTAACGAAGATCTATCCAAATGTGAAGATCTCTTCTTGAGAGCGTCTCTAGCGACTTGATTGCGTTGTGGAAAGAACCTCTGTGGGTAACTCAAAGCTATCGAAGCGATAGTAGGTGAGTGAGATGTTTCATTCCTTGACGTGACTGCCTAGAGAAGAATGCTTCTCGCTCGATCACGTAAGGACAGAGGTCTCTACGCTAAGAACGGCTTCGGATCCGAAGCCGGGTAAGAGCGAGACAAGTAAAATAAACATGACTTTCTCAGATACAAGGTGGACTGGTCTCAAAGGACCTTCCGCCTTGTATCGTGTAACGACCATCTCCATGAGTTCTCGGGCCACTTCAGTGCTCTCGTCTAGCCCACGATCTCGGTAGATGATACGTACCGGGTTTCTTGGAGATTCAGTTACTTGGGAACCAACTGGAGTATCTGCCTGAGAAGACGGCTCCATGATCTTCTTCATAACCTTGTATTTTTGATCCTTAGGACAGAGCTTCTTATCGCTTCTCTAGTTCTCGCCCTATATGTTTAATATCTCATATTAATAGGCGACAACTAATCTGACAGCTAGGGTAAGAGTGAAGTAGTAGATGAGAAGTCAGTACGCCAGGCAGTATCTGAAGCTGACTCAGAGTGAAGAAACTAGCGACAGTGCGAGGACCACCAACTAACGGACTCTCTCTTTCGACGCTAGTGTGCCTACTAGATGTTATCACTAACTATGCCGTCTCGGTAATCAGATTGGCTGGCGGGCAACACATGGCAGGTTGTGTGCCTAAAGTTGTGCAATCTCCTTTAGCTGGCTGACAGCTAGCGGTGGCCATGGTATCTGGTAATAGCAAGAACTAGAGCCATAAGAGTGTGCCTATGACCCCTTGGTGACTGAGGGGATGGGGAATGAATCTACGGAGGAGTGGGCCCTCTCCTAACTTTGCAGGTTATACTGACAAGTATGACTTACCGTGTCGGACCAAAAGGACAGGTCGTGATTCCTAAAGTGATACGTGACACATTGGGTATCATCCCTGGTGACGAGATCTCCTTTGTTCTTGAGGAACGTGCTGTGCGGATGGAACCTATTCGCGTCAAACCAAGCCTCTTAGGCATGCTTGCGGGTCTTGAGCTGACAGCAGAGCTAGAAGCTGATCGTCGCAAGGAAACGGACCGGTGACCGATTGCCTGGACTCCTGGGCGATTCTGCGCTGGCTCGAAGGGATTGAGCCAGCAGCAAGCCGTGTAGAAGCTGCGTTAGCATCTCGCCCTGTAATGAGTTGGATCAACCTTGGAGAGGTTGCTTACATCGTTGAGCGTATGGCAGGCACTGCTCAATCTCGTCAAGTTGTCAGAGAGCTTCAGCACCAGCTGAGTCTAGACCTGCCTACAGAGGCTCGAGTGCTTGAGGCAGCTCATTTAAAGGCCGTACATGCCATGGCCTATGCGGATGCTTTTGCCGTTGCTACTGCGATCGCCCATGACTGCACCCTTCTTACGGGAGACCCGGAGATCCTTAACGGCAATCCCACCTGGCAGACCTTTGACCTCCGCCCTTAGTCGAAAGAACGTGATCATTGTCGAGGGGAATCGGTCGAGTGATCGGACACAAAATCTGACTAAAGTAAAACGCTACCTACTAGGTGAAACCGGGGCAAGAAAATCTAAATATCGCGCGATGTTTTAGAGTGACTGACTTGGAGAGGAAGCGAGCACACTCCGACAAACCCAAAACGAGAAGGTGCGAAGATGAGGGGTACATAACAGTAGCACCAATGTTAGCTAAACCTATTGTTTATAGCGTAATTAGTATGAGTAACTTACTGAGCGTAGGGGATGGCTCGAAGGCACTAGGTGTGTCGCCTCAAAAGTTGCGCAAATGGCGGCGCCAAGGCAGAGTCCAACCGTCAGAGATCACCGCTGAGGACATCGGCGCTATGACATAGCTAAGATACAGACTCCACGGTTTCGTCCCATCAGAGAGCCAGACAAAAAGTCCGTAGCATATGCCAGAGTTTCCTTACGTGACCAAAAGAACGATCTTGAGCGTCAGATACAGCTCAAAGACGGCAGTATACGGTTATCTCAGACCTCGGCTCTGGCATGAACTACCAGAAAAAGGGACTCAAACAACTACTCACCGACCTCATCGGCGCAGAGATCGAGCATTAGCAGTTATCCACAAAGACAGGCTCCTACATCTCGGGGCTGAATTGGTACTTGCTGTATGTGAAGCCAAGGAGTCTGAGGTCGTCATCATCGATCAGGGTGAGGACACGTCGTTCGAGGAAGATCTTGCCAAAGACGTGTTAAGGATCGTCACCGTGTTTGGCGCACGTCTTTATGGGTCACGCTCACATAAAACAAAGCAGACGATCGACTCCATCCAAGAGGCGGTGAACGCAGGGTGATTATCGCGTATCGCGTAACGACCATCTCCATGAGTTCTCGGGCCACTTCAGTGCTCTCGTCTAGCCACGATCTCGGTAGAAGTGATGTACGCCGAGTTTTATGGAAACTCCGTGATTTGAGAGCCTCTCATTCGGAGATCTTTAGCCTTTCATGAGTGATTAGACCGTTGTATCTGTGGTAAAGTTACGATCTTGATATCAACTTTACCGGCAACAGTCTGATACGTTGTAGCCTTGGGGATCGTCATATTTAAGGTACACAAGTACTGATAAATGGAGTCCACTCTATCTACACCTTGAACACTAACTGATACGAACTCAAAAGCTAAGAGAACCAAAGAAGACACTAGCGTCTATGAGACTTCCCAAGCACTTTAGTTCCTCACTGGTTGTCGTGATACTTGGAGCAGTAGTTCTTAGCTCTTGTGGAACTACTGCTTCTTTGTCGTCTTCAACTACAACCACTAAGACAACTCAGACAACCACCTCTCAGCCAACGACGTCTACAACAACTGCTATAACGTCCACAACGTCTACTGCACCACCAAGCACAACGACGACAACGTCTACTCAACAAAGCAACGTAGTTACTAGGTGTCGTGCATCACAGCTGAGTTTTTCTTATTCAAAATACCACGTGCTTGCTAGTGAACAAATAAATGTCATATTCAGATACACCAATACCTCAAGTATGACCTGTACCTTATACGGCTATCCCGGTATTGAGTTCTACACAGCAAACGGACAACCAATTATCGCCAAGACACGCCGTGGAGGACCTTATCCTATCGGATACAGCCCAAGCCCACATCTTGTTACTCTCACACCAGGTATGAGCGTCTACTTCTATGCAGGCTGGATAATTGACTCAAACTCAACTACAGGAATCAATCAGGGGTGTGCTTTCGTAGCAAGTGTCAAGAGTTATCCACCAAATAGCTACACGCAACTTTCTCTAACGCTTCAACCTCCAACTAATGGCCAACCAGGTCCGATTGGAAACACTCCGATATGCAACTTGAACACTATCGGTATAGGCGTAACGGCGGTCGCCACCTCAAGTACGTTCATTGCTGGTGCTAACAATTTTTTTAATTCGTCGTCCTTCGCATCAAGCAACTTTCTTTCATAAGCTCTGTGGCTACTCGTGTTCTATGCGTCTCCCAGCTTTGTTCCACTGGTACTGAGGGCTTGCCAGCCAGCGGTTATCGTGATCTGACTCTGGTTTGGAAGGTGACTCCCTGGTGAGTGCTAATGGGTTCTTAGATGACTCTAAAGCTTTGAGAGGCCGTCTGGGTGATACTTCCTGGGTCGGGTTTTAGTTAGGTGCTCTACGTCCGTAACACAGGGTTAACCTCAATGTATCTGCGCTTGCGTCATCTGTAGGTAAACTTTGGCAATATCTGTGCACTCTTAGATCGAGATGTGCCAAACACTGGAGGTACGTTGAAGAGGTTTCGCCTGCGCGTATGGCTCGACGATCGACCGGGAGCGTTGGGAGCGGTTGCTTCCCGCATCGGCTCCGTAAAGGGGGACCTAGTGGGTATTGAGATTCTAGAGAGGGGTGGAGGTCGGGTTGTCGACGATCTACTCGTGGAGATTGACTCAGAGTCATTGATCGACTTAATGGTTCGAGAAGTTATGGAGGTTGATGGAGTCGACGTGGAATACGTTAGACCCGCCGGCGAGCTAGAAGGCGAGGGAGCACTTATGTCACTTCGTCTTGCAGCTGATCTAGCGTCGTACAACTCATTTGATTCCAAGGCTAAGGCTCTCGCTGAGTTTTTGTACTTTAATATGAATGCCACGTGGGCTACAGTCGTTGATGTTGAGCAGTCGGAGGAGGTACTCTCCCTCGGGGAGGCTCCAAAGCCGGAGTGGGTGGTCGCCTTCGTACTGGGAGCTGCTTATGATGAAAGCTTTAGTTTAGGGGCAACTATTAACGCCCCGAAAGATCTAGCGTGGGTGTTTATTGATTCAGGACAAAGAGCATTTGCCATGGGGAGAACTGACTATCCCTTTAGAGAAAGTGAGCGTCAGCAGATTATCTATCTCGCTAAGGTACTCGTTTCACAGCTGAAGGTCGGTGAGGGCTAACTAAGGCACTAACTAAACGATATGGTTCTTTCAACGCGATCATTCCAAAGAGAGCGTCTTTGTTTATTTTGAACTCTTGAGCCGCGAGGTGAGAATATCTCATCTACGGTATTTGTCGCTGTAGCTTGTTCTAATGTTGGTGAGAGACCGACCGAGTATAGTGCCGCCCCAAAAGCCCCAAAGGCCGTTGACTCTCTCATAAAGGATCGATGTATCTCTATATTTGACGAGTCCGCCTGAAGTTGACAGAGTAGGGAGGACTTGGTTAGGCCCCCGTCAACCCGTAAGGCGGTTAACTGAGTCGGAAGATGAGAGGTAAGCTCTTCGATGATATCTTCGACGTTGTTTACGACACCTTCGAGTACCGAGAATACGATATCCGCCTTTCCCGTAGACTGTGATAGCCCATATAAGGCGGCATGTGTCTTCGAAGCGAGGTGGGGGGACCCGAGTCCATCGAAGGCGGGTACAAACACCGGAGCGGTGTTTCTTCGAACTGTTTGAGCGATGGCGTCGATCTCTTCAAAACTATTAATGAGTTTTGCCTTGTCTTTTAGCCATAAAAGAGCCGATCCAGCTGAGAAGGCGGCCCCCTCTAGCGCATATGTGGCTGATCTAGCGTCAGTCGAGTAGGCGACAGTCGAGATAAGGGTCCGAGCTTTTGGCGTGACTCTTATCTCGCCGGTACTTATTACAACAAATGCACCAGTACCGTATGTAACCTTTCCTGTTCCGGGTTTAGCACCAGACTGACCGATTAAGGAAGCCTGTTGATCACCTAGTATCGCTGAAATCGGTATCCCTGTGAGTTCAGGTATTTCGGCGGTGTCTACGTAGAGATCTTTAGGGAAAGACGGAACTATCTCTGGCATAACAATAGAGTTTGCGTCAAATATCTCAATTAGGGTTGGTGAAAATTGAAGTTTCTTAGTATCAAACATTAGGGTTCTTGAGGCATTGGTTGGATCGGTGACTAGACGTTTACCGTCCGTGAGAGCGGAACAGATCAAGGTGTCGACGGTTGCAAAGTGTGTTCCGGCTGCCTCTTTTCTTGAGTGCGCGACGACTTTCTTGACCTTCGGTCCCGAAAAGTACGGGTCTATCGGTAACCCGTTTTCGAAAAGGGACACCTCTTCAGCTCCTTCGGCGATCAGGATTGCGCAGAGATCTTCGGTACTGCGATCCTGCCATGAAAGTAAGGGAAACTTGGCCTCGCCTCTTGAGTCCAATAAGGTGAAGGACTCTCGCTGGTTGGTAATAGCAAGCGCAAGTGGTAGAGACCTTAGATGACTAAGTGTATCTTTTATACATGCAAAGAGTTGTGATACAAGCTCCCGCGGACTCTGACACAACGTTCCTTGCGAGTCATAAAAAAGTCCGATCTCGCGTTGAGAGATGTGTATCTGCCTCCCTGTGATGTCAAAGGCGACGGTGCGAACGCTTGAGGTGCCCGCATCGAGGGCAAGTATGTACTCCATCTCTTCAACTTAGCAGGAGTTACGCCACAGCGAATAAGCGAGTTCAACAGGTATGAAAGTACCTGTATTGGGAGCCATGTAGCGTCTCTTTCGGGGGGTGGTGGGAGTTTGAGTTGCAGGGCGCTATCGTAGCTACATGTTAAAAGGCAAAACTATTACTTTGCGCTCAATCGAAAGTGATGACTATAGACAGCTCTGGGAGTTTAGCAACGACTTCGAAGTAGAACTCTTAGGAGGAGGAGATCCACCTCGACCAAGGTCGAAGACCGAAGTGGCTACCTTCTTTGATAGGTTAGGTGATGATAAGGCAACGTACAACTTTGCGATTGCTCCTATAGACGCTGTCGACTCTGTCATTGGGTTTTGTGGTTTATTCAACGTATCGCAGTCGTCGAGAACGTGTGAGCTAGGAATTACTATTGGTAGTCGAGAACACTGGAGTCAACACTTTGGCCGCGAGGCAGTTGGAATCCTGTGCGACTATGGGTTCAAAACTCTAAATTTCAGAAAGATCTCACTCTCTGTAAGTGCTACAAATGAGAGAGCGCTACGTAGTTACAAAGCCGCTGGTTTCGCTGAAGAGGCACGCCTAAGACGGCACATCTGGGAAAACGGTACCTACGTTGATCTTGTACTGATGTCTCGCTTTAGCCTCTAGCAAGGCTACCTGCTTACTGTCTAGTTTTGCGACTCTGAAGGAAGTCTTGCCAGGTCCGTTCGAGTCCCTCAGCTATCGATACTGAAGCTTTGAGACCTAGTAGGTCAGCTTTATCAAGACTTATCTTGACTCCAGCCATCTCACCTTTTTGGGGAGAGATGTGAGGAGGCTCAAGTTTTTCACCGACTACTTGCGAAACCTTGTCAACGATCTCTATAACTGAGAACGACTCCCCAGATCCAAACGATACCGTCCCAGTCTCTTGTGTCTCAGCTAGCTTTATGAAAGCAGCAACTACATCGTCTATGTAGACGTAGTCTCGGTATTGGCTGCCTTCACCATAGATACGGAAGTCTCCCTCACCTACAGCGTATCTAAGGAGTCTTGGGATGATTGAGTCCTTGTTCCACATTGAGGGACCATATACGTTGGTGAGTCGAATGTTGGCGGTCGCTATATCGTAGGAGTGATGATATCCAGAAGCAAGCATCTCGGCAGCGGCTTTTGTTGCACCGTATGGTGTGAGAGGATTGAGGCCAAGCGTTTCTGTAATGGCGCTTTCGGTGTGATTGCCTACTACGGCGTTGCTGGACGCACTTACAACAGAAGGTACATCCCGTCTCCTTGCATACTCAAGTACTTGAAAGGTGCCAGCTACGTTTGAATAGAAGGCGTCAACGGGATCAGTGATGGACTTCAATACCGAAGTTCTAGCTGCTAGATGTAGTATTGCATCGAAGCCGAGCTCTGGAACTTGCCGCCACGTACTTTCGTCCTCGACATTTCCCCGAATAAACTCATCAACTGTAAGTTTTGGAGGATTTTGATCGATGATAACTACATAAGCGCCCGACTCTTTAAGGTGCTTTGCTATTCGACCACCGATGAACCCCGAACCGCCTGTTACTATTACACGTCCTAGCATGCGTTTATTAGCTCCTTGGTGTTGGTGACTTGAATCTCACTAACCTAATGAACAAGGCTATAGGTAAATATTCAGGTAATGCATCGGTAAATTGTTATGGTATCGTTAACGTTGTCGCTGCGTAGAGCCGCTTGGTGACCTTGCACTAGATTGTAGATATATGGCAAGGCGGGCCTAGAGGTGTCGCCTTTGAGATTGTTGGTGGTGTTCTTTGACTGTAGTTCAGAGTGTGGGGAGATTGAGCAAGTTCTTGAACTCTCACCTTGGGAAAAAGCTGATCAAGTACGCTGCTGGTTCGGGTATCTCTGCCGTAATATCTCAGATCGCATTTATCCTTAGCTTTGGCGTGTTACACCTATACGGCTCGAGGGGTTCGTCGATACTAGCAACCTTGATCGGAGCGGTTCCTTCATACTTTTTAAATCGGAACTGGGCTTGGCAGAAGCGAAGTAGATCTTCAGTTGGTCGAGAGGTTATTCCCTACTTTATTATGGCGGTATTGGGGCTAGTGCTGTCAACATGGAGTGCTGACTTTGCGAATAGTCATGCCTCTATTGTGGGTAACTCTCACACTATTAGAGTGCTGTTCGTCTCTGGTTCTTACTTTGGAGCCTTTGCAGTTCTTTGGTTAGCAAAGTTTGCCTTCTTGAATAAGTTTTTATTCGGATCATCTGATGGTACTGCTGCG
>JAJYGI010000093.1 GCA_021790735.1 Actinomycetes bacterium | reverse complement strand
AAACAGCCTGGATCACTTATGACTCCCCATCCCGTCGAGCTCACGATCTCGGAGAGCGAGGAGCTGCCTAACCAGGGTGCAGACAGCTACTCAAGGCTTATCGAAGATGCTGTTGTTGGCGACCACTCAAGGTTTGCAACTGAGGAGTCTGTGCTTGAGTCATGGAGAATTGTAGATAAGATACTCGACATTGAAGACGTCTATACATATGCCCCCGGAAGCTGGGGACCGACAAAGGCAGATGCCCTTTTTGAAGAGACTCGAATGAACCGTAAAGTGCGCTAGTTCAGTCCAACTCTCCCGACGTATTGAGTTTAAGATCCGAGACCTTGACAAGTAAAGACGCTATCCAAGCTCCAAAGGGTTCTAACTCTCTCTCAAGACCTACAGCGTCTTCTATCAAGTTCTCATCTAGATGTAGAGTTGCGTCATAGACGAACTCCATGGAGTTCTCCTTTGCTTTTGAGTTTGGATCGTAAGCGGTCTCGCTCGACACAGATGTCAGTTCAAATCGAGTGGTAAACATCTCTGGAGACTGACTTGGGAGGGAGCTGACGTAGTCATCTAAAAGTAGAGACTCGCGTTTGTGTTGAGCTCGAATAGCGACTTCAACGTTTATATCTGCACCCTCCTCAAACCCCTCTCCAAGAGTCCACGAGCGAAAGTTGCTCTGGCTCCAGGTGGGCCATTCGACCGATATGTCGGCTCTTACCGTAGGTGGGTTATCTTCTCCCGGAAGAGAGTAAGATGTTTCAAAACTAATATCACCGAGCCAAACGTCTATCTGGAACCGCTCCTCTACGCCCGCTTTTTCGAGCATCGAACTTTCGAGCGAGGACTTGAGGTTAGCAACAAAATCGAGAAGTATGTGATCAAGCATTTCCTGAAAGGATAGTTTACTAACTAGGGTATCAATGATGTCTAATCCATGGATCAGTAGAAGAGTCTTAAGTTATGCCCATCGAGGTGGTGCTTTAGAAGCCCCTTCGTCGACGATATATGCGATAGAAAAGGCTATCTACGGTGGTGCAACGGCAATTGAAATCGATGTGCACCCGACAAAGGACGTGCATGCAGTGTGTCTGCACGACGACTCGCTGGAGAGAACTACAAACGGACTGGGCAACGTGCGTGACTTGACGTTGGAAGAGATAAAGACTTTGGATGCGGCCTATTACTTTGCAAATAACGGCGCAGAGGAAGATCATAGTTTAGGAGAGTCGGAATACCCATACCGAGGTCTCGCCAAAGAGGACGGTCGTTTTAGAGTTCCAACTTTCAATGAGGTTGTTGAGGTTTGTAACGATGTGTTCATCAACGTCGATATCAAAGAAGATATGGGTGTTGAGGCGGAGTTCGAGACCAAGCTAGTCTCTTTGATTTTAGACAAAGAGCTTCGTGATCGTACTATATTTGCTTCGTTTCTTCAGGGTCCACTGGATCGTGTCCGTGCGCTTAACCCCGAGATCTATACAGCAGCTTCGCCAGAGGAGGCGTTGCGGTTTTATAACGACTTTCTCGCAGATCGGCAGAGACCTGACACTCTTCCTTTGCCGTATGTGGCTCTCCAGATACCGGCTTCTTATGGAGGTATTGAGTATCTAGATTCTTCTTTCGTAGAGTTTGCCCACGAATGTGGAGTAGCGGTCCACGTATGGACGATCAACGAACGAAGTCAGATGGAACACCTAGTAGACGTGGGTGTAGACGGGATTATAACCGATAGGCCTGCGCTTTGTGCGGCTACGCTCTCTGATCTTGGTGCCTCTTTTAGGCCGTGACTACCACTGGTAGCTTGATTGTAGCTTTAAAGACCGAGACAAAGGAGTAGAGGTTTGGCAAAGGTAATGGTTGCTATGTCTGGAGGAGTCGACTCTTCTGTGGCGGCCGGGCTTTTGGTGCAGCAAGGGCACGAGGTAGTCGGTGCTACTTTGAAACTCTGGGGAGGGAGCTCTGACTCCGGCTGTTGTTCAGTCTCCGACGTGGAAGATGCTAGAAGAGTTGCGGCTCAGTTGGGTATAAAACACTTCGTCTTTAACTTTACGGACGAGTTTGAGGAAAAAGTAGTCACTCCTTACGTCATTGGCCACAGTGAAGGAGAAACCCCAAATCCTTGTGCCGAGTGTAATCGCTACATAAAGTTCGACCTCCTCTTGGAGCGTGCGACCCGCCTGGGTTTTGACTATTTAGCCACAGGGCACTACGCCCAGGTGGTTGAGATAGATGGACAGCGGTATCTCAAAAGAGGCACAGATAGGGCAAAGGATCAGTCTTATGTGTTGTCTATGTTAAGGGGCTGGCAGATTGAGCGATTGATGCTACCGGTAGGTGGATACCCCAAAGTCGAGGTACGAGAGCTTGCTCGCAAGATGGGTTTTAGAACGGCTGACAAGGCTGACTCTTTGGAGGTCTGTTTCATTACCAAGTCTGAAGGCAGAGGCAAGTTTTTAGGTGAAAGGATTCCACTACGAAAAGCACGTGTCGTAGATGTCCAAACCAATGAGGAGGTCACCCTTGACCTTACCTTTGAGACCGTTACTGTCGGTCAGAGAAAAGGTGTTGGAACTTTAGGAGATGCAAAGCGTCACTACGTGCTGTCGAAAGATCCTCGATCTGCAACTATCGTACTGGGATCCGAAAGAGACCTTCTTGTCGACGTCCAAGAGATACGTAACCTCGTAAGCACAGATGGCCGAGACTTCGAACTCACGAACAAGGTTCTTCAAGTTCAAGGAGCAGCTCACGGAGCAACTGTTTCAGCTCAACTCGAAGGGAATGAGTTGAAGTACCTTCAACCTAGAAGGCTGGTAGCTCCTGGTCAACTTTTAGCGTTCTACGAAGATGACGTCGTGTTAGGATCTGCTTTAGTGAAGGGCTAGGTATGGAAGACTTCGAAGCGGCTAAAAAAAGAGCAGCAGAGCTTCGCCAGGCGATAGAGGACGCAGATCTGGCGTACTATGTAAACGACAATCCAACACTTTCAGACTACGACTACGACCAACTCGTAATCGCTCTAAAGGAGCTTGAGAAGAGTTTCCCGAAACTTAGAACTCCCGACTCACCAACGGAGAGAGTCGGAGGTTCTTTAAGCCGTCTCTTTGCACCGGTTCGTCATGTATCAGCGATGATGAGTCTAGACAATGTGTTCTCAATTGAAGAGCTTGATGACTGGTTTCTAAGGGTTAAAAGAGGTGTGTCACAGCTTGACTATTCGGATCATGAGAAGTTGGAGTTTGTGTTAGAACCTAAGATAGACGGCTTAGCGATATCTTTGGTATATGAAGATGGCGTTCTAGTCCGTGCTGCCACTCGAGGAGATGGTAGAACCGGTGAAGATGTAACCGCGAACGTTGAGACGATCTCAGTGATACCGAAACGCATAAAAAATAGCGGTGTCGATCTCTTAGAGGTGCGTGGCGAGGTCTATATGCCGATAGCCGCCTTTAAAGCGCTAAACGAGCATCAACAGCTACAAGGTAAGCCAATCTTTGCCAATCCACGCAACTCCGCAGCAGGGTCGCTTCGTCAAAAGGATCCTAAGGTTACAGCTTCGCGATCCTTGAGCTTTTGGTCCTATCAACTTGGTGAGGTAAGAGGAAAGCGAGACTTCACAACTCACCTTGAGACCCTTGAGTACCTATTGCAGCTTGGTTTCCCGGTGAATCCATCTATTGCTTTGAGTTCCTCTGAGACGGATATCAAAGAACGAATAGAAGCATTGAACGAGCTCCGTCATGACTTAGACTACGAGATAGACGGAGCTGTCGTAAAGATCAACGATCTAAAGTTGAGAGAGAGACTTGGTGCGACCTCAAGAGCGCCTCGATGGGCCATTGCCTTTAAGTTTCCGCCTGAGGAACAGGTGACTTTACTGAAAGACGTCATGGTCTCCATTGGGAAGTCGGGGAAAGCGACACCTTTTGGGATACTGGAGCCGGTTTTTGTGGGAGGATCGACGGTCTCGTTAGCAACCTTGCACAACGAGGATCAAGTTATTCAAAAAGATGTACGTCCTTTCGACTACGTCATCGTTAGAAAGGCTGGCGATGTAATTCCAGAGATAGTGGGACCAGTTCTAGCGCGTAGGCGGCCTGACTCCCAACCATGGAGATTCCCCAGTACCTGCCCGATGTGCGGTGGACCTTTGGTTAGAAGCAAGGATGAGTCTGACTACTTCTGCATCGACTATTTTTGTCCGGGCCAGATCGTGCAACGGATCTCGTATTTTGCATCTCGAGAAGCTATGGATATTGAAGGGCTAGGTGAACAGCGTGTCTCACAGCTGGTCTCAAACAACCTTGTAAAGGACCCGTCAGATCTGTACCACCTAGAGATCTCGGATCTTCTGAAGCTCGATAAGTTTGGAGTTATCTCTGCCAGAAAGTTAGTTGAGGCGATCGAAGAGTCAAAACGGCGTCCGCTGTATCGAGTGATTACTGGTCTATCGATTAAACATGTAGGCGTTACTGCCGCTATGAAGATTGCGGGTAAGGTCAAGTCTCTGCCTGGCTTATTGGTAGTTGAGTCTTCGGACCTAAGTGAGTTAGATGGGCTCGGAGAGGTAATCGCTAACTCAGTGGTTAAATACGTCAAAGATCCAACAACTAGGACCGTCGTCGAGTCCCTCGTTGAAGTTGGATTGGGAGAAGCAACCTCTGAGGGGAGCGTTAGAGAGAGCTTTGAACCTACGTTGTCAGGGCTGTCTTTCGTTGTGACCGGAACCCTGTCGAGCTTTACTCGTGAGCAGTCCGAAAGAGCGATAACATTACGGGGAGGCAAGGTTACCTCTACACCTTCGTCAAAGACTAACTATCTAGTTGTGGGCTCTAATCCTGGTGCTTCAAAGTTGGTAAAAGCAGAGCGTTTAGGGGTTAGGATCATCGATGAAAGTGAGTTTTTGGAGACGTTAGAGAGTGGCGGCAGCGACAAGGTTGGATAGGTTGGAACTTTCGATTATCTGGCGTAAGGTGAATTAGCTGAGCGGTACAAGTAGAGTTGGAGACAAGTTAGGACTAGTGCTTGGCGGCAGGTATAAACTCCTGGCCTCGATCGGCCACGGTGCATCCGGTGACGTCTACTTAGCCTTCGACTCCACTGCTTTATCTCGAGCTGTGGCCATAAAACTTCTGCACTCCCAACTAGCTAGCGACAAGGTGTTCCTTCGACGTTTCCAAGAGGAAGCTAAGGCAGCAGCCGCTCTGTCTCACCCCTCAATTATGTCTGTCTATGACTCTGGCGAGTCTCTTGCGGGACCTTATCTGGTGTTAGAACTCCTAAACGGTGGTTCGTTGAGAGAGCACCTGGCTACAGGCTGGAGACCAACTCATTCACAAGTTGTGCAGATAGCGCTTCAGTGTGCGTCAGGGCTCGAGTATGCACATCGGCGAAACTATATCCACAGAGATCTAAAGCCCGCGAACCTAATTTTTGATGAAGGTGGACACATTAAAATAGCCGACTTCGGTCTGGCAAGAACGCTAGCAGAACCTGCTTGGAGCGAGCCTAAAGGTGTGCTTTTAGGAACAGCAAAGTACTCCTCTCCGGAGCAGGCAAACGGAGTGGCAGCCCTAAAGCAAAGTGATCTCTACTCTCTTGGTTTGATAGTATTTGAGATGTTGTCGGGACATCTGCCGTTCAAGGGAAACGACACCTTCGAGATACTGCGTGCAAGACTCAACGGTGACGTTCAGCCTCCAGAGGAGGCTGGAGCTGTGGGACCGATCTTAGCTCGAGCCTTGAAGCGGGATCCTAGTGAACGTCCAACGACTGAGGAGTTCGTAGCGGAGTTGCAGGCACTGTCGAGGTCTTTCGACCCCCCGGAGACGATTTCAGCACTGCACCGAGACGAGTTTGAAGAAGTGATCCGACGGAGTTCGCCGGCGCCGCCGGTTGTCGATATCACAGGCCGAGGGGTCCATGGGCAAGGCTTCCATAGTGTTTTGGATGACGTGCAAGATGTGGAGTCAGGCACCCTAACCGTCTTCGATGATGAGGTCGAGGCGACTACTACGGTGCTCTCGGTACCTAAACATGACTCCATCGACTCTAACGACCAAACCTCTCTTTATGCTTCATCGGCAGCGTACCTTACATCGAACTCAGTAGAGCATGATAGACAAGATCCTCTCAAGAAAGAGATCAGGCGCCCGTTTAGAGGATGGCGCGGACTTTTACTGTGGGTACTTGTAACGCTTATTTTGGCTTCTGTGGCATTTGCTGCGGCCTCCCTGTATCAAAAGGCAACGAGCGCTAAGGTTCCTTTAGTTCTCGGACTTGCTCCTACGGTAGCCAGCTCGAGCATAGACAAGGTCGGACTTAAGTCTCTTGTCTCGGGGAAGGTTTACTCTTCGGTGGTTCCTGCAGGTCTTGTGGTGTCGGAGTTTCCTAAAGCCGGTTCGTTGATTGCCAAGAACGTTGTCATTGATCTAACACTATCTGCTGGCCCTCCTCCGGTATCTGTTCCAAGTTTGGCGGGACTAACTGAGGCTTCAGCCGAACAGATTTTGACACAAAAACACCTAAAGTATCAACTTCAGACTCAGTACTCTTCGAGCGTGAATCCTGGAGATGTTATATCTTCAACTCCAGCTACTGGCCAGTTGGCGCCGTTTGGATCTACCGTCTCTTTGCTCGTATCGAAGGGTCCGGCTCCGGTACCGGTTCCAAACGTTGTGGGTGAGTCACAGCAAGCAGCAACGTCGACGCTGTCCTCGGATCAGTTGGCTATAAGTACCTCTATGGCTTACTCAGACACAGTTCCCTCTGGCGATGTGATATCACAGACCACTGTTCCCGGTTCAATGGTGTTGCCAGGTACTACGATCTCGGTCACTATCTCCCAAGGTCCTCAGTACGTGACTGTTCCAAACGTTATAGACGACTCTCTAAGCCAAGCAGAGCAAGCACTGCAAAGTGCCGGACTTCAGGTTGGGAACGTCTACGGCCCTAAGAAAGCCCAGGTAGTAATATATACGAATCCGCCCTTTGGACAACAGGTACTTTACGGCAGCTCTGTCGATCTTTACTTGGCCTGATAGTACGGACGCATCTAGGTGTGCAGCTCAGAGGTTATCTCAAAGGTTGAGTGAGGACTTTTTTCGTGTGAAGCATCTAGGTGTCTAATGACTTAATTCGTGTTATTCGGAGGTCTGTCCTCGAAGTCAGCGGTTTACTGCTAGGTTAGCTCTCCGACGGCTCCGTTGTCTAAAGAGTGATACTTTTTATTAGAGTAGGTATGCCTTCCGCTGACTCAAAGGACATCACGTTGCCCTGGAGTGCAAGAAGTTTTGTTAGATCACCAGTAACCTTTATCTTGCCTGACATAAAGGCTTCAACTGCAGCTTGTGGATTTTGGTCCACAAAAAGGGCCTTAGCGGTTTCGTAGTCGATCGTTACGGTCACGTCGGGGTGTTCGAGTTCACCCATCTCAAGATCTAAAAACCCTTGAGAGGTGTCGATGTAGATGCGTAACTCTTGTTCTTCAAAGGGTAGATCTGTCACGATCTGATTCATCCTTAGTTCAAACTCAATCTTCCCCGTCTTTTCCATCGCCTCTTTGCGGAGGTTTCTTGCGGCTTCAATCCACATAGGTGAAAGAAACGGGTACTTCTCTGACACGACAAATCTCCTCTTTAGTGCGTATTTATGCTCTTTTAAGTGATTCTACTTGGAAGTTGCTAAGTTGGGTAAAGGTGAACGCTAGGGACGTGTTGGCGGAGTCCCACTACGTTTGTGAACTGCCAACGTGATTTTTATTAGGCGTAGGTCGAGGAGGGAATCCAAGAACTTCTTGATTGCATTTTTGAACCGCGACTAGTCGAGCTTCGATCTAGGATGTTGCCATGTCCGAAAAGATCTCTATCGACGAAGTGCTCCATGTGGCAGGCCTTGCGCGTTTGAGGTTAACGCTAAAAGAAGCTGAACTCTTCGCAGGGCAACTTTCTGTTGTCATCTCACATATGACTGATATCGAGAGCCTTGATCTGTCGTTAGACGACGAGGAGCGTTACAGTTACGTTGATGAGGGTTCGCTTAGGGAAGACTACGCCAAAGACTCAATGAGTCGCGAAAGTATTCTAAGAGGTGCTCCTCTGGTTGAAGAGTATATGTTTAGAGTTCCTCCGATCTTAGGGGAGGGTGGTTGATGGAAGTTAGTCCCATTGATCTCGATGCTTACTCACTAAGCGAGGCTGTTCGTAGTGGAGAGATTTCAGTCTCTGAGGTAGCGAGAAGTGTTGTTGCTCAAGTTGAACTGAGAGAGCCGTCAGTCTCTGCGTTCTTGCACTTTGACCCAGAGAGAATGCTAGAGAAGGCATCTTTACTAGACCAAAAGATAGCAAACGGCGGGACGGTTGGACGGCTGCTAGGAGTTCCGATTGCAGTTAAAGATAATATGGTGACATCTGACATGCCCACCACGGCAGCGTCGAAGATGCTCGAAGGCTGGCGCCCACCCTACGACGCTACCGTTGTGAAGTTGGTAAATGAGGCTGACGGACTGGTAGTCGGAAAGACTAACCTCGATGAGTTCGCCATGGGATCATCAACTGAGAACTCTGCTTATAAAGTCACTAGGAATCCTCACGATCTCTCAAAGGTCCCTGGTGGCTCTTCAGGTGGATCAGCGGCAGCTGTGGCATCGAAGATGACCATGTTAGCCCTAGGTTCAGATACAGGAGGTTCTATTAGGCAGCCAGCTTCACTGTGCGGCGTTGTAGGAGTAAAACCAACCTATGGTTACGTGTCTCGTTATGGACTTATTGCATTTGCGTCCTCTTTAGATCAGATAGGTCCATTTGCTCGGACGGTTAAAGACGCTGCGTTTTTGCTAGAAGTGATTGGGGTACACGATCCCATGGACTCAACCTCGATCTTAGGGGAGCGTCCTAAGTTGGTAGAGAGGGAGACCTTTGGAGTAGAGTCTTTGCGCATTGGAGTCGTTGCAGAGCTCATCGACAGCTGTTCTTTAGAGGTTAAAGATAGAGTACTCATGGCCGCAAGACTACTTGAAGAACGTGGTGCAAAGATTGACATTGTTAGCGCCAAGGCAGTGACGCTGGGACTGTCTGCTTACTACGTAATCGCACCGGCAGAGGCATCCTCAAATCTATCTAGATATGATGGTGTAAGATTTGGTCATCGTGGAGACGGCTCCTCTCTTACGGATATGTTCCTTTCGACTAGGACGGAAGGGTTCGGGGATGAAGTCAAGAGGCGAATAATGCTGGGAACATACGCCTTGTCTTCGGGATACTACGACCAGTACTATGGGAAAGCGCTTGCAACTAGAGGATTAATTAAAAAGCAGTTTAACGAGGTATATAAGGACTTTG
>JAJYGI010000079.1 GCA_021790735.1 Actinomycetes bacterium | reverse complement strand
AAGAATATAACTACCAGAAGGTAAAGTCGATATATTTGTTGTATTTTCAAAGTATATTGTCGATAGGCGAGTTATATACCGTGAACTGTATAACACATCGGAGATACCTCTGGCGGTGATTGGCCATTAGTGACTAAAGCCCCCATTTTGATGTTCTGGGGCTGTGGGTGACATTGGATTGGCATCGATATAATCGATTGAACTCCGTAAGGCGTCTATAAATTGGCGAGCTAGCTCTAGAGTAAATCCTTGTCGGATTACGACACGCTGGACTACTACGTCTTGAGAGTCGGGTGGAAGGGTGTACGTAGGTAGTTGCCATCCGTAGCTCCTTAGCTGGTTTGAGAGCCGATAGAGATCGATGTCTCTATTGCTACTTGTCCAGGTCACCAACGGAAGACCTGTTCTCCCGTCGCTTATTACCTCGAAGCGCTCGAGTGACTTTATCTCGTTTGAAAGATACTCTGCGCAGGTCCTTAAGTTCCTCATAACTCTTTGATACCCGTCAACTCCTAACCTTAGAAAGTTGTAGTACTGTGCAGCTACTTGACCTCCGGGTCTCGAAAAGTTTAATGCGAAGGTGGGCATCTCGCCGCCGAGATAGTTGACATTGAAAATAAGGTCTTCGGGCAGGTGAGATTCGTCTCTCCATATCGCCCAGCCAACACCAAGTGGCGCCAAGCCATACTTATGGCCCGATGCGTTTATTGAAGATACGCGCTTTAACCGGAAGTCCCACTTTATCTCTGGATCTAAAAACGGGGCGACAAATCCCCCGCTCGCGGCATCTACATGGATCGGAATGTCAATGTCATGTTGTGATTGAAAGTCGTCTAATGCGTGTTCTAGATCTTCAATATTTTCATAGTGTCCCGTGAAGGTAGTTCCTAAAGTATTGACAACTCCAATGGTGTTCTCATCACAGTGCTCCAGTATCTCATTAGGGTCAGATATGTAGCTTCCTCTATGAAAGGGTAGCTCTCTCAACTCTACGTCAAAGTACCTTGCAAACTTGTGCCAACATACTTGTACAGGCCCAGTCACCAGGTTTGGTACCTGACCTCCAGTCGGTTTCCGAGCTGCTTTCCAACGCCATTTCATGGCGAGTCCACCCAACATTGCGGCTTCGCTGGATCCGGTAGTCGAAGTCCCAATGGTGCTAGCTGCTGACGGTGAACCCCAAAGATCCGCTATCATGTGGACGCAACGTTCTTCTAACTCTGCCGTATGTGGGTATTCGTCCTTGTCTATCATGTTCTTTCCGATAGCGGATGTCATGATCTCTACGACCTCTGTATCGTTCCATGTTCCACAGAACGTCGCTAGGTTCTGCCTTGAGTTACCGTCAAGCATAAGTTCGTCTTCGGTCAGTTGAAGTGCTACCTTGGGATCGCTTTGAGTGGCAGGTATGGCGAACTTTGGAAGTTCTTTGTCGACGGTGTTTGATGGCTGTACGGTAAGGTTGCCGGTATTTTGAACTTTCTTATGTAACATATCTCCTCCAAAACTGTCTTGGTAGTGCGAGTCTATACGAGTACTCCTGTGGCTTTTAAAGTCTTAGATCCCAGTCTGGTTACGCCTGAAGGTAAACGCTCTTGCTGGACGTAAAGGTACAGGAGGTATATCAAGGTGTTCCAGAGGTGGTGAGAAGATCGTTGAGAGTAGTAGTTACATATGCAGTCAACTTAACTGTCAGTTTTAGCCTCTGCCTACAAAAGTTCTCCGGCACACAATATCTATACCTAACACCAAAACTTATGTAATAATAAGAAAACACAGATAAAGAGACGAGTTAGATGTGCGCTTGAAAGCTAAAGTTACAACGACAGCCCTAGTGATCCTGGGGTTCTTGGGTGTTCTCGTCCTGCCGTTATCAGCCACCGCGAACGCTTCAAGTACTCGACCTCCAAAGCTGCCCGATAGAGAGAGTTTGACAGCTTTACACAACGAGGTCCAAAGGCTCGCAGAGAGTTACTACCAAGATGGAAAACGGTCGAAGATTCCTACTATTTTCTTAGGGAACTCATCGAGGTCTATGCTGATCTCTTGGTCCTCACCTGTTTTATGGCAATCTCACTACATCGTCGTTGTGGTGTTCCCGTATGCTCCTCATGGAACGCCTGTGAAGGTGTTTGAGTTACGACCTCAAGGACGTTGGACCATTGTTGCTTCTATACCTTCTCCGATGCGCGACTTTCACGGTGACCCAGTCTTTTACGGTGTCTCGAATAAAATACCGACTGCCTTTAGAGTTAATGGTTTGAAGCCCCCGTCTTACCTTCTGAAGATGGCAGGTGGAGGATGTTTTTCAGGAGCACTCCTCTCCTACTTTGATCGCTCTTGGCGTTTCGTTCCATTCTTACTTCACGAAACCTCTTACAAGACGGTAAAAATTGGCGGTAATCCGACCTTTTTTAGAGGTTACATTGAGACAACGACTGCCTGTACAGCCGTACAAGCTAACGCTTCACAGTTCAAGACCTTTTGGGCTTACTCCTCCAAGTATGGTGAAATGGTAGTGGTTCATCACTACCTTAGCTGACCTGAGATCAATCGCTTGAACCTGGTGCTTGAAAACGCCTACGAACGTGAACGCCTCACGATAGGCTCCTAAAGGCAATCTCGTTCTTTAAGTTCTATCTTTGGTAGAGCTCTAGGTTGCTTTGCCGCACCAAATGCTTCTGTATCTTGCCGGTGGACGTATGAGGTAGGCTCTCTGTAATGACTACCTTTTTCGGGCACTTGAACCCGTCTAGCCTAGACTTTACTTCATCAAGAAGGACCTCTGGATCGATCTCGGCATCCGTTTTGGGAACCACAAACGCTGTTATGGCCTCTGTCCATCTAGGGTGAGAGAGCCCTACCACACAGACCTCCGCTACGTCTGGGTTGCTTGCGTAGATCGCTTTCTCTACTTCTATAGATGATACGTTCTCTCCCCCGGTCTTGATGACATCTTTAAACCGATCTTCAAACCATAAAAGGCCGTCTTTGTCGAAGTGCCCGACGTCTCCTGAGTGAAACCACCCTCCACTAAACGCCTCTTCAGTAGCTACGTTGTCCCTAAGGTACTCTGTCATTGATTGAGGTGATCGATAGCAGATCTCACCGCTCTCGTTTGCTCTCAAGATCTCTCCTGTATCTCCAACAATGGCGATCTCGACATTCACCTGCGGCGTTCCGACAGCTCCTGAGTGTGAAAGTTGATGTTCGGGTCGAAAAACTGTCGTAACGGGATTCATCTCCGTCTGACCAAACGCCAGGGTAAAGTCACACTTGAACGTATCGATTGCTCGACGCAGAAGGGCATCTGGCATCGGCGCCATCGCATACATTATCAGCCGTAGGCTAGATATGTCCTTTGGACTCTTCTCATAAGCATCAAGTAACTCTCTGACCATGAACGGAAGGCAAAAGACCGTAGTCATTCTCTCGGACTCGATCAGATCTAAAAGTGTCGAAGCGTCAAAACCCTGAAGCACTACAAGGGTGCCACCCAGAGCGACTGTCGGGGAACACAATCCGTTGAGTTGAGCAGTGTGAAACATAGGCATAAGTGCGCTGGCAATGTCTGTATGAGAAGAACCGTTGTCGAGCGCCGTCCCAAGCGACTCAAGATAGACAGCAAGATGCGAAGACACTACTCCCTTTGGAGCGCTGGTCGTGCCAGACGTGTAGAGGTAGCTAAGGGGTGCACGATCTTCGATCAGTACCTCTGGCTCACTGGTGTTGGGAAAGTCTGCAAGCTCCTCAAAAAAAGAGTGTTCCCTAGATAAACTAGGGTCTACATCGCCCAGGATGAAGATTAGTTTTAGCTGTGGTAGATCCATAAAGCCTCGAGCGAACTTTGGTGCAATCGATCCTTCAACTACTAGACAGCGTGTCTTAGAGTGCTCCAACACGTAGCGAACCTCTTCAGCTCGCCAACCCAGATTGATCGGAACGCAGACATAACCAGCCTTGGCACACGCGTAGTAAGTAACAAGAAAGTCAATTGAATTACTTGCGATCAGAGCGACTACATCACCTTTGACTAGACCTCGGTCCATAAGGGCATGCGATACTCGATTCACTTTCTCGTTTAGATCTGCATAGGTTACTCGTCTGTCACGGTCAATCAATGCTACTTTTCCTGGATAGCGTCGCGCACTTCGGGTCAAAGAGTCTCCAACGTTCACTCTTTGAATTAAGTTCAACTCCAGATCATTCATGCTCCCACCCCCCAGCTGACACTATCTGATTTAGATTAGTCCATGAGAGTTCAAAGATCAAGGGTCGCAGGGAAGATAGCCCAAAGCGTGCATCGCAGATGACTATCTCATCTACTTTCGTAGATAACCTAAGTTACCGTTAGGATAAAGATCCAAGGAAGACCGAGCATCTACCTTTAAGCAAGTTTCATGAAAAGCTTTTGGACCTCTTGTAGCGAGTAGCCGTCTGCGGTTGCCCTCTCTGGTTGCTCTAGACAGTAGGTCATACCTGACACAACTAACTTGAATCCAGCCTGTTCGAGTGCCTTTGACGCTGCGCTTAGTTGGGTGAGAACATCCTTACAGTCTCGTCCGTCTTGGAGCATGCGTATTAATCCTCCAACTTGACCCTCTACTCTTCGTAGACGCTTTGTTACATCATCTATAACTTCCTGTGGAAGTTCCATCGTTCCTCCTACGCGCCACAGATTGAGGAGTTTACTCCTCAATCTGTCAACGCTTGCTTATACGTACTGAGTACTTGGGTTCTAGATTGCACACCGATTGGGACCGAGCTCCATCTCTGGTGCTTCTGTCATGATCAAGGTCTCTCGTCCCTGATTTATTCGGACAATTCGTTGGTAGTTTGGTGGACGGTTGGTCGCTTTACCGGTCGCCCAGGCAAGGAACTGTTCCTTGTCGCCTAGCAGAACTTCGAAGTCTTGCTGGAACTTCGAGACGGTCGTTAGAACGGCCGTACTAGGAAGTACCTCAACGCGATCTCCAAAGTGAGCAGGGAAGATATTAACCTCGCCACCTAGAGATCCAAGATGTCCGGTGATAGAGCCATAGAGTTCCTTTGCATAAGCCTCCGCCTTCTCGGCAAGGTCTGGTCTTCCAGCCCCATCTACGAAGATCGTATCACCAGATATAAGCGCACTATCGTCTACGACAAACATTACTGATCCCATTGTGTGCCCTGGCGAGTGCAGAGCCTTCACTGTTACTCCTACTCCGTCAGAGATCTCATAGAACTGTCCATCAACGACGTTTTCGTGTGGATAGAGGTACCCTTCGGTGGGATTGAGCATCAGGGATGCTCCAGTCTGTTTCGCTAGCTCTCGTGCGCCTGAGATATGATCTGCATGTAGGTGTGTATCAAAGACCCGCTTAATACGCCAGCCATGCTCTTGAGCAACTTTGATATATTCATGCGCGTCTACAGAGGGATCGACTACAAAGGCGGAGTCACCGTGTCCAATCACATAGGATAGACACCCCTTCCCTCTCCTTCTGACTTGGACAACTTCAGCTTTACCGGCTGTGACCGAAGCAGTGTCGTAGTATCCTGCCCAGGCAGTTATGCCTCCGTCGATCGAAAGGACGTCAAAGCCCTGCTCTTCAAGTAAGGCAGCTGCCTGTTGTGATCGGGATCCTGCGAGACAAAGAGTAAAGATAGTTCTGTCTTTGGGTAGCTCTTCAACTCTGTTTCCAAGCTCCGAAAGAGGGATGTTGAAGGCGTGAGGCATACCCCAATCTCTGACTTCGTCCTCGTCTCGAACGTCAAGGATAAAAGGCTCCTCGTCGGTTCCTAGTACCTTACCTAACTCATTAACGGTCGTAGTGCGCACTTCTAAAGGCTCCTTCCAGAGAGTCTGTTGACTGCGGACATTCCACCTGAGATACTTGCTACCCGACTAAACCCAAATCGAACGAGTTGACTCGCAGCACTGGCACTTCTTGCTCCCGATTGACAAACTACCGCTACCGGTCGAGATCGATCTACCTCTCGTAACCGGTGCTGTAACTCCGCAAGAGGGATGTTGATAGCCTGGGGATGGGCACCTTTTGCGACTTCATGGGGTTCCCGAACGTCGACAAGTTGGAATCCGGCTCTTAGGAGCTCCTCCAACTTGTGCGCAGGTACGTCTTGATAACTCATAGCGTTCTCCTTGGATGCGTTTATAGTTGACTTTGTTTAGACAGTCTATACCCCTAGGGGTATAGTTGCTTCACAACTAAACTAACTTTTTAGGAGATTCAACTTATCGATGATCGCTGTGAGATCGGTGACGGCGCTTGAAGCAATATTCGTTGCTGATTGAAGCTGACTTCCAGACGGATTAGAGATCGCGCACAGGGCACCAATTTTATCTGCGTTTACCAACACGTGCTTCCACAGTACCTCTAGGGAGCTGTTTGGGATGGGAGGGATAGATCTCGTAGCGACGATGTCACTTTGGATACTTTGACACTCTGTACCGGTTAAACCGCTACTTTCTATGACCGTGAGATCGCTGTCAAGTGTAACTGGGACAAGGGCATGTCGAGCTGTCCAAGTAAAAGTCCCTGAAGGCGCCTTTGGCGGAGGCGGAGGTGGTGTCTGTACCGCGTTGGAAACGATTACAGTACTTAGTCCTAAAAGCAAGACAGCCACCATCAACGAAACGGCTAACACCACTCTAGCACGGTAGCTTAGGGGCTTCAAAGTTCCTCCAGAGGTATGTACTCAAATCCAACTCTAATAAGACTAACTGGCGACTATGGAAACTTAGCAGTTATGCATCTTCAAAGAAGATGAAGGTTTAGTTTTGCTGCAAACTGATGAACGCGTGGTGACCGTATATCGAAAGGCTATGGAGTACTAGGACGTTGGCCCTGTACGACAGGATCTATCTGCATTAGGGACTTCGCCCGTTTCCCACCTCTGAACTTTATGTCCTCGTCCGAAGCAACTGATCCATGGAAGATGAACGTCGTCTTTCGATTTCTAGTCACATATGCAAAGAGGACTCCGAGTGCGATAAGAGTTAAAAGAACGTAGTCGATTCCGCCCCCAATTGCGCTTGGTCCAACCACGAAAAAGGCTACGGCAAAGAACCCAAACATCACTGTCGAAACACCGGAGCCTACAAGAAGCATCCGATGTCTGTGTGGGTTGATATAGACATCGGGTAGCTTCGTGTGTCCTTTAGATAAGAAAACAAATGCAGTGATGGAGTCTAACAAAAACTCAGCTACTAGGAAGAATCCAGCCGCGGAGAGGACTAGACCAAAGAAAGACGCTAACGACGCAAAAAGTAGCTGCATAGCAGTGATGGTAAACGCTGCTCCCATGGCAACAAAAATTGCAAAATGTGGCACGCTCCTCTTGGAGACCTTGCCGAAGCTCTTGGGTATGAGTCCCTCACGGCCCATAGCGTAGAGAGCTCTCGTTAAGATGTACGATGTTAACCAAAGGCCACCAGCGGTCGAACCTAGTACTGGGATCAAAATGAGCCATGGTGCATTTGGTAGGAGTCGATCCCCCCACACTGCAAGTGGATTAGTTGCATTCGCAAGTTTCGACATCGGTGTCTCTGAAAACATCAGCGGATAGAGAATTGCATAGAAAAGCAGGGCTAGGAAGGCTCCAATTACCCCGCCTTTCCCAGGGTCATCCTTGGGCCGCTGAGCTTCTTCGGACGCATAACTGTCGATCTCCCATCCGTCAAGTATCGTAGCTGCTACAACCGCGACCGTGAGCATCCCTGCAATCGGGATCGGTCCAAAGTGCACAGGTACAGAGAGCCTTGAGAAGTTGGCTACACCCAAAATCGCCAGCACCACTAAAGAAACCATCTCTAGGGCCAGAAATACCTGTGTAATGCGTGCTGTAGGTAACCCTCCTCCAAGAAGCGGGATTAGTGCGAACAGCACCCAAAACAGACCCATCATGACTTCGACGATTGGGGTCGGGCTATAGTGCGGCGCTATAAGAGTTAGCGTATAGCTAGACGCCGGAACAATGATGGGTGGGATAGATGCAAAGTACGCAAGTATTAGTATCCATGCTTGAAACCTTGACGAGCCTTTCCCTACTACTCGTGCTGACCAGTGGTAAGAGGCACCAGAGTGAGGAAAGTGTCGATTTAATAGACGAAATACAAATCCACTAACGAGGAACGGAACTGCGATTACTCCCACGGCCGGCAGGGTCCACCATCCGGCTTGTGCAGCCATTACTCCACCGGTGGCCGCTACGGAGAAAAGTGGACCGACACTTGAGACCGATAGCGTAACGAGATCTCGGACGTGATATACCTGACGCAGATGCGGTCCTTTGGATTCTGTCGTTGTATCTGAAGAGTCCGACAAGACCACTCCTCTTTCTGTTTCTCTACTAGTAATCAATTGTAGCTGCGAATAATTCGCATTTAGCCGCAGTATTCGAAACTCGTTGTAGATGAGTTGCTTTGCAGGTATACGTAACAGCTGCTTGGTAAAGACGTCTAGTGCTTCTGCGTATAACTGTTAGCACAAGAGCACTTACGCGACACAACGTTGGACTAAAGCGTATGTTGTCAGATCGGAGTAGCTTGAGCTGCGAGCCGCTCCTCTGATGAATGAAATACCGGTACGGAAAGTGCTATTACTGGCAACAAGACGAGAATCACCATCGTACGGTACCCATAACTAGCAGCAAGAATTCCCAGAATAAACGGTAGAAGTACTCCGACAAAACTCGTTACGGATGAGAGCGCAGCGTTTGCGCGCGTTCTAGTGTCGGGAGATGTCCACTTTGCCAAAAGAGCTAAAGAGACCGGATAGGTTACCCCATGAGGTACGCCCAAAAGAGCCATGGAAAGAATTAGAAGAACCTCGCCGTGTGTTGTAGCAAGCATCGTTACTCCGATAAGAGTAAGCAAGGCAGAGATCTTAAGCAAAAATGTGGGAGGTAAAATCTCCGGCTTCCATAACAGAACTACTCTTGACGTAAACGAGAGAACGAAAAATACAGTAAATCCCAGCTGAGCGGTCGAAGATGACGCCCCAAATGAGTATCTTGCTATAAGGGCTCCGAAGGCAACAACGGCTACAAATGGGGCCTGATACAGGAGTTGGGCCGAGATGGCTAACCGAATGGGAATCGACTGCCTTATCTGTAAAGAACCCACCTTCACCTTGCCAGCGGATCGAGAGTTTTGCGCTGCTCTAATTCCGAAGAGAATCAGAAAAAATCCTATGATTGGAAACGGCATGAAAGCTATGAGTGCGACTCGAACGTTCTCGTGAGAGCTATTTAGAATAAAGGTCTCGTATAGCGGACCAACCGCCAAAGACGCAGAGAGAGCGGCGGTGTAAGCCGCTACTCCTCTTGCGGGAGAGATACTTTTGGAGGTTGTCGCCAAAGTTGCCATTGTAGGCATTGCGAGACCGCCGGAGACGCCAATTGTGATACTTGCTATCGTAAAGAC
>JAJYGI010000080.1 GCA_021790735.1 Actinomycetes bacterium | reverse complement strand
CAGATCACCTTCCGCTCTTCCTTTCCCATAGATCAAGTTGACTTCGAAAAGGACCTTCATGTTCACTTAGAACGACCCTTTGGGAATGACATCTACATGATTAGAGGAGACATTCACTCAGAGCTAGTTGCCCAGGTAACTCGTTATTTAGCCGACAAGAAAGTGGAGTTTACCGACCTATCAACGGCAAGCACAACGTTAGAAGATATATATCTTTCACTAACTACACAACAGGAGGTCCCCAAGTGATTAGCGTAAACGGGAGAAAATGACTTTGAAGGCATACCTTGCACAGGCTAAATCCGAAATTCGGTTATCTCTCACCCAGGGTGAGTCGCTGCTAGTTACTATCTTGATTCCTGTTATCTTCCTTTTGGGATTTACCGCCATCAAAGTTCTTCCATTACCTAAGGGAATACACTCAAGACCGGTTTTCTTAGTCCCAGGAACCATGGCCCTCGCAGTCATGGCTACGGGAATGGTGTCTCAGGGAATCGCTACGGCTGTAGACAGAACCTACGGCGTTCTAAAACGACTTGGAGTTACTCCGTTGGGGAAAAGCGGTCTACTATACGCAAAGATCACTGCAATCCTCGTTGTAGAGGTCGTACAGCTGTCCGTCCTATTTCTGCTCGGTTTAGTGCTCGGATGGCATCCTGCTGGAAACTACTTCGATTTCATAGTTGGAGCCATCCTTGCTACCGTTGCATTCTCAGGAATTGGGCTGCTCCTCGCTGGGACCTTACGATCTGAGGCGATGATCGGCATATCCAATGCGGTCTACTTGGTTCTACTTTTTCTAGGAGGGATGCTCTTTCCAATAAGCTCTTTACCAGCTCCACTAGCGGACCTGTCCAAGATCCTACCGGCTCAAGCGACTTCACAGGTCTTCTACCATACTCTTGGTGTTGGAGGTGCAGTACCGACTTCCGCCTGGATCGTACTAATTGTATGGGCAGTTGCGGCTCCGGCTCTCGCCGCTAAGTTCTTCAAGTGGGAATCTTGACCCAAACCTTATAGAACTCTAAGAACAGATCCAAAAGAACCTATTACCACTACTAGATTAGTCTTGTGACAAAAGAGTGGATAAGTTGGTTAAAAAACTGGAAGATTTCGCCCGAAGCCTTTAGGCGGCTATCCTTCGCCACGCTGGTAATTCTTGCGATAATTATAGTGAGCGGAGGCGCAGTAAGGCTCACACAGTCCGGCTTAGGTTGTCCCACATGGCCCGATTGTACGGCTAACCATCTAGTAGCGGCAGACTCATTCCACCCCATGGTAGAGTTCGCAAATCGGCTGATAACCATTGGAGCGTCAGCAATCGTAATAATTTCTGCTCTGGCAGCCTTCTTCCGTAAGCCGTTTCGAAAAGATATCGTCTGGTTGGCTATGGGTTTGGTAGGAGGGCTAATCGCCGAGATAATCCTAGGCGGACTCACCGTACTTGCTAAACTAGCACCTCCTTATGTGATGGCACACTTTATCCTTGCAATATTGATCGTTTGGAACGCAATCGTACTCTATGCCCACTCGGCCACCGACGATCGGGTGCCGACGAGGCGGGTATCGAAAGAGACAGTCATCTGGGGCAGATTAGTCCTATTAGTTCTTGGAGCTGTAATCTTCGTCGGAACCGCGGTTACAGGATCCGGACCCCACAGCGGTAGTCCCATAGCCCAGCGTTTACCGTTTAAACTTCGAGATGTCGCTCAGCTTCACGCCGACATTGTGTGGCTGCTAATAGGTTTAACACTCGTAGGACTACTGCTCCTAAAACAAAGTGGAGCGCCTGAAGATGTACAAAAAGCTGGTCGCTTCTTACTCGTTATTGAAGCGTTACAAGGTGCCATCGGATACACCCAGTACTTTACGAACCTACCTGCTTTACTTGTGGGTTTTCATATAGCAGGAGCGACAGTCGTTTGGATGACTGCACTTTGGCTGAACCTTTTATTCTTTGAAAGAGGCACCCTTGAAGACGAGGCAGCCCGTAACCAGGATGACTCAAAAGTAATCTTTGAAATCTCCCACGATAAGGCACTTTCGGAACAACCAAAGGTACCAGCGTCAAGCACGCAGCACAGCTTTTTTTACAAGAGATGGTAGGTTGTTAGGGTAATCATTTGGGTAACGTACCAAGATCAACGTCTCAGGAACATCTACCTAAAAGGTAATGATTCCCCGAAAGGTGGGTGAGAAATGGCCGGCTTAGGAGGAATGGTTGAAACTGAGGAGGAGCTGGATCTCAAGATCGACTCGCCTTGGATTGTAATAGTTTGGAACGACCCCGTTAATCTGATGAACTACGTGACCTTCGTCCTCCAGCAGCTATTTGGCTACTCTAAAGAAAAGGCAACGACCTTAATGCTTCAAATCCACAACGAAGGTAAAGCGGTTGTATCCTCGGGCTCAAAGTTCGAATCAGAACGAGATGTAAATAAACTCCACGCTTACGGCCTATGGGCTACCATGCAGCAAGACAAGTAAGCGCATATGAAGCCTCCTTTCAAAAAGAGCGGGAAAGGCTCAATAAAGATCAAGCTTACTAAAGACGACAAGACGGTCATCGCAGATTTTCTCATGCAGATATCCAGCTTAACCACAACAAATCAGTCTTTAACCTGGCGTCTCTTTCCTCCGCTATACTCAGATCCGGTCGAGCAAGCAGAGCATGACCTTAGCGATGACGGTCAGGATCAGAGACCACTTGAAATCTCAAGTTCTTTAGCCCTTAGCTCATCTGTACTCATTGAGAAAGAAGTGTTGACTCTCCAAGAAGCCACTTCCTTGCTTAGAGACCTCAACCGCTCTAGGTTAGTCATCGCCGAGATTATCGGTGTAAAAGATGACTCGTTTGACCCGACTCAGTTACCGTCTGACGAACTAAGGTTTATATCTGACGTTTATAACTATTTAGGATGGATTGTTTCCGAGCTGACCGAGGTTATGGCAAGCTAATCCCTTCAGCAGGAACGCTACCCAACTACTTGATTGAATAGGAACTCCAATAAACAATGCAATTTTATTCGTACGCAAATGTGCAAGATAACTACTTAGTACCACCAAGGTACCAACTAGACATCGATCACGTGGGCCGACAAGCTACACCAATCGATCTAACTACTGCGACAAAAGTTCTGAAGGAGGGCGGAAAGGTAACGTTTCCGTCACAGTCACTCCTAGATGACGAGATCTTAGCGGCTCTTAGTGTAGGCGGTAATCTCTTTGTTTTTTTGGACGATAGCACTCCTATAAAACTCAGAGACGGTTTCGAGGTAAATTTTAAGGAACTCCCCAAAAGTGAATGGTTCCTAAGGGTTAACCATGCTCTTGCCGTGTTCAAAAGAGCTCCGGAAGAGGTTCCTGTATCGTCTTCGATTTTTATAGCTCAATCTACTTTCGAAGTGGAACCCATAGCATGGGTAAATATAAAGATGACAGATCGCCTGGTAGGTTGGCGGGCTTCAGTCGGTCGAGGCACCATCCACGTATTTGGTTTCGACTATCGATCGCTAACCTACGCAAATGAAGAGGCACGATATCTCCTAGAGATCTACCAGAGCTTAGGAGCCGATCGAGACAAGCCATTCGGCGTCTCTGTAGTCGGATATGGTCCTTACGGAGGTATGGGACACTTTCACGGAACAGCAACGAATAACACTCCAGGACTCCAGTTCGTTGCAGCTGTAGACCCTAATCTCGAAAGAAGATCGGCCGCACAAAGAGAGTTCCCTGGAATAAGAAGTGTCGCCGATCATCGCGAAGTGTTGAAGCTGAGCGACGTTGAGGTCGTCGTAGTAGCAACTCCACCCTCGACTCACTTTACCATCGCTCTCGAGGCACTTAGGGCTGGGAAGCACGTCGTGTTGGAGAAGCCGATGTGTCTAACTGTCGCCGAAGCTGACCAACTAATCACAGTCGCTGCACAGAACGATCTTGTCTTGACAGTTAACCAGAACCGTCGCTGGGACCAAGATTTTCGGGCCGTGAGGAACATTCTTCATCGTGGTGAGATAGGCGATGTATTCAATATCGAAACCTTCGTAGGGACGTTCGATCATCCCTGCAGAGCATGGCATTCAGATGAAGAGATCTCCGGGGGAGCTGCCTACGACTGGGGAGCTCACTACATCGACTGGACCCTTTTACTCTTTGACGAAGCGCCTAGCACTATCAGCGCAATCGGACACAAAAGACGATGGTTCGAAGTTTCTAATCTCGACCAGATCACGATCGGTATGAGATTCTCGAATGGCCGTGAAGCGACCTTCATCCAAAGCGATCTAGCCGCCGTGAGAAAGCCTAAGTTCTACATTCAAGGCACTGAGGGTACTGTCATCGGAGAGTATCGGCCGATCTCGAAAGAGTCGGTATCGCAACACGATGGGTACGTAGTTGAAGCTTATCACTTCGCCGAAGCTCCTGCTACTTTAGGACTGACAAAGTACGAAGGTCCAGGCACACTAAGTTATCGTACAGTTGCATTACCCAATCCACAGCGCTTTGGATTTTGGCGAAACTTCGCAGATCACATCCACCTTGGTTCTCGCTTGGAGGTTAACTCAGCTCAGGTTAGAGAGGTCATCGCAGTCCTCGAAGAAGCTCACAAGGCTACACTGGCAGTCCAGTGAACTCCCCAACATCAATAAGGTTCGGCGTTATCGGAGCGACGAGTCAAGTGGCGCAAGTAGGTGTAATTCCAGCCATTTTGAGTTCTCGATTCGCAAGACTACAGGCTGTCTCCTCTCGTAGTTATCAAGACGTACCTCAAGGAGTACTTGGAGTACGCAACTACTCCAGGTACGAGGATCTACTACAAGATATAGAGATAGATGCCGTATATGTAGCACTTCCAAACCACCTTCATCTGGAGGTTGTACTCAAGGCTCTCGACTCTAACAAACACGTACTTTGCGAAAAACCATTGGCAATCTCTGAGTCAGACTTCAATTTAATGAGAGATGCCGCTTCAAAGCGTTCACTAACGCTGGCAGAGGCCTACATGACGGCGTATCATCCAAGGAATCGCCTAGCCCTCTCTTTAGTCAATGAGGTGAACTTTGGTGACGTACAGACTATCTACTCGACCTTTTCAGGTACTTTAGACCCACTGGCAGGGTATCGTATGAACAGGCACGAAGGTGGAGGGTCTCTATGGGACATCGGAATATACGCTCTATCTCCGGTACTGAAGATTCTTGGACCCACACCCCAGCAAGTGTCTCTAAGGGTACAAAAGGCGGATAGTTCGGGTGTAGACCTTCGCACAACGATGGTCATTGACTATCCCGCAAACCAGGTTGCGTTTGTGCATACTTCATTTATATCATCGGAGAGCCAGCTTCTAAAAGTCATTGGCTCCAAGCAGTCAATTGAGATCCAAAGGGCTTGTACACCTAGTTCAAGCGATACAGAGATCATCATTAGCGATACCAAAGGACAGATAACTCATCTATCCGCTAAATCCCAAGGTCCCTATGAGGCAATGATTGACGAGTTTTCAGCTTCACTTTCACAAGGACAGACACCGCTATGGAGTCTAGAGGACTCACTAAGAACTTTACGGGTAATAGAGCGCCTATACAACGAATCGGCTTACCCTTTAGACCGATTCGTTGTGTCTAACTTTCTCTAGCAAGAATTTGCCTATGCGAACACAGTTAGGAACATTTTCACACTAAAAAGAGTTAAGCATTTGTGAAGTCAAACTATGTGAAGCTACCTAACGGTTATCGTCTGCATTACCTCTTGGGACCAGGAGAAGTCTCATCGGTCCTTATGGTACATGGTCTTGCCTCAAATGCCAAGATGTACGCTGGTGTTGGCGAGATACTTCAAAAAGCAGGTATAAGGGTTGTATCTCTAGATCAAAGAGGGCACGGAAAATCCGACAAACCTGAAACGGGATACGACTACGAGACACTTGTCAGCGACTTACACGAGTTTTTATCTTTAATGGTAGACATCGGCGCATTGACAAAGCCAGTACTCCTAGTAGGTCAGTCTTTTGGGTGTTCAGTAGTAGAAAACTATGCTCTTAGATACCCACACGAGGTCAGAGGAATCGTACTTATAGATGGTGGGTACCGCTCTATGAAACTTGACTTCCCTACGTGGGACAGGTGTGAAGTTGCCCTAGCACCCCCAGAGCTTCAAGGACAAAACTTTGATTCCTTGTCTAAGATGCTAAAGCACTATATGTCAGAGTTCCCTATAAGCGCAATAGATGGCGCCTTAGCTAACTTTACCGAAGGCGAAGATGGGTTCATGAAAGCCAATCTTCCCAAACATCTTCACATGAAAATTCTTCACGAACTTTGGAAACAGTCGCCGGAGGATATATTTCCTGTTCTAAGCGTTCCATTTGTCTTTGTTACCGCTATCAACAGAGAAATGCACGACCCAGAAGTAAAAAGAAACGCTGTTGCCACGCTCCGCCGGAGCTCTAAAGTCGACTCCGCTGAGTATTGGATAAGTGGTCATCATGACCTCCATGCACAACACCCTGCGGAGATAGCTGACATTATACTTAACGAGCTAGCACAAGGAGTATTTGCACAGTAATGATGCAACACGAAGCAACACATTACCAAGGCACGCTATGTGTAATGGGGTCTGGTGAGACCGCTCCAACGATGGTGAAGGTTCACCGATCATTGTTGGAGAACAATCAACATACAGCGACCGACCCACTTTACAGCATTATCGATACACCTTACGGTTTTCAAGAGAACGCCGACGAACTCTCTCAAAAGGCAGTCGAATACTTTAGAGTCTCTCTGAACAAAAGCTTCAAAGTCGCTACTTTACGGTCGTTAAGCCAAGTAGGAGGCTACGTGCAAGACGTCTTTTACGATCAACTGCAGCGTTCACAGTATCTATTCGCTGGACCAGGGAGTCCAACGTACGCTCTTAAAGTTTGGGAAGAGTTGCAGCTAGGATCTTTGCTTGAGAAGATCCTTCTTGAGCGCAGAGTCGTCACGTTTTCATCTGCGGCAGCACTAACCTTAGGAAGTTTCACCCTTCCTGTTTATGAGATATACAAAGCCGGGGAAGTCGTTCGATGGGAAGTTGGGCTCGGGCTTTTTGAAAAGTTATTTGCTCTAAAAGTCGCAGTGATTCCTCACTATAACAATCAAGAGGGCGGCACCCATGACACTAGATACTGTTACATGGGCGAGCGCCGCATCAAGATTCTCGAAGACGCTCTACCAGACGACGCTTTCATTTTGGGTGTCGATGAACACTCAGGAATCATCTTTGATCTTAAAGCACAAAGCGTTGAAACGGTAGGCATTAGCGCAGTGACTTTACGAAAGCATGGAGACACGATGCAGATTCCCTCAGGGTCAAAGATGGATATCGAGACGTTCTTTAAAATACCAGCTGCAAAGCTGAAGTCTATCGAGATCACAAAGACCACGAGTCCAGGTCTTAACCCAGGTATAGTTCACATAACCTCAGAGAAAACAGACGATACGAAAACCCATGTAGTCTCCGATCCTCTAGAAGCAGAACTCAGACGCCTGAAGAAAGAGTTCGAAACTGAGATTGAAACACCAAACTTCGAAGAAGCTTCGAAAAAGATTTTGGAACTCGAATCGACGTTAACGGAGTGGTCTACCGACTCCTTACTCTCAGACTTCGATAAACAAGGAAGGGCGCTCCTGCGAAGCATGATCGTCCGTCTCGGATCCGAAGCTGCAGCTAGAGCTATTGATAAATCTTGTTTGCTTACACCGTTCATCGAGTTTTTGATAAAAGACCGCTCAATCGCACGCTCCACCAAAGACTTTACAAAGTCAGACGAAATCCGAGATTTTCTCATACACAGTGGAATCGAGATTCAAGACTCCTCTCAAGGAACTTCATGGTCTCTAAGAGACGCTATAGTGTCTTCTACGGATAACTAGCACGCCCCCATCGTCTAGTGGACTAGGACGTCGCCCTTTCACGGCGGTAACACGGGTTCGAATCCCGTTGGGGGTGCCACTTCTAATGTCCTTCTGTATCGATTTTGATGGTTATCTTGACAACGGAGATGCGTTCTTCCAGCGATGCTACGTAGCTGGTTCAGCTGGCTCTAGTAGAGACGGAAATGTAGGGTTCAACTTTTTGCAAGGGTTACCTGCCTCAAGCTGTGGAAAATCACCCCGAGTCTTTGGAACACTAACTATCTGAGGGTATAACTACTGGCGCATCATCGACTTTCGAAATTTATTTATCCTTAGACAACGAAGGAAGGTGACTGTCAGCTACCGGTTACCGAGATTCACGTAAGCAACCAGTTGTAGGCTGAGACACAGTGCCCTTGAAGTCTTGGAGCTAAACTGCCCTAAAGTCCGAAATGAAACAAATCACTGGCTCTCATACATCCTGTGGCACCGGTCTCAACTACAGCCAATCACACTCAAGAAGAACTCTAGGAGGTTCTCAAATCATGGAGTTGTCTATCCAACCCAGGCAAGTCAGCCTTTGGCGAAGACCAATAGACCTATAGGTGTCGACAGAGCATCAAAGATATAGCTACTACCACTGATAGGCTGATGCCAATCTTTTCCCAGCGCTTTCATGAGATATCTGATCCGGCAAGCTGCCTAATGAGCATCCTCGAATGAATCGCCCATATGAACCCTTCGGTCGCTTGTGGATCTCTTTCGTAGCGAATTTCAAGTCGTTGGTTATTCATCAAACATGACCATGTCCTCTCCACCACCCAACGCCTAGGGAGCACTTCGAATTGATGAGTATGGATTCTTTTTACGACCTCGACGGAGACGTGATATCTCTGGCATTCCTCTACGAATGTTCTTTTGAAACCCGAGTCACAAAAGATCATTTTCAACCTTCCCCTGCACATCCTCGCCTTATGCATGATCCAGGTTCCACCGATGTTGTAAGAGATGGAGGCAACCATGGCTATAGCAGCGATTAGATGTCCCATGGTGTCAACGGCCCTAAAGGTCTTCCTTTGTGTTATCTCCTTACCAGTGTTGTATTTCCTGGTAGAACTAGTTAGAGTCGTGAAACTTCGTATACTCAAAGTATCGACTACGCCAGTAGATGGGTTAGCAGTGTCGTTCCTCTTTCTCCCTAAGTACTTCAATGAGTTTCTCTCCTGCTCTCTTTTAGGTTCCATCTCTCGACAAGTTCACATAGCAACCATGTACAGTACGCCAGCTGGGTAGCTAGATCGAAGATCTCTCTACTTACAACCTGTCGCAGTGACGTAAAGGACTTCATCTACGAGGTCTCGCTTCTCCACTTTGATACCTAAGCGATGTAAACCTCTCCGCCATAGATAAAGAAGAGATCACAGATGAGACTTCACTCCTTACCTGTTAGGCAGCCATGTGTAACAACGCCAGGTTTCCGATAGGATTTGGATACCACTATTTTGAGCTCTTATAATAGACCCTGCCGGGAGTTGCAACTTTCAAAACGCAGATTATCCGCACGCCTCCACACACAACCCTGGCA
>JAJYGI010000017.1 GCA_021790735.1 Actinomycetes bacterium | reverse complement strand
CGTCGTGGTCGGGAACTCTATCGAACTCAGCCACGATTGATATGCTATGCCCTGTGAAAACTGGAACTCGAACACAGGTTGCAAAAACTCCAAGATCATCTAGTTCCAAAATCTTCCGAGACTCTTGAACGAATTTAATCTCCTCTGTAGTGTCATGATCAACAAAGGATCCAGCATGAGGGATTACGTTAGCACCAATAGTACTTGGGAATACGTTATGCGGTGGAAACTCAATCGCCTGTCCACCAAAGGTAAGAGCTGAGAGGTCATCACATTTTGCAGACAACTGGCTCTGAAGTTCATCTACACCACTTCTACCCGCCCCAGACACCGCTTGATAGGTCGAAACAAGCACTCGCTTCAGACCATAGAGAGTGTGAAGTGTCTTCAATGGAACAACTGCGATCATAGTGGTACAGTTCGGATTAGCTATGATCTTGGAAGAGGTTTCGGACAATAAGTAGCCATTGACCTCTGGAACGACTAAAGGTATCTCCGGATCCATCCGCCATGCAGGAGAGTTGTCGATTACATAACTTCCGCTTGCCGCCACCTTTGGAGCTAACACCTTAGAAGCCGAACCTCCTGCCGAAAATATCGAAACATCTAAACCGGAGAAGTCTGCGTAATGGGCATCTTCAACCAGTACATCTTCACCGTTAAACTCAAGCTTGGTGCCAGCAGACCTCGATGACCGATCTAATCTAATCTGAGATATCGGAAACGATCTCTCCACAAGGATCGAGCGTATAACCGCCCCGACTTGACCGGTCGCTCCAAAAACTCCCACTCGGTACATTAGTACTCTCCTATAGTCCAAATGCGCTGTGAAGCGCAAGTACAGCGCTCTCAAGCTGTGACTCTCGTACTACACAAGATATACGAATTGCCGAAGTCGAGATCATCTCAATGTTAATACCCTCGGTAGCCAGGGTCTCAAATACCTTGGCGGTGACGCCAGGATGTGACTTCATTCCTGCCCCAACCAATGATACCCTTCCAATCTCCTGATCACCGTAGACTGCCTCAGCACCTATATCACGTGCTACCTTCTCTGTTACCTCTAAAGCACTCTCCACGTCTTGACGAGGTGCGGTAAAGGAGATATCGGTAAAACCATCTATCGAGGTGTTTTGAACGATCATATCTACGTTTATACCTCGATCAGCAATTGATCGGAAGATTTGAGCTGCAACTCCAGGTTTGTCAGGAACCTTGGTAATAGTTATCTTTACCTCCTGAGTCTCATGGCTTATAGCGGAGACCACAGCTTGTTCCATAGTAGGATCCTCCTCTTTCACCCAGGTTCCCGGTTCCCAAGTAAAACTAGAACGAACGTGCAGCGGCACATTAAAGTTTCGGGCAAACTCTACGGATCTTAATGCTAGGACTCTGCCGCCCGATGATGCCAGCTCAAGCATCTCCTCAAAGGAGATAGCGCGTAGTTTCCTAGCAGTTGACACCACTCTAGGATCAGCAGTAAAGACTCCCGAAACGTCAGTATAGATCTCGCACACGGAAGCTCCCAGCGCTGCCGCTAACGCTACAGCAGTAGTATCTGATCCACCTCTGCCTAACGTTGTCACATCCTTAGACGTAGAGACGCCTTGAAAGCCAGCAACAACCGGCACTTTGCCTTCTTCGATCGCTTTCCAAAGTCGGTCAGCTCTTATATCCAAGATCTTTGCCTTCATGTGGGACGTATCAGTTATGATTCCTGCCTGAGATCCAGTAAAAGATATTGCCTGAACTCCGAGATCAGCGAGCGCCATACAAAGAAGCGACATCGAGATTCGTTCCCCCGCAGATAGCAGCATATCCATCTCTCTAGGCGTTTGGGTCTTTGAAACTTGATCCGCAAGATGTACTAAATCATCTGTCATCTTCCCCATAGCGGAGACCACTACTACTACTTGTTTACCAGACTTGACCGTTCGGGCCACATGATCAGCAACCGCCGCAATGCGCTCTGAGTCTCCTACCGATGTACCACCGTATTTCTGCACCAACAAGGTCACGCAAACAAGCTAATCGCTCTCGAACCCAAACTCTGATAAGACAGATCAGATCATTCTCGGCCAATTACCGAAAAGAGCGACTAGTTTTTCTTGAGTGCCAAGTGCTAAGCGACAACGAATCAGAGAAAATCAGCAGAGAGTAAGAGCCCAACAGCAGGCTGTAAAGAAAAAACAGACCTTGAAGAAGCGGGCTCTTCAGGTCGGAGCTCTCTTAGTACTTGCGATCATAGTCATTTTTTTCCAGGTTAGAGGGTCATCAACCAAATCTACCGGGACAACTTCAAACGTAGTTACCCAGGATGAAAGCGGAACGGTTTGCCCACAAGTGAATGGAAGTTCGCCAAGAATTACCCACTTCAAGAAAGCACCCACAACCTGTATTAATACTGCTTACAGCTATAGCGCGAGCGTAAAAACAACAGCCGGTACATTTGTAATATCTCTTGACGCTAAACAATATCCCGTCACGACCAACAACTTTGTATTTCTGTCTAGGTATCACTTCTATAACGGTCTTGATTTCTTTAGAGTTATTCCTGGATTCGTTATCCAAGGTGGTGATCCACTTAATAATGGAACAGGAGGACCTGGTTACAGCTTCGGCGGGGAGTACCCCAAAGCCGGGCAGTATAAGTTGGGTACCGTTGCTATGGCAAACACGGGCCAGCCCAACAGCAACGGGAGTCAGTTTTTTGTCATCTCGGGAACTCAAGGAGAACAACTACCACCTAGTTACTCGATCTTTGGTCAGGTGACAAAGGGGTTAAGCGTTGTAGAACGCATCTCTAACGCTGGAACTGCCCAAGGGACTCCAGCGAAAGAGTACAAGATGTTAAGTGTTACTATATCTCAAACTAAATAGGGGAATACTATGTTTGGCTCAAAGAAAAGCTACGACCCACCTGCCTGGGATGGATCCTCGTTAAGGGTGACTAACTTTAGCTCACCACCCTCATTTATTATTGAGGAAGGATCAAAGTATCAGGCTCTCATAAAGACCAATTTAGGTGACATGACCGTTGATCTTTACGCTGACAAAGCTCCGCTAACCGTCAACAACTTTATATTTTTGGCTCTCTACCACTACTATGACGGTCTTAGTTTCCATAGAATCATCCCTGGCTTTGTCGTACAAGGTGGAGATCCCTCTGGCAATGGCACGGGAGGACCTGGATATCGCTTTCGTGACGAGCTACCACTAGAGGGTGAGTATGAGATCGGTACCTTAGCGATGGCCAATGCGGGACCAAACACAAATGGAAGTCAGTTCTTCATCATTTCAGGACTCTCAGGCGTTGAGCTGCCGCCACTCTACGCAATATTCGGTAAAGTTACCGACGGTCTCGACGTCGTAAAGACGTTGGACTCTAAAGGATCCTCAAGTGGCAAGCCTCAACAACTCTGTATCATGGAGACCGTCACAATCATAGTATCCAAGTAGTTGGGTTCACTGGAAGTTACTTCCTAAATACCTAAACATTGACCCTATACCTCGACAGTCACAGGGGGCTCTCGCCAACCCTTTTTACAGGGTCGTTTTCCAGAGATGAAGAGTAGCGCAAAAGCTAGGAGATATATAGAGATGACTTCGATGTATCGATCACTACATTAGAGGCTACCTGTTCGATCGTACAAGGCTTGCCATTTAAAAAAGCGCTAGCACCATGTTTCCCGCGTTCAGTAAAAGTACCATCTTGAAGCCGCATCACGCAACAGCCTTCAGTAACCCCTAGAATCCCAACGCTCTTTGTGGCTAATCTAAGCGTACGGTCCTTTCTTTCACTGGGATAGCTCTCGAAGTGCGGTACAAAGGCCAACGATGAGATGAGACCTAGACCAACGGTAAAGGCCCCACCTCTTGGATCCGCCATTGGATCTGTTAAAACCATTCCGCCTGCAGAAGAGCCAGCCAGAACCGCTCCTCGCTTGTACGCATATAGCATCGCACCATACACTAATGAGTCCTTTAATACTGAACGCAGATGTAGGGGTGAACCTCCAGAGAGATATATAAACTGCGCTTCAGCGACTTCGTCCGCGTACCGTTTATTCATAGCATCTTGCCTATTCAAGACCATGACCCCTTTTACCACCGCTCCCAACCTAGAGAAGTGCGACTGAGCGTTCTTGACTGCTCGCTCAGGCATTTCATAAGCGGCCGCAGTAGGAAGTACAACAACTTCATGAGAGTCTGCAAGCTCTAAAAGCTCCTTGTCGAACTGTTCACACTCGCTTTGCCACTCACCGCCTCCAACGAGACACAAGACCCCTTTTGGGCTAAGATCAGGCATCAATCTCTCCAATCCAAGAACGTTACTCCGATATATTACTAACCTAAGAAGAGTTCCGAACCAAACTCAGCTTTTCCACAGTTCACCAACAGCGTGTAAAGCTTCGATATCTTAGGATGGCAGAGGCAAGACGTATACCCATCTACCCATCCAGCGAAGTAAATTTGTCTCTAAGAACCGCTAACTTAGTTTTCATGCAAATTGAAAAGGTGGGCATCATCGGTTCCGGTGTCATGGGCTCAGGAATAGCTCAAGTTACACTGCTAGGTGGGTACCGAGTCACGTTGCGCTCAAGAGAAACTGCTAATGCGCACACAATGGTTGAGCAGATCAAACACTCGCTCTCCAAGATGGTAAAGAGAGATACTCTTACGGGGAGCGCTGCAGATGAGGCTCTATCAAGACTTGAGATAACTACCAATATGCAAGATTTGCAGGACTCAGACCTAGTAATCGAGTCCGTCATCGAAGACCTCGAGACCAAACGCGAACTCTTTCAGCGCCTAGACGGACTGTGCAAAGCCAATACTATTTTAGCCACCAATACCTCCACGCTACCTGTAGTCGAGATGGCCACTGCAACTAAGAGACCCGACCTCGTCTGTGGCATACACTTTTTTAATCCTGCAACTCAGATGAAGCTAGTGGAGGTAGTTGCGCCTATTACCGTTTCAGAAACCACCTTAGATATAGCAGTTTCATTTGTCCTTTCTCTTGGCAAAGAACCCGTAAAAGTGAAAGATGAAGCTGGTTTCGTAGTCAACGCTCTGCTCTTCCCTTATCTAAACAGTGCGATATGTATGCTTGAACGACACGTAGCTTCAATGGAAGAGATCGATAGATCAATGCAGTTAGGATGTGGGTTCCCAATGGGTCCATTCAAACTGTTGGACCTTATCGGTTTAGACACATCCTTAAACGTTCTCGAAGCTCTCCACTTCGAGTCGAGATCACCATCTAGCGTCCCCGCTACGACTCTTCGCAGATTAGTAGCAGCCGGACGATTAGGCAGAAAGTCAAAGCACGGTTTTTATGACTACGAGTAGTAAGTCGCCAATCCAAAGGAGTATATAGGTGGAGTATCAGGATCACACATCCCAGCAGTGGCGCTCTCACGAAGAACCCTGGGTAATGAGAACCTACTCTGGGCACTCTAGCTCTAAAGCCTCCAACGAACTCTATAGAACCAACCTAGCTAAGGGCCAAACTGGCTTATCGATCGCGTTTGACCTACCGACACAGCTCGGGTACAACCCTGACCATCCTCAAGCCAGAGGCGAGGTAGGCAAAGTCGGTGTACCCGTTGTACATCTAAGGCACATGGAGGAGCTGTTAAGAGAAATCCCTCTTGGAAAAATGAACACCTCTATGACCATAAACGCGACGGCCCCGTGGTTACTTGGTCTCTATCTTGCAATGGCCAAAACACAAGGAGTACCCTTTGCAACGCTCAGTGGGACTACGCAAAACGACATCGTCAAAGAGTACCTATCAAGAGGGACCTTCATCTTTCCACCACAACACTCCCAGCGCCTCACCGTCGATACGATCGCTTACACAGTTAGAAATGTCCCCAAGTGGAATCCAATCAACGTCTGCTCCTACCATCTGCAAGAGGCAGGAGCAACACCCGCGCAAGAGATCGCATACTCACTTGCAACGGCAATTTCAATTCTAGACGCCGTACAGGCTAGCGAACAAGTATCCCCTAGCGACTTTCCTAAGGTGGTTGGAAGAATCTCGTTTTTCTGCAACGCTGGCATTCGCTTCATCGAAGAGACAGCCAAGATGAAGTCATTCACTCGAATGTGGGACAAACTCACCGAGCAGCGCTACGGCATCTCCGACGCTAGGTTCCGAAGATTTAGATATGGGGTGCAAGTCAACTCCTTGGGTCTCACTGAGAGCCAACCTGAAAATAACATCCCTCGAATCGTCTTGGAGGCACTTGGAGTAACGCTCGCCAAGGATGCACGGGCTAGAGCTCTTCAGCTCCCGGCTTGGAACGAGGCCATGGGTCTTCCGCGCCCTTGGGACCAGCAATGGTCTTTGCGGACTCAACAGATCCTTGCCTTTGAGACAGATTTGTTGGAGTACAAAGATATCTTCGACGGATCTTACGTCATGGAATCCCTTATCCAAGAGGTATCGTCCGAGGCGCAGCGCGAACTAGATGAGATCATCGAATCTGGAGGGGTCTTTGAGATGATCGATGAGTTAAAGGCGAGATTGGTAAAGAGTCAATCAGAACGGATCTCGAAGATCGAAAATGGCGAGATCACTGTGGTTGGTGTTAATCGTTTTACCGAGTCAGAGATATCGCCACTTAGTGGTGACGAGGGGACACACTTCCTAGTTACCGACGCAGAGGCAGAGACAGCCCTTATCGAGGATCTGCAGAGTTGGAGAGCTAATCGCTCTGCATTAGCCTTTGAAAAGGCAAGAAATGCTCTCGCATGCGCCGCTCGTGAGAGAACAAACATTATGGAGCCAACTATCACCTTCGCCCTTGCTGGAGGTACTACAGGAGAGTGGGCCGACACCTTGAGAGACATTTTCGGGGAGTACAGAGCCCCTACCGGTCTATTAGGAGGCTCTGGACAGAGAAAGTCATCCCTGTCACATCTAGCAGATGCGATCCGGTCTCTACCGGACGGTCCACCTCGTTTACTAGTAGCAAAGCCTGGATTGGACGGACACTCCAACGGTGCCGAACAGATCTCAGTTGCTGCTAGAGATGCTGGTTTTGAAGTAATCTATGAGGGAATCCGGTTAACCCCGAAACAGATCTCCATAGCCGCCAGAGACGAAGACGTAGATATAGTGGGCGTATCCATCTTGTCGGGGTCTCACTTACAGCTCGTAGCTGACCTTATCAAGGAGATGAGAGATCTTGAAGTTCAGGTTCCCATAGTGGTTGGCGGAATAATTCCAGAGAAGGACCGCGAACCCCTCTTTGCACTTGGTGTCAAAGCCATATACACTCCAAAAGACTATAAAATTGAGGCCATCTTAAAGGAGATGCTCGAAATTGTGGTAGAAAGACGAGCAGGAGAGTCTTGAAAGCTTCCATCAAGATAGTTATATATGGAGAGTATGTGTTTAGTTCGTGAAAAATAATACCGACAAAACAACCATGAAAACGAGGCTGGCAGTTCTGTCACTGATCTTCATATCGATAACCACAGCGGCACTAGGGTACTTTCAACACCTTGACTACTTGCCCTATGTTGCTGTCGGCCTATCGATCGTGACTACATTCATAGCAATCTCGACAAAACCAAAGTCGATGGATAAAGACCAATTTTTGCAAAACAGTACTCCCGAGCCTACAAAGAACACGATAGTCGAAGAGCTCAAGCCACACTCCAAGAGTAGCGCTAAGGAGAGTTTGGTTTCCAACGAGCAAGTCAACTGGGAAGGGATCTCTGATCCAGTAACAGGTATGCTAAATGACCTTTTCTTTGCCGGACTCGTAGGAACCAAGGTAGCCACGGCTCGAAGAAGACTTTGGCCCGTGTCTATTGCGCTTTTGCATGTCAACTTCGGATCCGCTGTTACAGATAAGAGTGACGAGAATAAGGCGGCAACTGAGTTCGCGGAGTCCATAATGTCTACAATTAGAGATGCCGATGTTGCGTGTAGGCTCTCAAGGAAAACCTTCGCTTTGATTTTGGATGACACAGATGAGGACGGTGGTGCTTGGGCTTCGGAACGAATTCAGCTGGCACAAGCGCGAAAAGGAGACGCACGCATATCCAAGGTCTCTGCCGGTGTTGCTAGCTACCCTAGCCACGGTATAGAACCCACCGAGATTATTGCAAAGGCTCGAGAGGCTCTAGAAAAGGCAGTAAATAACGCTGATCTCCCCGGTCTTGGCCTTGTAATCGTTGCACCACAAAGGCCTCTCTAACGTCTTTCTCAACAGACAAAATTAATTTACTCCGTTCAACGCCAATGTTGTTAGGTAAGGAACTAGCCGTCTAACGCCTCCCCGGTTTTGGCCTTGTAACTGATACCGGCGGAGTCCACCATCTTGACGAGAACCTCCAGATCATTGAGTCTTGTATAGGACTAATCTTTGAGGTAGCCCTCCTTCTAGTTACCTCCAGGTAGGCAACAGTTACAACAACTGTCTCCTCCTCTACGGAGAGTTCTAATTTTGCGCAGTCCATCGAATTGTTCTCCTTAAAGGGGTACGTTACCGTGCTTTCGTTTTGGAAGATCTTCTCGTTTCGAACGCAAAACCCGCAACGATCGAATCAGTATCTTACGAGTCTCAGCTGGGTCGATGACATCGTCAACGAATCCGCGCTCGGCTGCTATATAAGGGTTAGCGTAGCGCTCGGTGTACTGGTCCACAAGCTCTTTGCGCTTACCTTCGGGATCTTTAGCCGACGCAAGCTCTCTTCTATGAACCACCTCCACAGCACCCTGGGGGCCCATAACTGCCAACTCCGCAGAGGGCCACGCATAGGCAAAGTCAGCTCCAACCGACTTCGAGTTCATGACAACGTAGGCACCACCGTAGGCCTTTCTCGTAATCACCTGAACCCTTGGGACCGTAGCTTCACAGAAAGCATAAAGGAGCTTTGCCCCATGTCTAATAATCCCTCCATACTCCTGATCTACACCAGGCATAAACCCTGGTACATCCACAAAAGTTACAATCGGTATATTGAAGGCATCGCAAGTTCGGACAAATCGAGCAGCTTTTTCAGACGAATCAATATCTAATACGCCAGCAAGCACAGCTGGCTGATTTCCGACGATACCAGCAACGCGTCCATCAAGTCTCGCAAACCCGCAGGTCATATTCATGGCCCAGTACGGATAATACTCGAAGTACTCTCCGTCGTCCACTATCGAAGTTATTATAGTTTTCATATCGTAGGGTTGGTTTGAAGATGATGGAATCACGTCCCTAACCTCAGGAGTTAGTCTCTCTGGGTCGTCGGAAGGCTCTACGAACGGCGGTTCCTCTAAGTTGTTAGAGGGCAAAAAGTCAAGTAGGTAGCGCACTTCATCCAGGCACTGTTTCTCGTCGTCTAAAACAAATGTCGCAACTCCGGACTTGGTTCCATGACTCATAGCACCACCAAGCTCCTCAAGTGTGACATCTTCACCTGTAACAGTCTTGACCACATCAGGACCAGTAATAAACATATGAGATGTCTCTTTAACCATAAAAATAAAGTCAGTCATAGCCGGCGAATAAACCGCTCCCCCTGCACACGGTCCCATAATCACAGATATCTGCGGAATCACACCAGAACTCGATACGTTT
>JAJYGI010000038.1 GCA_021790735.1 Actinomycetes bacterium | reverse complement strand
CAAGTCGAAGACGCCCCTATCGCTCTGATCCAAGAAAAATGTCGAACCACTTCCGGCCATCTTCACCTCTACTCCTAAAAACCTTCGTAGGTTCGTAAAAACCTGTTGAAGTTCGCTAGAGACGCTTAAAGAGGCCCTAAGAAGATCATTCCCGGAGTGGTCGCTACCAACTTCGTCGAACCTGCGATATACCTCTCCGGTGGGGCAGAGCACGGGTGACATAAACAACAAGAACTCCTCGTCCAAAAAAGGAAGTGGTGTGACTATATTGCCTATACCCGAAACCTTAGCACGACCACCAATCACGCAAAATGGTACATCCGAGCCGATCTGTGCGGCGAGCGCAAGTTCAGACTCTTTCCCAAGAAGGCGAAATACTGCTGCAGCGTCCGAGGACCCTCCGCCAAGACCTGCACCAAATGGGATCCTTTTCACTACCCTTAGTCCCGCTCTCCCCCCAAGTGCCTCTATTGCACGCACGCCTATGTTACGCCTGTCTCTTGGAATCCGCCCAAAGCGAGACTCTAGATCAGTGACGTAGCCATCGGGATCTACTACGTGGCAGGTTCCTTGATCCGAAGTAAGTGTCACTTCATCGTATAGAGATACAGTGACCATCTCAGACTCGATGAGATGCATTCCATCGTCTCTCGTACCCAAAATAGAAAGTGTCTTTGTTAGCTTCGCAGGAGCCAGTTCAACTCTCTCTACCATCTCTTTCGTCATCCACTCTTCATAAGTGCAGCTAATCTACCGAGGCGAATCCACACCTCCACATCGATATTCTCGGCTCTCAACGTCGGATCTATACTCGCCGCTTCTAATAACTCCTCTCCTCCATATCGATGGAGTGATCTTCGCAGCATCTGCCGCCTGTGCGAAAATGCCTCTTTCACAAGCGCAAAAGTCCACTCGTACTCATTAGCTGTAATATCCCTATCTGGTAGGCGCACCAACTCCACGACGGCAGAGTTCACGCTAGGTTTTGGAATAAATACCGTCGGCGGCACCTTCATAACTATCTTTGACTTTGCGTAGTAACCTACTTTTACGCTAAGGGAGGAGTAGTCCTTCGATGAGATTGAAGCACACAATCGCTGCGCAACCTCAAACTGCACCATCACCACTAACCTTTGTATCGTCTTTACTGTCTCTAACACTTTGACGATGACATGAGAGGCTATATTATAAGGTAAGTTAGCAGCTAAAACATACTCTTTATCTGTCTGAAGATAAGGAGATAGATCGTCCTTCAAAGCATTTGCGTGCACCAGTGAAACATTTTCAATTCCACGGCTTGAAAGAGTTTGACCTAAAGGTTCAAATATATAACGATCTAGATCTATCGCGACAACGGAATCGAAGTACTTAGACAAGAACACAGTAAGCGAACCCACTCCGGGTCCAATCTCTAGAACGCGGTCGTGTCCACTAGAAGATGCGATACGAGCTATTTTCTGGGCAATGTTAGGATCAACAAGAAAGTTTTGACCTAAAGCCTTCGAGGGAGTAAGAAGACCTTGATCAAGAAGAGACCGTAACTCCGATGCACCTACGCCATCTACCATCTAAATAGCACCAAGACCGATGTCGACATCGTTATCAGGGACAACGTCTGCAACCGACCGTCAAGCGATACGACATAACTAGAGAGCAAAAGCTCTGGTTGTATTCTCCCACACCAGCTTCTGGAAATCCTCCTTTGCTATCTCCAGATGATCTGAGAGATACTCACCGGTAATCGATACGTTTGCAAACTGGTTTGGCTTCCCCCTAAGTGGTACCGGGGAAAGATAGGGGGCATCGGTCTCTATAAGTATGAGCTCTCGTTTAGCTATCAGAGCTGCTTGCCTTAGAGCATCTGAGTTCTTAAAGGTTACAATTCCCGAGAACGACATATAGATACCGTAGTCGTTTGCTGCTCTAGCCTCTTTTTCAGTGCCAACAAAGCAGTGAAAAATAGTACGCTCTGGAAGCTGTACAGAATCTAGCACCTCAAATGTATCTTCCCACGCATCACGGGTATGAATAACCAAGGTCTTGTTAAACCTTCGGGCCAGTTCGATTTGAGCTCTAAAAACCTCCAACTGAGCATCTCTAGGTGAGTGCTCATAGAAGTAGTCCAAGCCACATTCACCTACACCTACGATCAATCCTTGTTCGTCTTTCATCAAAAGAGACTCAAGGAACTCTACTCCACTTTGGCCACTTGAAAAAGCGTCATGAGGGTGAACTCCGACTGACGCGAATGCAGACACATCTGTGTCGCGACTACGGAGAGCACGTACATAGTCGAGAACACCTTCAGACTTCTCTGGAGTCGTGCCCACCGCAATCAGCCCCATGACGTTGCACTCCTGTGCAAAGGAAAGTTCCGTTTCAAGGTTCTCAACTTCAGGATGGCAATGGCTATCAAACCAGCTCACAACGTCTCCTAACTACGATCGCCACCAAAAGCAAACTAAGGTGAATGGTCCTCATCTCACTCCACTTCTAGACGCGGAAATAAGGGGGCTGACTTTTCGATAGCTGCTCCACCTCGATATTTTCCAAAGATTAGTTCATCGCGAATACTTAGAGGTACCTCAACACCTAAACGACTAAGAACCCTACCACTTGACTCTGGAACCGCCGGGAGTAAAAGTAGAGAAACTACTCTAAGCAGCTCTAACACCGCACCAATCACCACGGTTATATACTCCACAGACGAGGATTTCCACGGTTCTGTCTGTTCCAAGTAAACGTTTGCACTTCTAAGTAGCTCCATAGATGCCTCTAGTGCTCCAACTGGTTGGAAGCTCTCCCAAGAGTGGACTACCCGGTCGACTCTCTCTTGGAACGCAAATACCTCTGGGGGTTCTAAAGGACAAGCGGGCGTGACACCGTCTAGCTTGGAGGCTACGAGAGCCAAACATCTTTGCAGAAGATTACCTAGGTTATTAGCGATATCGGCATTGTACGTCGAGACCATTCCCTCAATGGAGAAGTCGCCGTCGGAACCAAGGTGCGTCTCCTTCAACAAGTAGTACCTCATCGCATCGATGCCGTACTCATTAGCGATCTCTAAAGGATCGACTGCCACCCCCCTACTCTTTGAGATCTTTTCACCTCCTGCAAGCAGCCAACCATGGACGATTAACTTATTTGGAGGATCTATACCAGCTGCCATACACATCGCAGGCCACCATACGCAGTGGAACCTCAGTATGTCTTTCCCTAATAGGTGATGAACATGCGGCCAGTACCTATCAAAGCTCGTGTCATCGGAGCCATACCCGATCGCCGTAAGGTAATTTATGAGTGCATCGTACCATACGTAAAAGACGTGCTCATGATCCCAAGGTACAGGCACTCCCCAGTCGATTGACGTACGAGTAATCGAGATATCCTCTAGCCCTTGATGGATAAAGCCCAACGCCTCATTGCGCCTGGTTGAAGGAGTGACAGCCTCTGGGAAATCATCGTACCACTTCAAGAGACGATCCTGGAATGCAGAGAGTTTGAAAAAGTAGTTCTCCTCCGTCATCTCCGTTACAGGTCGTTTGTGTACCGGACAGTTAATTCCATCTTCAAGTTCCGACTCGTTGTAGTATGCTTCGCACGCTACACAGTAGAGACCCTTGTAAAGATCTCTATATATGAAACCATTCTCATATATCTTGGAAAGAAAGCTCTGGACTGTCTTATAGTGCTCAGGTTCAGTCGTACGGATGAAACGATCGTAGCTAATTCCTAGATCATTCCAAGCGGCTATAAACCTCGTAGCCATGAGGTCGACCCACTGTTTCGGAGCCATACCATTATCGCTAGCAACTTGAGAGACCTTCAAACCATGTTCATCGGTTCCGGTCAGGAAAAAGGTGTCGCGACCCCACAATCTATTCCATCTTGCCAAGGTGTCTGCAACTACCATCGTGTACGTGGTGCCCAGGTGAGGCGTTCCGTTCACATAGTAGATGGGAGTTGTAATATAGAAAGAATCTGGACAGTTATCAAGCATCTAATTATTGACCGAGACCTTTACACGTCATACTCAGCGACAATTACCTTGTCGAATTGGGTAAATATAAACTACACAATAGATAAAACCTAGCAACGCTTCCATCGTTCGCCTACCATTTCAAAGTCACCCATCAAGTGAGTTTCGAATTTGAAGACATCTCTCGTAAAACTCAGACTTAGATACTCCATAAATCTTGACTAAGATGTCGACCACTGTTCTGACACCTAGCCCTCTAGCCAAAAGCTCCTCCGCTAAGGTTATCAGAGTCGTATTTAAGCTTTGATCTTTTACTTCAGGGGCTCCCTCAATAGCAAAGACAAACTCTCCCTTTCTAGGAGCCGAAAGTACAGTTTCGCTAACGGTGCCCACTGTTCCATAAAAACACTGTTCGTGCAGCTTTGTCAGTTCTCTGCCCACCAAAACTCTTCGATCGTGAGGGAAGGTCGCCGTAAGGTCCAAGAGAGTACCCTCTATACGGTGAGGTGCTTCAAAGACCACAATCGCCTCGCTTCGTCTCGCGAGTTGTTCTAAGAGCGAGACTCGCTGAGCGCTCTTGTTAGGCAGAAAACCACCAAAGTAAAACTTTTCGGAGCGAAAGTCGCAAAGTGAAAGTATCGCGGTGACTGCAGATGGTCCTGGAATGACGTACGGGGTTACTCCTTCAGATAGGGCAGCACCTACAACATCTCTGCCTGGATCAGAGATGTTTGGCGTACCAGCGTCGCTCACAAGTGAGACTACCTCTCTGTCGCGTAACCAACGAGCCACCGTTGCAACGTCAACTGCACCATGCCCTCTAAGGGGGTAGATCTCCTTGTGTGAGACCCCTAACAAACGCAAGAGTTTAGATGTTACCCTAGTGTCCTCGGCAACTATACGATCAGTCATCTCAAGTACCGATAGAGCCCGCTTCGAGATATCTCCAAGGTTTCCAATCGGAGTTGCAACCACGTAGAGAACGCCTTTTAAATCATCACTCATTCCGTCCACTCTCTACAAGTTCGAGTTGATCACCGACTCGTACGCCCCAGGCTCTACTTATCTCAGGGGGGGCAATGACTAACCAGTACATCTTTGTCGGAACTCTAACAAAGCGCCAGGGCTTCAAGGTTGCTACAGATAACACCGTCATCTCACGATCTAAAACTAACACAAAGCCCGACCTTTGAAAGGCTGCAATCGCCGGAAGTCTCGTTGCACGTGCAACGACAACCTCTGTAGGACCAATTGAAAGCAACCAAACTCCTCGCAGGATGCTTACACGCTTCGTCGAAGCTAAAACTGAACCGCTGTTCAACAGCCATGGCATACAACTACAAACTACACAACATAGGGAACTTCCATATCGATCAGACCTACGAACTTTGTTAAGCAAGTTAGTGGAGGCTTCAGAAAGCGACAATATTGCCAGCGAGACATGCAGCCCTATATCTCGCTGGCAACTATATTGGGTTGGCTATGTCAAAAAGAACCAACAAAAGAAAACTCAGAACCAAAAAGAAAGCCAATCACGGCAAGAGACCAAACTGTGGGCGGGGTTAAGTAACTCCAAAAAGTCTAACTCTTAGACTAAAAACGTGGCTTGAACAACATGAGGTAGAAGGCAGCTACATAAAGAACTGAACAAAGTCCCGAAGCGCGTGAAATGGACTTTGCTAACGTTCCAACGTTATCTGAGTTCTCCTCAAGGGCGAGGTGCAGCTTTCGCTCTGGAGGGAATACTCTCATGAAGGCGACGGCTGCCGAAACGACCCAGATTGTAACTGCGAGGTCAAACCACCCTTTGGTTAGATCACGTAGATTTCCCTTCCCAATTAGGAGAACTAGCACTCCAAAAACTGGCACTAGTCCGATGAACATGCCTGGAATATTAGGCGAGCCATCGAAGTACTTCCGCGTCGACGCCGAAGGCCCCTCTCTTAGCAGTTTTCGAGAGAATACCCCACTAAAGATAACTGCACCGTAGCCAAGCATTCCTACTAGAACGTGTACGATCAGCAGCGTATCATAGATAGGCGAACGATTACTTAACACGGCTTGACCTTAACTTTGTAGCGATAGTCGATAGACATTGGGCGGCAGAGATGCACTCTTGGAGTGTATTTTCTACTCCAAAACTTACCCTTATGGAGCTCGTTGCTTGAGTCTTAGTTAAGCCCATGCTTAGCAGTACATGGGAGGGTTGCAAAGCACCTGAAGCACAGGCCGCTCCAGCCGAGATAGCGATTCCCTCCTGGTCGGCCAAGAAGATGAGTTCTTCATTACGCACATCAGGAAAGCGAATACTGATAATGGCGTCAACGCTTGTCTCCCTACTACCATTTACCATAAACTCCGCATCTCCTCCTTCAAGCGAACTCAAAAAAACGGCGTTCAGATCCTTCACCTTAGACAAGCTCTGCAGTCGATCTCTTTGCACATCGTCCAAAGCGACTGCGCTGGCCGCTACAGCAGCGACGTCTTGGGTGCCACTACGTTTTTCGTACTCCTGACCTCCACCGGCGATGATTGGAGCAAGCTCATTTGGATACCGAGTGAATAACACTCCTGAACCTTTCGGCCCGTGAAACTTATGTGCGGAGATAACCAGCATGTCCGCACAGGAATATAAGACCTTGAGATCCAACCACGGAACAGCTTGCACGGCATCTATAAGTATCTTGGCCCGCTTTGCATATTGACGTACTAGCTGACACGCTTGCGCAATCGGCTGGATAACCCCCGTTTCGTTATTAACCGCCATAAGAGCAAAAAGGCCAATGTTGTCTCCATGCTCCTTTAGGGCTCTTTCCAGGTCTACTAGGTCTAAGGAACCGTCTGAACTACTTCTGACCATACGTCTCGTTGGATATGTCTTTATTGGTTCCAAAACGCAGTGGTGTTCGATGCTTGACACTACAGCAACTGGGAGATCACCTTTTCCACCTTTGATCGCTAAGTTACACGCCTCAGTTCCAGATGAGGTGAAAATGGTACCCCTAACATCAGCTCCCGTTGCCCGGGCGAAAGACTCACGTTTCTCTTCGAGTACCGTCTTTGCGGCTTGGGAGATATGGTGAACTCCATTTGGATTTCCGAAGCAATCCCTTTGCACTCGAACGTACTCGTTCAGTGAAGAGACGGACATCTGTGTAGTAGCGGCGTTATCCAAGTAGATCGTCACTCAAGTAATGATATCCACTCCCCCCGGCACAACCACTTTGAAGTCATCACAATTCAGCACAGTTTCACAGTCATTACTCTTGAAATCATTCATTCACCAACTCGGCTTCATAAGTCTCCCTTGCTGGTGGTCAGTTGAGCCTTCCCCATCCCAATATGTGCCACCGCTCACTCGGCTCTTAAGCGTCGCATAATGTTTGTATCGGCCGTCCTTCATAGATGCAGATCAAACGCAAGAACAGCGCTGTCTGATCTGTTAGTACGCGATAAAGATCACGGCCATCTTGATCTTGTGGTTAGAGGAAAGGTAAAGTCCGTCGCTTTACAGACAATCTCGCTACCATAGGCTTCTGGTTCACTCCCACTGCTGCAGGTGCTATCTTTTCTCGAAATCCTTAAATTTGCTACCGAAACTCCGAGTTATCAATGCAATGCACAACCAAGAAAAAATAAGTAATCAGTGATCTGCATTCGCTGTTGACTTGCAGGAGTTAGCTCTTGGCAATCCTCTCAACAAAGCGAGTCTAGCTATCAAGGTAGTTGCCATCCAGTCCGTCGGAGATCCGTTCGAGTCTAGCCAACCGCGTCGCGCGCTTAGACTTTCCTCCGACGAACTACTGCAGCTCCGCCGACTTTGATCCCCACAGCAACCAAAATCTCCCGATAAGCCAAAATACGGTAACCTCTGATCAAGGAATACTTTCTGGCTAAGATAGGTAACAGTTGACGCTAAGTACTTGAAAGTACGTAAGAGTCGAACGTCGTGATCAGAAGGTAGTCTATGAAAGCCAAAAATCAACTTAGGTTAGATCCACTAACAGGTCGCTGGATCGCCGTAGCCGAAGGCCGGTCTTATAGACCATCCGCCTTTTTCCCTGCGCCTGCAAGTGAACATATCTCTTCAGATCGCAACTGTCCGTTTTGCCCTGGTGCAGAAGATGACACACCACCGGCCCTTGAGACTTACGGTCCATCTGGAAGCTGGACCGTAAGAGTCGTACCAAATCTATATCCTGCGTTTAGTGAAGATGAACCCATGGTGACGGTATCGAAGGGTCCTGTCTTTACACAAGCTCCTGCTTCGGGGATTCACGAGGTTCTCATTCTCTCACAGGACCACAAGGCAACCTGGGCAGATCTCGATCAAGACCAGATAGGTGTTGTCATGGCGGCTATGAGAGATCGCATGGACGCTCATCTACACTCTAGTGTCATACGGTACTCTCAAATAATTTTGAATCAAGGAAGAGCAGCTGGGGCTTCCTTAGAACACCCACATGCCCAGCTCTTGGGAATCTCCTTCGTCCCTAGGGAGCTTTCCGATGAACAAGCGGGGTTCTCACGTTTTGTCGGAGGATGCCTCTTGTGCGCTACGGTTGAACTCGAAAAGACTATCGATGAGCGAGTCGTCGTCGAAGAGGAAGAGGCGACAGTGATCTCGCCTTACTGGGCCCAAAGTGCCTTCGAGATGCTTATAGTACCTAAAAGTCATGGACCGCACCTTCATACGTCTTCACCCTACGAACTAAAGTCAACCGGAATCGCCATCAAGAAGGCATTGAACAAATTGAGAAATCAAGTAGGCGATGTGGCTTATAACTTGGTGTTTCACTCCTCTCCTTATCGTGCTATCGGAAACTTTCACTGGCACGTACACCTATTTCCAAAACTCACGACTAAAGCTGGCTTCGAACTGGGCACCGGAGTCTCAATAAACATAATCTCGCCTGAACTTGCCACTAAAGTCCTACTAGGCAAGGAAGAGATCGAGGGGACAAAGGCTGCAAGGTAGAGTTAGTACAACCATGAGAGTAAGCATCAGACGCTCCCTTCCTTTCCCCAAGTCCGTTGTATGGGCGGAGATCTCCGCCATAGAAAGACACTCGCTTTGGATGGCAGACGCAGAACGGATCGAGTTCCTAACAACTGAAAAAGTCGGAGATAAAGTCGAGTTCGACTGTTTGACAAAGATAGGTCCGTTCACGGTCAGAGATAGTATGAGGGTCATAAACTGGGACGAGCCCAACTCTATCACCGTCGTTCACAAAGGTCTCTTCAAGGGAGAAGGTACATTATCTTTGCAACACCTTTCACCTGATTACTGCGAGATTCACTGGAGCGAACAGATCGCTTTCCCACCGTTTCTTCTCGGTCCAATCGGAGCACAAGCGGCCAAACCGATACTTGAACGGATCTGGAAAAAAAACCTCGAACGGCTTGAAACACTACTCAAGTCATCCTCTTAATTTATCAATTCAAAACTCAAGTCCCTGCTAGATTGTGTCCATGGGAACAGAGATCAACGTTGTCGATGGAGAACTTTCGTTTTTAGGTTACCGAACTTGGTACCAGATCCACAAACCAACCGATGCAACCTCCAATAAGTTACCGCTCGTAGTCGCACACGGCGGTCCAGGAGTACCCCACAACTATCTCTTGTCTATCTCAGACATCGCCTCTATGGGTCGACCAGTTATCTTCTACGATCAGTTAGGTTGCGGAAACTCCAGTCACATTCCAGAGGCGGATCCAGCCTTTTGGACACCTGAGTTATTTCGGGATGAGCTGATAAATCTTGTAGAAAGTCTTCCTCTTTGCGCAAATGGATACCATCTCTTAGGTCAGTCCTGGGGAGGCATGCTGGCTCAGGAGTTCGCCTTTACCCAACCCGAGCGGCTACATTCCCTGGTCCTCTCTAACACAACATCCTCTTTCCCAGATTTTCAAGAGGCTGCGGCGAAGTGGATCGCAGCCTTACCAAAGAACGTCCAAGAGGCTCTTCAACGTCATGAAATCGCACAAACTTACTCCGATCCAGAGTATCGACAAGCTTGCGACGTATTTTATCGGAGACATGTCTGTCGACTAGAGGAGTACCCAAAAGACGTCGCAAGATCCTTTGAACTACTAGATGAAGATCCAACGGTCTACTACACCATGAACGGTCCCTCTGAGTTTCATGTAATTGGTACTGCTAGGGATTGGACCAGTACAGGTCGGCTACATTTAATTTCATCTCCAACCCTGCTCATCTGTGGTAGATACGATGAGGCTGCCCCTTATATCCAAGAACCGCTACTCAAGGGCATTAATGGCAGTCGGCTGCACGTATTCGAGAACTCCTCCCATATGCCATTTTGGGAAGAACGAGAGTCCTACATGGAACTAGTAGAGAACTTTATCTCCAACTACGATACGTAAGTCGCTCCAACGATGGGGCGATTTAGTAGATACAACTCAGCAGATCCTAGATAGGCTTCACTTCCAAAGCTAAAGACACCACCAAGGTTCGATACTATTTGATAGCCGAAAGGTCCACTACTATCAATTGCCGCTACCTTCTCGCCTAAGTCAGTTCCGCCCATCGATCCGTAGAAGTTAGCGTCACCGAAGCTGAAGACACCACCGTCTGAAGCTACGAGCCAGTACCCCTTTCCATCAGGAGTAGAGGCCATACCCACAATCGGTTGGTTCAACGGTTTACCGCCCATCGATCCGTAGAAGTTAGCGTCACCGAAGCTGAAGACACCACCGTCTGAAGCTACGAGCCAGTACCCACCAGGTAGCGACCCACCGTCAGTTGAGAGAACGTTTTGAAGCTGTGAATAAGAGTCTTCTACAGGAACTGTGCTGATTGACGCGAACGTACCGGCTACTACAACCAAGGCGAAGGAGTACGCGAACGATGCATCTGAGGTCTGAGCAACTCCCATAAAGACCCCGTTAGCTCCTCCACCACCTAGGAGCAGGTTATCACGATGCATCCAACATCCCGGAAACCCCGGTTCGGGACACGAAAGATTTGAAGAACCAAATCCGTCGTCATACATCCAGACGTAAAATACGAGCAAAGCATTTGTAGGAGTCGTAGAGCCAAACCAGTTCGAACCGACGGCGACGGAATCTACTCCATTTAGGAGTTCATTAGCACCTACATTAGGATCTGAGTTGTCATATGCGCCCGCTCTTGCATATCCATTTAGAGAAGGTAACTCTCCCAAGATAGGCTGTAAGCCATATGATCCACGGTCTTGATTCACTAAGAGTAATATTTGGCTGTCTGGAGACAACGCGTAAAACCCGGCAGGCAACTGATAGTTAGAGAATCCAAGAGACGCTCGACCTTTGTCAAGCGCACCCATAATCGAGATCTCGCAGTTTGTAGACGCTTGAGTCGCACATTGCGGAGATGCTAGAACAGAACCTATATCACCGGGATCGTTCACAGGTGGGTTAATCGGAGTAGATGCCGACACCAGAGAACTCTTTGATTGTTGAACCTTCGAAGAACTATAGAGTCCAGTCGTACCGACCGAAGAAATACCTCCTATAAGAGCAAGTACGATCAAAGCTCGGGTCGCAAGGTACCTGCTAAACACTTTTAGTTCTCCTAGTAGTAGCTATTATCAGTTAGGTTAGCCTCTTCGCATAAAAATTAACCAATTGCTCATGTTACTCTAGGAATACTAAACTATCTCCCTTTCTAAGGCCACAAGCCTGTACTCCAACACTTCAAAATTTAGCCAACCTTTAGCCCAAGGCTCTGCACCAAACATCAGTGTCCATTGGATACCGTCAAAGCCTCGTATCAAAGGTACGCCCATCTCTGCTACTACTCCCAACTTCATCCACAGTCTCCTTACGACAGGACTAGAGCAGGAGCGTAACCTAATCACCCCAATACGAATGTAAACTCAAATCCTTGACACAAACATGCCCAGACAACACCTAAAAATCCTGAGTCTTCGTTCTAAGCCGTGCACGCTACTCTATCCAAACAAAGATGTCTACACGGTACAGTCTTAGCATGGCTATCGTTGTGCAAGACAACGAGCGAACAAATCTTGGTTCCATAGAGCATCCATCATCACCGTTTTTGACACAAGTAAATAAGCCATCATCAGCGAAAGAGGCGTTCTAAACCATCGATGATCTCCATACTCCCTCGCTCACCGTCAGGTCTTAAGGTGGTGTTACAGTGCTCCAAGGAAAAGCCAGATGCTCAGATCATCGCATCGATAGCGACAGCTATAGATGCGAGATCCACTACTTGTCCTCAAATCCTTCTATAAAACATGCTCACGTCTGTACATCCATCCTCGTGGCACTTCACGTAACTCCCGCTAATCGCGCCGTTTCCCAATATAAACCAACATCAAAACCCGATACATCCTTGAAACTTCCCCACTCCTGATGGCTAGGGTTAGCGAAAGCGCGGCTCTTTCATATGGCGTTCACTTTCCAATTTGTGAACTCTCTCGTCGTAGCCGATCTGTCTAAACAGATCTGCAAGAGACTCATAGTGTCCGTACTCTTCACCGAGCGTCGAATGAAACTTCATTTCCTCCCACTCAGGATGCTCTGCTACGAGTTCCATATACTCATGTTCAGCGTGATCCTCAAAGTCTGCATTTAAGCGATAACTCATTGACGGACGAACAATGTACAAGAGCACTGATACTTGATAGTAGACAAATGCAATAAACTGAGGTAGGACAGTAAATTTAAAATAGCCCTCCTTTATCTGCCAGTCTGCAATCAGTTCCTCAAGGATTAGTAGGTGCCACTGCTCATTATCTTGTTGTCCTCTAGATTCAACCACTCGATCATGAATGCGTTTCGCCATAGCAACACGATCTGAAACATGAGTAATCGCAATATAAGCGACCTGCTCCCAAGACTGATACGGAACGCGGGCCACAAGCTCCAAGACTTTGAATTTAGATAGATTACGTTTTTTACCGTAGATAGCATCAAGAGAAACAAAGAGCAATCGAGCCAACACGCCATAGCGTCTGCGACGACTGGAGAGCGTCTTCGACTGCTCTTCTTTACGTTGTTGTGCGTTCAAATTCCCGAGCGCTCCAACCGCCGACCTACCGTGATCCTGATCGGATTCGGAGCTAGAACCGTGATCAGTCGAATCTTTAGACACATCAACACCTCCTCTGTTCGAGTTCTCTTGGACATAGCGTGAGGCAAAATTTCACATGTCGCAGCTAGCGCATCGTCTATACGTCAAGCATTAACTGTCAAGGCAGTTAATGCTTAGGTACCTTCTACTTTAGTTGGTTGCTTGACTTCAATATCTCCCAACTCTCATATATTAGAGACTCGTATATAAAGCTCTAAAGAGTCGGTGTTGCCTTTAATGTTCTGCTTCTACTACCCACTTCCTATAGCTAGTCATGGAGTCGGAGATCTATCCCTTGGAGGCGTAGTCCAAGTACCGTTCGTTGGACTCCAGTTTCGAATGATCTGTCTAGTCCACCTCTTGGGATTATTAGCTCTAGCGCTTTAGTAGAGATCGTGTCTATTGTCCAGTATCTCAATGTGAGTGTCCTCATGACATTCATTTGGAGTTACGAGAAGAGTAGGTTGCACTATAAGAAAAAATGCTCTCCCTTGAGCTAAAGGAGTGCAAAGTAAAGAACAACAAACTACTTGATGAGCATACTTTATTCGAGATAGCTATACCAGGTCAGAAGCTATCGAGGCTGTCATGATTGATGGGAATCTGGTGACTAATGTCGGACTACTCATGTCAGTGTCCACCCCTACCTCAAAGCTGGAGCTCACCGTATCATCTCTGAAAAAGTAGCTCTCACCGGTCGAGTCGGTCGGGTTAATTCGTCAACATCGTTAAAGCTTGTTTCATGCGGTAGCGAACACGATACCTCTCGTATCGACTGTATCGATACATTACAAGTGAATGCCTTATCAAAGGGTATTACCATTTGAGCGATGGCTCATTACTACCCTGAGTACCCACGTTCACTATTTTTTTATCTCTAGTCGTATAAGCCATTGGATAAGGTTATTTAAGCAGTACTCATACGCGCTTAAAACATCTCTAACCTTGACTATGGGCCGTCGTACTGGTCAAAGAGTTCCCAAAATCTGTCCGCTTCCCTTTTATCGCTGATCTTTGCCTCGGCGGGCAAGGTCATCTTGAAGCAGGAAAGGCAGTCAGCTGATACCATATGGCAATGGCTGCCTTAGCTTATGCACTGAGTAGATGCGCTCTCTCGCTACACCAACGGGATCGGCCCGCTACCGCTACGTCGGCCACGTGATAAAACGAGAAATCACCTTCGACTGCCGTCATCTTGAAGAGCTGGTAACCCCACGCCCTACTTTCGGCGAGATGACCGGTGACAGCTGTCGCAACTTCTGGAACGAGCATGTTCACAACCACCCATCGGACGCTCTCACAACCGTAGCAACTTCCAAGGGTTGGACGCTACAAGCTGAATGTCCGGCGGACGCGGAAGGTGTTATCCCGTTGTGGAAGACGAACGCTTTAGAGCCGAGCATGACAAATGATTCAGGAACCATACGAGCACTTTGCGTGCGAGATGTTCAAGCCCTGAACCAGACGGAGTCCCGCTGCGACAACGTGAGAGGCGAGATCACGATCTTGGATCGGTGGCGGATCAACCTCTACCGTCTCGGCGTCCATACAAGATTGCGCCGATATTGTCTCGCCCTAGCGTCGGTTACCGAAACTGAGCAGAGCCTGCCCAAACGTGGGGCCACACGAATCACTGTCGCTGTTGCACTCCGAGGGTGTAAATCATCCCTTCAGAGCACCGAGGAGGAGAGCTGATGGAGCTGGTCGTCGATGACTTGTCCGGCCCGGAAATCGCGGCGTTCCTCGAAGCGCACATCGAGGAGATGAAGGCTGTCACTCCACCGCAGAGCAAGCACGCTTTAGACCTCGATGGGCTACGGACATCAACAGTCACGTTCTGGACCGTACTCTGCGAGGGATCGGTCGTAGGTTGCGCTGCGGTCAAACAGCTTAACGACGCCAGCGGCGAGGTCAAGTCGATGCGGGTCGCTCCCTCTTACCGACGTAGCGGCGTCGCAGCACTACTTCTCCAGCACATCATCGCTGAGTCGGAGCGTATGGGGCTCTCGCGCCTGTACCTCGAAACCGGATCGTTCGAGTTCTTCGAGCCTGCCCGACGCCTCTATCTCAAGCACGGCTTCCAGTACTGCAGTCCATTCGCTGACTACAGGGAGGATCCGAATAGCGTCTTCATGACGAGGGTTTTGTAAAACTGAGTGGTCGAATGCCTTCACTTGCGCTCACCTTGAAGAGCGAGCCGCTCTGAAAAACTTGGAGGCTCCAGCGTTTTGAAATGGCAATAGCAACATGTGTAAAAACGATACCTACATAAACGGATCTCCAAAATGATCAAAGCGTTAACCAGACAGCTTCAGCGAACGCCATGCTTTTCTGGTCCGGCTGTGTCTCGATATCATAGATGGCCACACCAAGACAATCAAGCGCTGACCGCCAGCATCAGGGTGATATTAGAACGCTCTCCTGACATGAAGGATCCAATCACCACCGTCGCGAGATCTCCACAATCGTCACTGCAAACAGCGACGTTTTCGTAGCCAAAACAAGCAGAGACATGAGCCGATTCCTGACTTCTCGGCACCTGGCGTCGCGGTCCGGAACATATCCGAATCCAACAAGTGAGTACTCCAGTGGTTCTTTTCCATCTATTCCGCTAACTCTTTACCAGTTAACTAGTCTGGAGATGAACAGGGTACACCTGTTAGCGCAACCTGGCCCAATCCACTCGCGCGGGAAAACTCCTACTTCAAATGTGCTCTTGAGTTGGCGTCACTCTCGTCATTGCGTAGAAAAGACACCTGTCTTGCGGTCAAGTATGACGTTTCATTTCTGAGCTCCGAGAACGCCGCTGGTATGATTAGGGAGGTAACCGCCGACGTCCCCTCCCCGACTCGCCCAGCAACTTCGCACACCCAGGCGTTGGCCAACGACTATCTTACAGATCACGTCCATCGCAGACCGTCTGCTCCATTGCGATAAACCAGGTCAAAGTTCGTCAGTGTTTTGCGGAGATAAAAAGTAAACCACGCTCAACGCGGGCAACGTTACTGACAGAACAGGCCCTTCCCTAAGGTTCCAGGGCTGAGTAGTCCGTGAGGTTTTGACAGACCCCAAGTTTCCTTTCCCTGAACCCCCATAGTGCACTGAATCGGTATTCAGCACCTCCATCCAAGTGCCGTCAACTTCTACCGGAATCTCGTAGTCACTACGGTCTGCAAGGGAAAAGTTAGCCACACATAGGACTTCACGGGCCAGGTGAGAAACTTTTCGGGTAAAGGCAAAGGTATTTGAATCCCTATCGTCAACAACCGCCCATGCAAAACCCTCAGGCTTATGATCTGCGAGATAAAGCTGTGGAGTACCTCGATAGATATGATTTAGGTCATGCACAAGTCCCTTTAACTTCTCTTGCAACTCTGAAGAGCCCATGTCAGGTCTCACTTCATCGTTCCACTCGTACCCTTGTCCAGCTTCAGAACCCATAAACAGCAGCTTCTTACCTGGATACGCCCACATCCACGCGTATAGAGCTCTAAGGTGAGCAAACCGTTGCCACTCGTCTCCAAACATCTTTGCATATAATGAACCTTTTTGGTGAACTACCTCGTCATGAGAGAGGGGGAGTACAAAGTTCTCCGAGAATGCATACAAGAGACCGAAGGTAATAAGGTCGTGATGGTACTTGCGGTAGATTGGATCGTAAGAGAAGTACTCTAATGTGTCGTGCATCCAACCCATGTTCCACTTGAACCCAAAACCTAAACCACCTACGTCTACACTTTGAGTCACCTTTGGGAAAGCGGTCGACTCCTCTGCAAAAGTAGCGGCACCTTTTGAAAGGAGAGGCACCATAGTGTTCACCTCCTGCAGCAAAGAGATAGCACCAAGATTCTCACGCCCTCCGTAGACGTTAGGAACCCAGCTCGACCTCGAGTAGTCCAGGTATATCATCGATGCCACCGCATCCACCCTCAGGGCATCTATATGATACTTACTTACCCAGAAATAGGCGGAGGAGAGAAGAAAACTTCTTACCTCTTTGCGATCAAAGTTAAAGATCGCCGACCCCCAGTCGGGATGTATACCTTGGATCTCATCAAGATGTTCGTAAAGCGCTGAACCGTCAAAGCGGAACAGTCCATGAAGATCAGTTGCGAAGTGTCCAGGAACCCAGTCCAAGATTACCCCTATGTCCTGCTCATGAAACGCATTCACCAAAGCAGCAAGCTCTGAAGGAGTTCCCCACCTTGAAGAAGGGGCAAAATATGACGTGCCTTGATACCCCCAGGAACCTCCAAAGGGGTGCTCGTTGATCGGCATGAGTTCTACATGAGTAAAACCCAACTCCTTGACGTGTCCAACAAGCTCATCCACGGCATAGAGGTAGCTTTGTTCATATCGACCATACATAAATGAACCAAGATGAACTTCGTATATCGAAACTGGCGAGTCTCCAATCCACTCAGGTCGATTCGTCATCCACTCCTGATCTGTCCATTCGAACTCCAAAGTCTCAATCACTCGAGATCCTGTCTTTGGAGGTACCTCGGTCCAAAGTGCATAAGGATCGGCTTTTTCGATGCGATCTCCTGAGGAGGTCTCAACCGAGAACTTATATATGTCTCCGGGCCGACACCGCTTTGAAACAAACTCCCACACACCAGAGTCTCCGCGAGGTGACATATACCCATGGGTATAGTCCCACCCATTGAAGTCGCCAATCACCGATATGGAGCGCGCTGCTGGAGCCCACACCGCGAAGTGTACCGCCAGTTCTCCTTGAAACTCACCATAGTGAGCTCCAAGAAACTCCCATCCCATCTGATGTCGGCCCTCACCAAAGAGGTATAGGTCCAGATCTGAGGCGTACCTGAGTTCATTCATCGCCTTGTTCACCTCTCCTACCTAATAGGAAACTAGCAGGGATTGCAAGCAGCCCTCTCTGAGCTCTCAGCTCGTACTCTAGCTCATATACAGCCTTTTCTAGCTTCAATACCTCATACAGATCTCGATCAAATGCAGTCACAGACGAGTCAAGGTATGTACTTTGATCACTCAAGTAAGCTCCCAAAAAGGCGTCTTCTAGTTCACTCACAACCATCTCTCCCGCCTCCGTCAGCAGATAGCGGCTTTCGAAGCTGGCATAGTGTATCGACCTTGCCACTCCAGCTAGGTCGTACTCCTTGGCCTTGAACCAATCGTCTTTCTCTCCAAGAACTTCGCCTTCGAAGTCGATCAAAGTTTGGCGATCACCACAGATAAGGATCTGTCCAAGGTGTAGGTCACCGTGGATTACTTGAATCTGTGTGCTAGCGGACGTTCTCCCTCTCTTGGAGTCCTCTCCCCGTTGAGATCTTTCTATGTATGCAGAGAGCGAAGCGGCTATCGCGTCTATCTGGCTAGAGTTGTAGTCGGTGCTGGAGTACGAAGGCTCCAGCGTCGCTATTCGCTCACTCACTCTCTTATAAGCTCGTAAGTAAAGTTGGTCGGTAGTTATAGACTCATACCCAAATAGGCCCCGTAGTGACCTATGTATGCTCGCTAGCAAGACACCTAAGTTCGAGAGATGTTTCTTGACCCTTTCTACGTCGCCGTGCATTAACAACGCCTTTATCACTCCGTAAAGGTCTTGGCCGTCTAGAGACTCTAGGATCAGATGGGTACTGTACCCACACCGCTCGCCCACCTTTATAACCTGTGGAACTTCGCCTTCAGTAACCCTCGATAGACCCTCTAGGATCTTGACTTCACGATTTTTATGAGGAACTAAGCGCCGATAGAGCTTGAAGTAAAGGTCGTCGTAGATAAAGGACGTATTCGACTGTTCAAAGCTCTTAGACGAAACCTTAGGTTCCACCTTTGATTTCCCTACATCGCCGATTAAAGCTTTTTGTCCAACTCTCAAGGAGGTGGCATCGTAGATGAAGCATGAACTGCTTCCTGGTCTTGGCACCTCGGCGATGAGAGTCCCATCCAAGCTCTCATAGGCGATAATCAAAGGAAGGTTCCAGACTCCTCCGTCATCATCTTTAGCTATGACGTGGAGAACCGAAGGATCGACTCCATCAACGTCTGTATATCCACAAACCATAAACTCCAAAGTCGCACTTTGTCGACCGAGATACCAGCGAGATCTTCTCACAAACTGGGTTATCTCAGTTAGAGGGACTTTGATCTGAGCCAAGGCAAGGATCTCATCTAGCGAGATAAGTTTCTTACCAGACTCCGTCTCGGTATCCTTTGGCATATTCACTCCCCTGCATCAGGTTATCCTTACTCTGTCGCCAAATCGAACCAAAATACTCCATAAGGCGGAAGCGTAAAGGTATAACGAGTTGCTTCCACCATTGGAAACGGAACTCGACCAAGAAGTTCATAAGGAACCTTGCCAATATATTTCGATAGATCTAACGAGAGCGGTTGCGCTGATTTAGATAGATTATTGACGCACAGAACATGTTTGTCCTCCTCGTCGATGGATCTCACAAAGGCAAAACAACTCAAGTTGTCTGAGTTTAGGACCTGTAGGGAACCTACACCAAAGACTCCTTCTGAGCGGCGGATCCAGAGCAAGTGACGAAGCCATCTGAGAAATGAGGAAGGATTGCGCATCTGCGACTCGACGTTTAGCGCCTCATATCCGTAGACTGGATCCATATTTGGAGGAAGATACAGCTTAGCAAAGTCGGCTCTTGAAAATCCTGCATTTCGATCAGGGGTCCACTGCATAGGCGTTCGGACAGAGTCCCGATCTCCTAGGTAGATGTTATCTCCCATGAGGATCTCGTCGCCGTAGTACAGGATTGGAGATCCTGGCAGAGAGAGTAAAAGTGCGTGCAACAACTCCGCAACCCTTCTGTCGTTGTCGATAAGTGGTGCAAGTCGTCGTCCAATCCCAACGTTTCTACGCATAAGAGGATCAGCAGCGTAAGCACGATACATAAAGTCCCGTTCCTCTTCAGTTACCATCTCTAACGTTAGCTCGTCATGGTTTCGAAGGAAGATCCCCCACTGGCAACCTTTCGGAATCTCAGGAGTCTGTTCGATAGTCTCCGTAATTGGACGAGCGGACTCCATCTTGACAGACATAAATAGGCGAGGCATGATGGGGAAGTTAAAGCACATATGACACTCATCACCGTCCCCAAAGTAGTCAACAACGTCTTTCGGCCACTGGTTAGCTTCCGCTAGAAGAACCTTGTCTTTATATCTCTTATCAACACGAGATCGTATGTGCTTTAGATAGTCGTGTGTCTCCTGGAGATTTTCACAGTTGGTACCCTCTCGTTCAAAGAGATAAGGAACTGCATCCAATCGGAACCCATCGAGCCCTTTGTCTAGCCAGTAGTCAAGTACACCTACCATCTCCTCTTGAACCTCTGGATTGTCATAGTTGAGGTCAGGCTGGTGATTAAAGAAACGGTGCCAGTAGAACTGCTGACGCTCTTGGGAGTACGTCCAATTCGATACCTCAGAGTCAACAAAGATGATCCGAGCACCCTTATAGTCCTCGTCCGTGTCAGACCATACGTACCAGTCTGCTCTAGGGTTGTTGCGATCTCTTTTAGACTCCAAAAACCATGGATGTTGATCCGAGGTGTGGTTCATGACGAGATCGGCAATTACTCTAATATTTTTCTGATGAGCCCTTCCAATTAGAGTTTCCAACTCGCCTACGTCTCCATAAGCAGGCAAGACTGTTAGAAAATCGGCGATATCGTAACCACCGTCTCGCAGAGGAGACTTATAAAACGGAAGTAGCCAGATGCAGTCTACGCCTAACCACTCCAAGTAGTCAAGCTTTTCGATCAGTCCTCTAATATCGCCGGTTCCGTCATCGTTGGAGTCATAAAACCCCCTTATTAGAACCTCGTAAAAGATGGCTTCTTGAAACCAATTTCGACCAACTTGGGACACCTCACCACCTCAAATCATTCTCTAAAGGTCAAAGATACCAGGTGTCCTGGAGTCCTAGCTGGGTCGAGTCTAATGAAGTTATGACCTTTGCGAAACGTATAGTGTTCACCGGTAAGTGAGTCGAAACCGTAAGCCTCTTCTAGCACCTTACCTCCAGGTAAAAGCTCAGGTAGATAGAGTGCTCCCTCACTGACGCTCTTGGTATTGAAGTTACAGACCACAAGAACATAGTCGTCGCACTCCGGTGCAAACCTTAGGAATGCGAGCAGGCTTTCCCCGTCCACTGGCAAAAATTCAACATTAGCAATGCGTTGCATAGCTAGATGTGATCTCCTAAAGTTATTGATCTTTGAGATTAGGCTATCTAAAGCACCGCCAATTTCATAGTCGCGTACTTTTATTTCGTACTTCTCAGAGTTCTGATACTCCTCAGAGTCAAAGGAGAACGGCTCGTTCTCCAAGAACTCATACCCAGAGTAGATCCCATAACTTGGAGAGAGCGTAGAGGCGAGTACGAGTCTAAGTTCAAACTCGGATCGGGAGCCCCATCTGAGAGACCCTGAAAGTATATCTGGGGTGTTGGGCCAGAAGTTGGGTCGGAAGTAGGCACAGATCTCTTTGCTGTACAGTTCCTTTACGTAACTTGAGATCTCGATGGGGCTATTACGCCAAGTAAAATATGTATAGCTTTGAGAGAATCCAACCTGCGCCAACTTATACATGATCTTGGGCCTTGTAAAGGCTTCAGCCAAAAACACTACACCTAAATACTCTTTTCGTACAGTCGATATCAACCACTTCCAAAAAGATATGGGTTTCGTATGGGGGTTGTCCACGCGAAAAGTACGAACGCCCCTATCGATCCAGAAGGTTACAACTCGCAGAATTTCTCTCCAAAGAGCTACTCGATCGCTTTCTTTAGATGGAAAGAAGTTAATAGGGACTATGTCTTCATAACGTTTCGGAGGATTCTCCGCAAAGGCTATCGTCCCGTTGGAGCGATGTATGAACCACTCGGGATGTTCACTAACCCAAGGATGGTCTGGCGAACACTGAAGAGCTAGATCTAAGGCTATCTCGACTCCAAATCTCCCAGCAGCCTCAATCATCTCAGAGAACTCTTGAAATCCACCCAAAGATGGATCGATACTGTCGTGTCCTCCTAGCTGTGAACCGATAGCCCACGGACTTCCAACTTCGTGCTCTTGTGCAACTAACGAGTTATTCTTACCTTTCCTCCCTGTAACTCCGATTGGGTGAATCGGAGGTAAGTAAAGTACATCAACTCCAAGGTCTACAAGATGAGGAAGTACCTCTACAACGCCTTTAAATCCACCAACCGACCGTGGGAAAAGCTCATACCAAAATCCAAAAGTTGATCGCTCCCTTTCGACAAAGACCTCAAAACTAAGCTCAGTGACGTCATCTCTACGCAAAGGTACGCAACAGACGTCTAAGAGATCCTCATCGTTGAGCAGTCTCAACAACTTACGAGCCTCGTCGCTGAAGGCTTCGATCTCATATCGTCTTTCCACTAAAGAGTCAAGAGATTCTGAGATCGTTTTCAAAGGACCATCTGTTACTTCTTTCAAGAGACTCTTGAGAGTCGGGAAGATCTCTTTGTAGAGTTTCGAGGAAGAATTAACCTTCCCAAGGTTCTTGCATCGAAGGGCTGCCTCAGATACAACGTCTTCAAAGTCGACAAGCTCAGCTACGTTAGCTCCTACACGTCTTTGGAGAGACTGCACACTCTTTCTGAACAAGTCCTCCCAAACAAGTACTCGGAGTCTATGTTCCCCCAGTGTCTTAGGGATAAACGTCGCACTAAAGGCATCGTCTCCCACCTCTAAAAGCGGTACTCGCATTAAAGATCCCCCCTCTTCATAGACAAGTACAGCTCGAAGCGGGTTCGAAGGCATCGAGAATGCATCGCAAATAACTTCAAGGGGTTGGAAGATCGTAGCTTTCGCTGGCATCTCACTCTTTATAACGGGTGTTCTAAGGTCCAAACTCACCTTATCTGCTGCCAAATCGACCTCCAAGTAAACGAGAATGCCTAGTTATATAGAGTATTGTTCCAACAGGTCAGCTCGAAGGCTACCAAGCAAATAACCTATGATATGTGAAACCATTGCATAGCTTTAGAGTCGAACGTTCAATACCAGAGAGCTTATCTCCACTTATGAAGGTGGCAAGTAATCTACGCTGGTCATGGGATCGACAGTGTCAAGACCTGTTTCGATGGGTTGACCCAAAGATATGGGAAGAAACTGACCACAACACCTTCCACCTTTTAGAACAGGTATCCAGCGAGCGGCTGGAGGAGTTATCCAACGACTCCCGTTTCACCGAGTTCCTAAAGAAGGTCAGCGGTGATCTCGACTCCTACTCGAAGTCAGAGTCTTGGTTTCAACAAAGAGAGTCGTCCGTCTCAAAGATCGCTTACTTTTCACCGGAGTTTGGGATCTCATCCGCCCTTCCTCAGTACTCAGGTGGGCTTGGCGTACTTGCAGGTGATCATCTAAAGTCTTCTTCGGCGTTGGGAGTGCCTATCGTAGGGGTTGGTCTCTTTTACCGCTCAGGATACTTCCGCCAAGGCGTCACCCCCAGGGGGAACCAGTTTGAACGATACCCGAACTTAAACCCTCTAGAGGTAGGGCTTGAGGCGCCTCAGCCTATAAACGAAGTAGATCTGCGACTAGGAGAAGAGGACATCATAGTAAAAATATGGCGAGCCAAGGTAGGGCGAGTCAACCTTTATCTCCTAGATACAGACCACGAACACAACCCCCCACATCTTCGCTCCATCACCGATCGTCTTTACGGAGGTGACGTTGAACATCGTCTACGACAAGAGATCATTCTTGGAGTTGGAGGTGTTAGGGTCCTAAGAGCCTTAGGCGAGGCTGTAGAGATCTACCACTCCAATGAGGGACACGCCGGATTTTTGGGTCTAGAACGACTCCGAGAACTCGTGCTAGAAGGCTTCGACTTTAAAGAGGCAATTGAGGTTGTGAGAGCATCCAACGTATTTACAACTCACACACCCGTTCCAGCGGGAATCGACCTCTTCCCGGTCGATCTTATGCACAAGTACCTCTTCTACATGGCTAATGAGTGCAACGTTGACATGAGCGAAGTCCTAGCCCTAGGTCACTTCGAAGGGGAACCTGTAGATGCGCCGTTCAATATGGCAGTAATGGGCATGAGACTCGCCTCCTCAGTAAATGGGGTGTCGAAGCTACATGGTGAGGTCTCTAGAGAACTGTTCTCTGGAGTATGGCCCGCTCTAGAACACTCTCAGGTACCTATCGGACACATTACCAATGGCGTCCATCCTTCCACGTGGACCGCAAACGAGTTCTCTGACCTTTACTCAAACACCGTTCATCCCAACTGGGCTAACGCGTCTATAGAGGAGTGGAGTGCCTTTAGGGAGGTTCCAGACGAGCTTGTTTGGCAGGCTAAAGAGGGGCTTCGGTCCAAAATGGTACCAGAGATCCGAAGAAGGCTTAAAAACGCTCTCATAGCCTCTGGTTGGGAAGAGGTGAACCTAGGATGGTGTGACAGTGTCTTAGACCCACGAGCCATCACCGTCGGCTTTGCGCGAAGATTCGCTCCTTATAAACGAGCCGATCTCTTGCTATCACAGACAGAACGACTACTTGAGCTATGCCTCTCCACTGACCGGCCTGTCCAGTTCATCTTCGCCGGGAAAGCACACCCGAAAGATGAGCCAGGGAAGGAGATCGTAAGAAAGGTCTTTGACTTTGCCTTCCATTCGCCTGCACGTTCGAGGTTTGTCTTCGTCCCTGACTATGATATGTCTTTAGCCAAGGTCCTCTACCACGGATGCGACATCTGGCTCAACACTCCTACTCGGCCACTTGAAGCCTCAGGAACCTCGGGAATGAAAGCCGCTCTCAACGGTGCACTTAACCTGTCGATACTGGACGGGTGGTGGGCAGAGATGTATGACGGCTCAAACGGATGGGCTATCGCCTCGGCTCCCTCTGAGTTCTACGAAGAGGAGAGGTCACGTCTAGAGTGCGACTCTCTTTTTAGTATTTTAGAACAAAGCGCCGTCTCAGAGTTCTACGAGCGAGATGCAGATCAGATACCTCGTAGATGGACCACCAGAATGAAGCACTCAATCTCAACGCTTGCGCCCCAAGTTTCAGGACATCGGATGGTAGGTGACTACGTAACGAAGCTCTATGAGCCTGCCGCGACTCGAAATAGAGCCTTATGCGCGGACAACTCAGTTAGAGCCAAAGCCCTAGCGACATGGAAAAACACTATTAATACACACTGGCATGCCGTTGAGGTTAATGGGGTTGAAATTCTCAACAAAGTAGATGCGAATGACGCTCTCCAAGGAAATGCCATAGTTCAAGTTCGCTTATCAACAGGCCAGATAAGAGCTGAGGATATCAGGGTCTCAGTAATTTGGGGAAAGATCGACAGCCACGGAGATCTAATCCCTGATCACTCAGAGAGCGCTACTTTGAAGTCTTACGACCCCAAAGACCACGAAGCACTGTATGAGTGTAGCCTAGAGATACTCGGTCAAGGTACATTCGGAATGGTTACCTCCGTCCTCCCTTACCACCAGGACTTAAGTTCACCTTACGAGATGGGGCTCCAACTTCTGGCATAGGGCTATTACACCTCTAAGGCCTCATGCAAGCCTCGACTCCATAAAAACATAGGATGCCTATCGACCGATAAACGTAGCTTTGCCTGGTCCATTCTCAAAGAAGGATTTGATCCCAATCTTTGCATCTTCACTCTTGAACACCTCGGCAAAGGCTCTTAACTCAAGGTTGAGACCGCTATCCAAAGCCGTCTCCAGACCCTGGTCTATCGCGTACTTGGCGAGTGACTGTGCTATCAACGCACCCTTGGCGAAAGACTCCGCCCAAAGGATTGCGTTAGACAAAACGGCGTCGTCTTGAACGACTCTATCGACAAGTCCAATCGCTAGTGCCTCCTCAGCAAGGACCTGACGTCCGCTTAAGATCAGATCTTTCGCTTTAGATACACCTACAAGCCTTGACAGTCGTTGAGTACCTCCCCCTCCTGGAATAATACCAAGCAAGACCTCAGGCTGACCGAACTTTGCCCTTTGTCCAGCGACTCTAAAGTCACAAGCCAGCGCGAGTTCGCAACCCCCTCCTAAAGCGTAACCGTTCACCGCAGCGATCGTTACTCGGGGTATCATCGCAATCGCCCCCAAGGCTCTATGGAACAATCGGCCAAGCTCAAACGCTTTAGTCGTGTCTTCAAACTCAGATATCTCTGCGCCCGCTGCAAAAACTCTCTCGCCACCACTAAAGACAACGGCCCTGGGGGGCGACTCAATAAAACTCTCCGCCACTTGAGCTAACTCTAAAAGAAGATCGCTAGAAAGAGCATTCATCTTGGGGCGATCCAAAGTTACTACCGCTACTTCGCCTTCGCTTTTAGAGACGTGTATGTATTTACCCATGTATCTCAATGTAGCTCAAAGCTCGGATCTACCTAGCCTTAGTTTCGCAAGATCCTATCTATTACTTCTTGCGCAGCCCGTGTCGGCTCCATCTCTCCCTCTTTAACTCTTTGATGCAGGCGTATAAACTCCTCGGAGTCCCAGAGAGATCTTTCAAACAACCGCAACGTCGCCTTGGTGAACTCTCCTAAAGCTCGCCTTTGTCGCTTACGTTCAATCTCACCTGAGTCCATTAGGAACTCACGATGCGCTGTTAGCGCTGACACGAGCTCCGATACCCCCCGACCATCGGAGGCTACTGTCTCGACGATCGGCGGACGCCACTTCTTTGGTTCAGATAGATCTAGCATCGCTTCCAAATCTCTTCTAGTCTGTCGAACGCCGTCGCGATCTGCCTTATTTACTACAAAGACATCGGCAATCTCTAAAAGTCCAGCCTTATTCGCCTGAATCGAGTCTCCCCAAAGGGGATTTAGGACCACGACCGTCGAATCGGATGAACCCACTATATCCACCTCCACTTGGCCCACTCCAACGGTCTCGACGATGATTTCATTGAATGAGGCGAGTTCAAGCACTCTAAGCGTTATCGGTACAGCAACCGCTAAGCCGCCCAGAGATCCTCTTGTCGCCATAGAACGGATATAGACCTTGGAGTCCAAGGCATGGCTCTGCATTCTTACTCGATCTCCAAGAATTGCACCACCAGAGTAAGGAGAGGTGGGGTCGATCGCCAAGACCGCAACTTCGTCGTCTTGTCCTCGATACGATGCTACCAGTCTGTCGGTCAACGTTGACTTTCCAGCGCCCGGAGGCCCAGTTATTCCGACCAAGTACGAATGAGTTCCTTCTGTTCTTAGCTCTTTCGGTACGAATGAAAGCACTTCTTTTTCACGTTCCACAAACGAAATAAGTCGCGCCAGTGCAGATCGGTCGCCAAGACGCGCCCTTCGAAAAAGATCAGCGACCTTGTCTCCTTCTTCCATCTCAGTCGAACTTCTCGTCAAAAACTCTGTGACGTTCAATGTTCGCTCCGAGAAGTCGCAACCGCTCTTCGATTTTTGCATAGCCTCGATCAATGTGGTTCACACTTGAAATTTCGGTCTCTCCGTCTGCCGCTAGCGCCGCCACAATCAACGCTGAGCCGGCACGAATGTCACAAGCACGCACCTGTGCGCCAACCAACTTCGAGGTTCCTCGAATGACAACATGATGGCCATCTGTGACGATATCAGCACTCATTTTTCGAAGTTCATCAATGTAACGAAAACGTCCCGAAAACAGGTTCTCGCTCACCACAGAAGTTCCATCAGCTACCGAAAGCATGGTAACAACTAGCGGTTGATAGTCTGTGGCCACACCGGGGTATGGAAGAGTAGAGACATCTACTGCCTTTAATCGCCCCTCAGACTTTATCCCAATGCCCTGCGGTGTCGCCTCGATATGTATCCCCATAGAGCGTATCTTTCTCAACAGCATCTCCATATGGTCTTCCCGTGCCTCTTGTAGAAGAACCTCTCCACCACTTACTGCTACAGCTGCAAGAAAGGTAGCGGCTTCGACTCTGTCTGGAATGACTCTATGGTTCGCCGGCTCTAGATACGTCACGCCTTGCACCTCGATCCTTGATGTACCAGCACCTTTGATCTTCGCTCCCATGGAGATCAGCATCTCGGCGAGATCAATTACCTCAGGCTCTCTCGCAGCATTTTCAATTACCGTTGCACCGTCAGCCAAAACAGCAGCCATAAGGATATTGTCTGTAGCAGTATGCGAAGGAAACTCCAAAACAACGCGTCCCCCAGTAAGACCTTGAGTACGGCCGATTAAATAACCGTCGTTCTCTGAAAACGTCGAACCTAGCGTAGAGAGTCCTTCTATGTGATAGTCGATTGGACGACTACCAAAGTCGTCGCCACCTGGTTGTGCTAGTTCAACTCGTTTACACCTAGCTAGTAGTGGACCCATCACTACGACAGAAGCTCTAATTTTAGCTACTAGCTCCAAAGACGCTCGAGGAGTGATATCGCTAGTTTTGGGAGTCTCAATAACCACCTCTCCATCACCTTCAAAAGAGACCTTGGAACCACACTCTGTCAACATCTGGGCCACGATCTTTACGTCAGTTATGTCAGGCACGTTATGGAGACGGTGAGTACCTTCGGCCAACAAAGTCGCTACCATTAGCTTCAAAACAGAGTTCTTGGCACCGTTTACCTTTACAGAGCCAAAAAGCGGTCCAGACGGGCGAACAACAAAGATGCTTCGATCTGTCACGTACGCCTCTTTCTCTCTTCTGTGAGCGCGAAGAACGCTCTCGACTAAAAATCAGCTAAAGATTTGATGAACATCTTAGCGCTGAACCCACGCTCATCCAAGTACGATTCACCCAACAACTCAAATAGCCAGCCACGTTGGATCAACGTCGTCGAAACGATCGCCTTAGCGATCACTCAATAGAGTTACAGCACTTCAACTCACTCATCCGAAGAGAAAGCACATCGGGTAGTAGTAGAAGCGTACACGAGAGTAGAGACCGCATATGCCTCTCATGACACATCAGTCAGCAGTATCTCACGTGAGCAACAACTCCTGGTCATCACCGCTCTCCCAGTGCGGTACTTCCCACCAAGTCTTACTGTGGATCAGCCTCGAGCCCGAGCAGCAGTACATCATCGGGCAAGCACACATACAACAAATTTAGCTAGACAGGTAGGAGTAACCAGGTTCAGCCAACACCGCAGAACTTCCAAAACAACAAGAGTATCTCTGTAACCGTCCTGTGAAACAATATGGTTTCAGAGAAGAAATTCCAAAGTACCGTGCATAGACGGGGCAAATTAGGCTACCCTATTTGCGATGAACTCCATAGATACAACGACAAAGCCGGATAGAAACCTTGCACTCGAGTTAGTACGCGTGACAGAAGCCGCTGCCCTAGCCGCAGGTATGTGGATGGGAAGAGGAGACAAAGAAGGAGCCGACGGAGCCGCTGTCGACGCTATGAGATCCGTGCTTCGCTCTGTAGCTATGGAAGGACTCGTAGTAATCGGAGAGGGTGAAAAAGACAACGCTCCGATGTTATTCAATGGCGAGATCGTAGGAGACGGAAGGCCACCGCTATGTGATGTCGCAGTAGATCCCATAGATGGGACTCGTCCGACGGCCACAGGACGCGGAGGTGCCCTCTCTGTGATAGCAGTATCTGAACGAGGCACCATGTTCAACCCTGGACCTTGTGTTTACATGGACAAAATAGCAGTTGGGCCTGAAGGTGTAGGAGTGGTAGACATAAACGCCTCTCCAGAGGAAAACTTAAAAGCACTGGCCAAGGCCAAAAAGACTTCAATTCGCAACCTCACCGTTGTAATTCTTGATCGCGATCGCCACACTGACCTAATAGAAGAGGTAAGAGAGGCCGGGGCACGAGTCAAACTTATCACCGACGGAGACGTCGCCGGCGCAATCGCAACTGCTTGGCCAGAGTCAGGTACCGACATGTTATTTGGGATCGGAGGCACTCCAGAAGGAGTCGTATCCGCCGCCGCACTAAGGGCGATGGACGGAGAGATCCAAGGAAAGTTATGGCCGAGAAACGAAGACGAACGTCTTTTGGCAATAAAAGCCGGTTACGACCTAGATAAGGTCTTAATGACGGACGATCTCGTATCATCGGACGACTGCTTTTTCGCTGCTACTGGAATCACAGATGGAGAACTTCTCCGAGGAGTGAGGTACCAGTCAGACAAAGCCATCACGCAATCTTTAGTTATGAGATCAAGGTCGAAGACCGTTCGGCGAATCGACGCCTACCACCGCATCGAAAAGCTACGAGGGTTCAACATAGCTCCCTGACCAAGAAAGCGCTTCGTTCAGACGTTACGAGTTTTGCCAGCAAGTCCATGCACGAAGAGTCGCTCCATGCCACAAAGCCAAGCTGTTCAAGCCAACGAGAGCTCGGGTTCGATCTTACTATTACGTAAGAGACGTTGTCCTTTCTAAGAACGTCTAACACGAAAGATACAGCAGACCTACCCAATCCGAAACCGCGGTTCTCTCTATTGAAGACAACAACATAGTCAATAACGACTAGCTTTGCACTCACGTAGGTGTAGATAACCGTGCCCAGAACCCGCGAGTCTTGGTACGCCACTAAGGCATAGGTTCCTCCCCTGCTTCGAAGCGCTAACACCTCGAGTACAGATCTATCGATATGATCATCTTCAAGCTCAACCTCAAAAGCGTCAAGGACTCCTTGAGAGACCCCGACTTCGAGGTAGAAACCGACACGTAGATGAGAGATACTTCTCACACTGCCCAAGCCCAATACCGAACTCCCGCAACGGCTCCATCGTTCACCCGCTACTTTGGTAAGAGTATCGAGCGCATCTACCGTAAAACTCAGGTTTATTGGGTCTAGTAAACGATTAGCTTGTAGTGTACGTTCAGAACCAACACCGATAGCAACAGTTAGATGGGGCACAAATCTGCGCTCAACCTCTCGGAAAACACCCGTTTCCATCACGGCGAGATATACCTCTTCGAGTTCACGAACGCCTCGAGATACTTCAAAGAAAAGAACATCGCCATTGGAGTCAAAACTCCGCAACGAACCGAGCTCGACCTCAAAAGGCTGGAGGGAGCAACCTACGCTTCCCAAGGCTGATAGCACCCTAGGAAGCTCAATACGATCAAGATTAAACGGAGGAACCAAAGTTATATGCGGGTCAATTGAGGAGACACCTCGATAACCAAAACAGGCTTGCACTCCCTTCAACATGAGAGATACATCCCCCGGAGGTGTGACCACAACACCAAAACGCTGTCGCATAGACCACCTACTCCGCTATGTCAGCAATCTCCATTCGCACTTTAGCTGACTGCATCAGTCGGCTACCGAGTTCTTCGTCTCCATCTTGAATGGCCTGTTCGGCTTGAGTTCTCATATTTAAGACCATCGCAGCTTCTATCTCGGTGGCCAACTCTGCTGAAGAGGTAACGACGCTCACTTTATTCAAAGCTGCCCTAACGAAACCACCGTCGACAGCCGCCATTGATACAGATCCATCGGCAAGAACTATCCGTAGAGCACACGTTTCAACCAGCCCGATAAACGGTGAGTGTCCGGCCATAAAGGTTATGTCTCCCGAACCACTTCGGAGAGTCACTGCGTTTACCTCTCCCTCGAAGACCACATGCTCAGGTGAGACGAGAACAAATGGAAAGTTAGCCATTAGAGACTCTCTTGAAGAACTTTTGCCTTCGCCAAGACACCTTCAACACCGCCAACGTTCATAAAGGCTTGTTCTGGAACATGATCAAGCTCGCCACCCACAAGCGCCTCAAAGGACTCAATCGTCTCAGAGATCGGCACGTAGATACCCTTGAGACCCGTAAATACCTCCCCTACAAAAAACGGCTGGGATAAGAACCTCTGAATCTTTCTTGCCCTTGCAACGATAACTCGGTCCTCCTCAGAAAGTTCATCTATTCCTAAGATCGCGATTATGTCTTGGAGTTCTTTGTTCCTCTGCAGTATCTCTTGGACTCGACGCGCCACCTGATAGTGACGATCCCCAACTATATGAGGAGCCAAAATATTTGAACTCGAGGCTAACGGGTCTACCGCTGGATAGATACCTAAGGAGGCGATCTGACGGGACAGCTCTGTAGTCGCGTCTAAGTGGGTAAAGGTCGTAAATGGTGCTGGATCTGTATAGTCATCTGCCGGCACGTACACAGCTTGGAGAGACGTTATAGAACGTCCTTTCGTCGAGGTTATACGCTCTTGCAGCTCGCCCATTTCGTCAGCTAACGTCGGCTGATAGCCAACAGCAGAAGGGAGCCGTCCTAAAAGTGCAGATACCTCAGATCCTGCCTGGACAAAGCGGAAGATGTTATCTATAAACAACAACACATCCTGATTCTTAACGTCTCTGAAGTACTCCGCCATCGTCAAAGCGGAAAGAGCAACCCTGAGTCTCACACCCGGAGGTTCATCCATCTGCCCGTATACCAACGCTGCCTTGTTGATGACGCCTGACTCCTGCATCTCGATCCAAAGGTCGGTTCCTTCACGAGTTCTCTCACCGACACCCGCAAAGACGGAGACTCCTCCATGTTGTTGAGCAACTCGGTTGATCATCTCCATAATAAGTACTGTCTTACCGACACCTGCTCCACCAAAGAGTCCTACCTTACCGCCCTCTACATAAGGTTCAAGTAGGTCAATGACTTTGATACCAGTCTCAAACATCTTTGCTCTTGGCTCAAGAGCCGCAAACGCTGGGGCTGGACGATGAATCTCCCAGTGGTCCTCGACATCTAACAAAGGACTGCGGTCTAAGACGTTTCCTACCACATTAAACACATGGCCCAGAACACCGTCTCCAACTGGTACCTTAATACCAGCTCCAGTTCTTTTAACCACCGTACCACGGCGCAAACCGTCTGTTGGCCGTAGAGCAATACAGCGGACACGACCTTCACCTATCTGACGCGCAACCTCAAGCATGATAACAACCGTCTTGCCATCGACTTCAACCTCCATGCGCAAGGCTTCGAAGATGTCAGGAATCGACGCAGGTGGAAACTCGACATCTACCACCGGTCCAGTAACAGCAACGACCCTGCCATCTTCAAGGACTCGAGAGGCCATCTCTTCAACAGTCGTACTCATCTTAACCTTTCACCGAGAAACATAGAAATAAGATCAACTACAAACATCTAGCAACTAACCTTCCTTATCGAGATCGTCTTCGGCCTTGAGTGCCTCAGCACCGCCGACTATCTCCATGATCTCAGTCGTAATGGAGTCTTGTCGGGCTCTATTCAAAAAACGCCTGTACTTTCTAGCTAGCTCCTCTGCGTTCTCGCTAGCGGACTTCATGGCTCTTTGTCGATAGGCATACTCTGCTGCAGAGGCTTCGAGCAAAAGTGCAAATAGTCTTGCTAAAGTAAACTGCCGAAACAATGGAACCACGATCGCATCTCTCGAAGGTTCAAACTCAAAGTCAAAAGTGCTGGAAGACTTAACGCTATCCATCTCAAGTTGGTTCTTTGAGATGGGCAACAGCTCCAGCGTCTCCAAGTTTTGAACTCCAATTGACACGAACCTATGAGAGATCACATATACCTTAGATATCTCACCTTTTTCGTAACGGTCCAGAACAGACCCTAGTATGTACATCGCTTGAACATACGTTGGAGTCTCTGTCACTCCATTTACCTGAGTTGCCACCTCAATCTCTTGAAACTTAAAGTAGTTTTGGGCCTTCTTCCCCACACCTACTAACTCCACATTTGAGCCTTCAGCGCGAACCTGCTCAGCCAAGCGCTCGGTCGCACGTAGAACTGAAGAGTTATAGATCCCACATAGTCCCCTATCGGACGTCACAGCAATCACTACAACAACTCCTGCTGTATCTGTAGGGTCCGTATAAGGGTTTTTAGGCAAAGAGGCAGCCTTGACAAGGTCACGCACAATCTCAGAGATCTCTCGATAGTACGGTCTCGCGTTAGCCATACGCGTAATCGCTTTTTGAATTCGCGAGGCCGCTATCAACTCCATCGCCTTCGTAATCTTCTTCGTTGACTGTACACTTTTGATTTTACGTCTAAGCGTACGCTCTTGACCACCGGCCACCGACTAGCTCCTAGCCCTTACCTGTAGACGGTTCAAAACCGGCTTTGAAATCGTCAATCGCACTGATGAGATCTTTACGATCAGGAAGCTTTCCAGTCTCTCTAATAACTTCAAGCAGACTTCCGTAACGAGCTCTCATAAAATCCAAGGCATCTGCAACAAAGCGTTGGACATCTCCTGTCAAGACCTCATCTAAGAGACCAGAAGTTCCTAAAAAGATGGTAACTACCTGCTCTTCTACAGGAACAGGTGAGTTTTGAGGTTGCTTTAACAACTCAGTTAAGCGATAACCTCGATCAAGCTGTGCTTGTGAAATCTTATCCAATTCGGACCCAAAAGCTGCAAAGGCTTCGAGTTCTCTAAATTGAGCCAGATCTATCCGTAAATTACCAGCAACCTCTTTCATCGCTTTTATTTGAGCGGCGCCACCAACTCTAGAGACCGAGGTACCTACGTTAATAGCAGGTCTTACTCCAGAGTAAAACAGATCAGTGTCTAAAAATACCTGACCGTCCGTGATAGAGATAACGTTCGTTGGTATGTACGCCGATATATCGCCTTCTTTGGTCTCAATAATAGGCAGAGCTGTCAGAGACCCACCACCTTTTTCATCTGAGAGCTTCGCTGCTCTCTCAAGCAACCTAGAGTGCAGGTAAAATACGTCTCCTGGATACGCCTCTCGTCCCGGTGGTCGGCGCAACAACAGAGCTAGCTGTCTATAGGCCTCCGCTTGCTTGGATAGGTCATCGTAGACGATGAGAGCGTGTTCGCCATTTTCCATCCAATGCTGGCCCATAGCGCAACCCGCATATGGTGCTAGATACTTAAAGGGCGCCGGTTCGTCAGCCGTCGCTACAACAACAACTGTGTGATCCAAAGCTCCGTGTTCTTCGAGGATTGCAACCGCCGCAGCTACCGTCGACCCCTTCTGTCCGATAGCTACGTAGATACACTTCACACCGTTACCCTTTTGGTTAATGATAGTATCAAGTGCTACAGAGGTCTTCCCGGTCTTACGATCGCCAATAATTAGCTCACGTTGCCCACGTCCAATCGGGCACATGGTATCGATAGCTTTTATGCCAGTCTGCATGGGTTCGCCTACAGGCTGTCTATCGACGATTCCGGGAGCTTGTACCTCGAGTCTTCTAGTCTCCTGATACTCGATCGGACCCTTATCATCTATCGGTTCCCCAAGGGCATTTACGACTCGTCCCAGCAAAGCATCTCCGACCGGCACAGATAGAATCGATCCACTAGAACGAACAAACTCCCCTTCTTCTACAGAGTTAGCAGCTCCGAGCAGCACTGCACCTATTGTATCTTCATCCAAGTTCAACGCGAGACCGACGGCGCCCCGTTCGAAGTTCAGTAGCTCGTTAACTGCCACAGAGGGTAGCCCAGAGACCCGAGCGATACCGTCGCCGAGTTCTAACACTCTACCTACCTCTTCCCCTGACAGCGAGGGCTTATAGTCAGAGAGACGACGCCTAATGGCTTCGGAAATCTCCTCTGAATCAATAGTAAAATCAGCCAATTAACTCTCCCAAACAGTAATCTAGTGAATCGCGTCCGCTACCAAAGAACGTACTTCATCAAGTCTTCTACGTGCACTGACATCAAACAACGTGTCTCCCACCAGAGCCACAATACCGGCTACCAAACTTGGTTGGACACGACTACGAAGCTCCAAGCTCCTCGAAGTTACACCCTCTAGAACCGTCAGTAACGCCTCCCTATGGCGTTGAGAGAGCTCTCGGGCAGAACGAACATCAGCAATCCCTTTGCCTCGTTCGGTAGCAAGAAGAACTACCAAATCATCGAGAAGTTCGACGATATCACGCACTCTCGATGTCTGCACGGCAAACAAGATAAGCTTTAAAGCAACTTCTCCAATACGCGCCAAGAACAGATCGGAGACGAGTCCTCTTCGAAGTTCAGCGTTAGATCCTACTCCAGACAGGAGGCGGCGCAAAGAAGCATTGTTCTCGATCGATCTCGCAACCTTAAAAAGATCACTTTCGGCGCTTGCAAGGTCGACTGATGGATCGACTCGAACTTGAGCCAAGGCATACCCTTCAACTCGCTTGCGAGTTGAAGCAAAACCTATCTTCTCAGGATTAAAGCTGGCCAAAAACATCTCAGGGAGATCGTGGAGGGTACGTCGGAGATCACCTGGAATCTCATCGGCAACTGCCTCACGCAACACTTCAACCGTCAACTTTGACGAGGTTTTAGATCCAAAGATATCCACGATAAGTTCCGAGCGTTCTTTAGATCTATAACTTGAGTCGCACAAGACGCTAAGAAGCTCTTCCGAGTTCGCGACAGTTGAATAGATAGCACCCAAGTCTTCTCGCACTCTCTCAAGTTGTCTCTTAGACTCCGCTATCTCGCGCACGCCTAAGGCATAGCCTAAAACCCACTCTCTCACTTAGTCGTCGCACCCACTTCACTTAAGAACTGGACGACCAGTGGGTCGATGCTAACCCGGTCAATCTCGTATGAAATAACTCTCGATGCTAACTCGACCGCTAAGTCACCCACTGAACTGCGAAGTTCGCTCATTACACGCTCTTTTTCAATAATCAGAGACTCATCAGCACGTCGTTTGATATCAGCTGCCTCTTCTTGAGCACGTTTCAGAAGATCTTCCCGGACAAGCCCAGCTGTCTTCCTCGCCTCGTCAACGAGACGATTCGCCTCTTTACGACCCTCTTCTAGTTGGCTCCTGTACTCAGCGAGCACCCTCTCAGCCTCTAAGCGAGCCATCTCAGCAGCTTCAATATCGCTTCTGATCTTCGCAGTGCGATCTGTCATAATCTTTTTCACAGGTGGGAAAGCGAACTTTACCAACAGTGCCAAAAGAACTACAAACGATATGACAGACCAGATGATCTCTCCCGTAGCTGGGAGAATTGGGTTGAAGGCTTGGTTTGCCCCAAATATATATATGTGCATCAGCCCGTGTACTTCAAAAGAATAAATACGACAAAACCGATAAGGGCCAACGCTTCAGCTAACGCAAAGCCTACGAAAGCAAGACCACGTACGGGACCGGTCATCTCCGGTTGTCTAGCTATGGCAGAGACAGCTTGACCAAAGATTATTCCGATACCGATACCAGGCCCTAAGGCCGCAAGTCCGTACGCTAAACCTGAACCAAGCTCAGCTAAACCTATCCTAAGGTTCACGTTCGATACCGCTGCGATCGTAACCGCAAGCATTGAATGAAACACCCAGTTTCCTCCTGCTGGTTGCTAGAAGAGACCGATTTGATCTCTCGACTTATACTCCTTCGACCCTAACCGCTTCGGGTTATGGTCGGAGATTACTTACGATACTATGTTGGGAAAGCTCCCTAAACACTACATCTCGCTCCGCCTAAGGATACCCAGGCCGAGTCTACACATATGAAACTAGTGATCGCCTGCCATCGCCTCCCCTATATAAACTGCAGTAAGAGTTGTAAAGATAAAGGCTTGAAGTGCGCTCACGAATATCTCATACCCGGTAACGACGACCAACATTGCAAACGGCAGTGGGAGCGCAATCAACAGTAGACTTTTCACAAATAAAGCCTCTGACAAAATAGCAAAGGTCACCAGTAAAAGGTGGCCTGCCAACATGTTCCCAAAGAGACGGATGGCTAACGCGAATGGCCTTACGATAAACGTAGAGAGAAACTCCAGAGGGATAAGTAGAGGTAAAAGTGGCAAAGGAACACCTTTAGGAATAAGCGCTCCCTTTAGATACTTCCCAAAACCTTGCTTTTTGATTCCTACCGCTACAAATGTAATGTAAGAGATTAACGCTAACGGGATCGTTACACTCGTCCTTGCCGTAGCCGGCATCTGAATAAAGGGGATAACTTCAAAGAGATTACTAAATAAGATAAAAAAGAACATACCAACTAGCCAGGGAACCCATGTTATACCCTCTGGACCCATTGCATCTAAGACAATTAAGTTCGTAACAAATTCAACCGAGTATTCAACGACATTTTGAAGGCCAGTTGGAACTAGCTTTGCACCTCGGCCAGCTAACCCAAACATAACGATCGTAACTACGGCTGCCGCTATTGTTATGAGTCCAATCTTGTTTAGCGCTAGAGCAGAGCCACCAAAAAGTATTGACTTCCAGTTTAGGAGTTCCCCGATCGGAGGAAAGTTGATACTACCCAGTAAAAACACGCCTAAATACTCCTCTTAGGTGGTCTTAGGCCGGCGTAAGCCAGCTTCCCAGTTACACCACGGGCCATCAAAGCAACCGCAGTTAGATGCGTGATAATTAGCGCTCCTCCGTAAACCTTCAAGTTCATCCAGTCAGCCTTGGCGACGGGCAAAGTGCCCACCGTAAGTAGTATCAAATCCACAAACAAGCTTGCAATAGCCGCAGCCATCAAAGCAACCGGAGAAATCCTAGCGCCTGCTGCAAGAAGTTTTGTTGCAATTGCGAAATTAATTACTACTAATAAACACCCGTAAGCCGCAGAGTATAAGCCATGTTCGCCATATATCACAAATGCAATAGCCACAACCACAATCGATGCTAAGAGCGAGTACATGATAAGCTTTTTACCAAGAATGAGTTCTATATCGTTACCACTGTCAGTACTTAAATCACCAGGCACTGGCACACCCTTCTAAAGCGAGCGATCGATGGCTAGTCAACCTTTGAGGTTGCAAAACCAGGTCATAAACTATCACTAAACTTATAGTTAGCGCAAGTTGTAAAGGCATCATTTTGACTATTCGTCTAGAACGTCGATGTCAGAGGTGGCTGCGCCTTCGAGTAGCCCACTAAAACCTTCACCCATGCCGTCGTCGCCCCGCTGCTTTCTATCCGCACTCCACAACACCATCGCTTCGTCCAACTCAAGGCGACTTCTATAGTAAGACCTAAGCACTGAGCCCACAGCACCAAAGAGCACAGCACCTACAAAGTACCATATGTTTCCAAAGGTCGCCGTCAACAACCACCCTACTAACGCCATAAGAACTACTACACCGACCTGCTCAACCACAACGGCGAGAGCATCTGTAACCGGTGCAGTCGATCCGCCCTCGGGAACCTCCAAAGGGCTTTTAAGCTGCCGAAAAATACTAAGCAGAAAACGAGACAAGAAGACACCACCATCGAAACTATACCTAGCCACAATATATGCGATGTGACCGGATCTGACAAACTAGGAAGATTACTTGTAAAAATTAACTACCACAGAGCTAACGCCCCTGAACTCTCTCACTTCATCCACATCGTTCGCCCTTTAGTTGTTAGGTAACACATTCTCGTCAGAAGACTCGCTATGATCGACTTCTGTTAGTACGTCGTTAGAGACAAAGTCACTCACGTCAGAGTTTGATCCTTCTTTAGTGTCGTTCCCGCTTTGCGCTTTAAGATGGAACCTTTGGGAAAGCCCAGCTCTCGCATGTTTTCCCCGCTCCTTGGAGCCGGGATGAAACATTACCCAAAGGATCACGGCCACCAATACAATCACGACTGGGACGATCGCCTTGGTCTCGCTAATAAAGGTTGGAGTAAGTGCAACTAGCGCTAAAACCGAGGTCCAAGCCCAAAGGATCACGACAGATCTTCCGTGACCGTGTCCCATCTGCATAAGGCGATGGTGGAGGTGCTCTTTATCCGGAGACGAGACACTGGTTCTACGAGCAGTTCTTCTTACGACAGCGAACGCCATGTCCACCATGGGTACGCCAAGAATTACGAATGGAATCGCCAAAGGCGCGAAGAAAAAGAACGTCTGATCAGCAACGTTCGACGTTCTTCCACCAACTACCGAAGTGGAGGCAGCCATTAGAAGACCTAGAAACATTGCGCCGGTATCTCCCATAAATACCTTGGCTTGATGGACGTTATGAGGTAGAAATCCTATACAAATACCAAAGGTAGCAAAGGCGACTAGTGGACCAAGTGAAGTTGTGGGAAGTTGCCCTAACGACTCAAGCTTCAAGGAGTAGACTCCAAAAGCCAGTGACGCAATAGCAACGATTCCAGCAGCCAATCCATCTAGTCCATCGATCAGATTCACAGCGTTCTCCATAGCTACTACCCAAAAGGCGGTCAACAGAGGTGTTATTGAGGCAGAGAGGACCACCACGCCTGCGAAAGGAAGCTTAAACCAAAACATTGTGACCCCAAAGATCCAAAGCACTGAAGAAGAAAGGATCTGTCCAGCCAACTTAGCAGGTGCAGATACGTCGAAGATATCGTCTAAAGCTCCAACGACCACGATCACAAGTCCACCTAAAGCTACACCTATCGGCTCCGAAGAACTCGAAAACACAGGGCGAAATACTCCAAAGAACTGGGCGACCGCTAGAGCGACGATGAAGCCTCCAAACATGGCGACTCCCCCTAATGTAGGAGTTGCCCGCGTGTGAATCATGCGACCGCCTGGTTTCACGACAAATCCAAGTACCGGCGAAAGTTTCCTGACTAGGAATGTACCAAGATAAGTGACGACCGCAGCAACCACTATTATCGCCACGTAATCCAAAGAGCTACCTCTCCTATTACTTAGCTAAAAATGGTGGTGGGAACGTGAGACACAAAGATCTAACCTCTTCCCGAATTCGCTTAATCTCTCCCTCATCCTCTCTCTTTTGCAAAGCAGCGGCAATATACTCAGCCACTATCGACATCTCTTTGACTCCCATCTTTGCGGTAGTCATAGCAGCAGTACCGAATCGCAGTCCAGAGGTAACAAAAGGAGAGCGTGGATCACCTGGAATTTGATTGCGATTACAGGTTATACCGGCACGATCGAGTACCTCTTGCGCCTGTTTCCCTGAAAGGTCGATATCAAAGCTCTGCAGATCAACAAGGATAAGATGGGTATCTGTGCCGCCTGAGACAACCCTAAAGCCCCGGGTCTCTAGCTCCTTAGCGAATGCCTTTGCATTTTCAACTACCTTTTCCTGATAAGACCTGAATTCAGGAGTCAGAGCCTCTAGAAATGCTACTGCTTTTGCCGCTATAGTATTTTCGAGTGGGCCGCCTTGAAATCCGGGAAAGAGAGCCTTGTCGATAGCCGCACCGTACTCATCATGAGAAACAATAGCACCGCCTCGAGGACCTCGAAGAGTCTTATGTGTAGTAAACGTAACAACGTCAGCACCCTTTGAACCGTCTTTTTTGAAGAGTGGATTTGGGTAGATTCCTGCAGCGATCAAGCCTGCGACATGAGCTGCATCAAACATGACTAATGATCCCACTTCATCTGCGATATCTCTAACTCGATCTATCTCTATTACACGTGAGTATGCGGTAGCACCAACGACAATCATCTTCGGCTGATGTTCCCTTGCGAGAGCGTGGAGGTTATCAAGGTCAATAACTTCGCCTCCTGGACCCTTTGGAGTTACGCCATAACCGACAAAGTTGTAAAGCTGACCCGAAAAGTTAACAGGTGACCCATGGGTTAGGTGACCTCCTTGATCAAGGCGCATAGCCAGGACGGTCTCTCCCGGTTTTAATAGTGCAAAGTATACGGCAGCGTTAGCGTTGGCTCCACTGTGGGGTTGAACGTTCGCATGTGGAGCTTTGAAGAGAGATTTCAGCCTATCTATAGCGAGCGTCTCGACCTTATCGACAGTTGAGTTACCTCCATAGTATCTCTTTCCGGGATATCCTTCTGAGTACTTGTTGGTCAAAACAGAAGCCGTGGCCTCCATGACCGCTAAAGAAGTGAAGTTCTCAGAAGCTATCAGTTGTAAAGAGGTACTCTGCCTTTCCATCTCTTCGTCTATCAGATGCCCCAACTCTGGATCAACATCTCTTAGGTGACTTCCGACTAACGAATACTCAGACATAATGACCTCCTTGACGCTAGGTAACAATCCTAGCCAACCGAGAAGTCGATGGGTCTTCGCATATCCTGTATTTCAAAGATTCCATACCTATCGACTCAGGTAAGTCCACTAGCGCCACTGCAACCTCCAAGGAAGCTCCCACTTCATCGCTCCACAGCAAAAGACATGCTGTCTAAGTCACTCACATCAGTCTTTGAGCACAGCGTCCATCTCAGGCAGATAGCACCTTTAAGATCTCCTCATAGGAGATCGGACCTTCGCGTAAGATCTGGGGAA
>JAJYGI010000144.1 GCA_021790735.1 Actinomycetes bacterium | reverse complement strand
ACCTTTGGATTATCGCTTGTCCTCGATAATGTGCTCCAAATTGCTTATGGTGTTGGATTTAAGCAGTATCCAATCTCTCAGAGCGCTCCACTGAGTTTAGGTCCCTTTAGCTTTACTTACTCGCAGTTAGTTATTATTGCGGTGGCTCTTGCCTCTATGGTGGTCGTCCGACTCATTCTTGAGAAGACAAGTTTGGGGAAATCGATGCGTGCCATGTCGGACAATCCTGAGCTGGCAAGTATTTCAGGCATAGATACGCGAACTGTTACGAGGTGGACCTGGATGCTCTCTGGTGTACTAGCTGGTCTGGGTGGCGTTGTGTTAGCAATCAATGATGTCTCTTTCCAAACTACGAGCGGCGATGCTATGTTGTTTGTGATCTTCGCAGCGGTGATCTTGGGGGGAATTGGACAGATATACGGAGCGATGCTCGGCGCACTGTTGATTGGCCTGACCATGGAGATCTCAGCCGTATTTATCAACTCGGCTTATACACAAGATATTGCCTTCTTGGTTTTAGTTGTCATGCTATTGCTGCGTCCACAGGGTCTAATTCCAGCCAAGGGAAGGGCCTAGATGTACGAGATGGCGTGGGCATTGCGTCGGAAGGAAGAAGCTCAGATGTTCAACAGGTTTCAATTGATAGAGCGAAGGCAGTCAGAACGATGGATTTGATTCTTAGTTATGTCGCAACGATACTCGTCTTCTTTTTCATCTACAACATCTTTACTATCGGTTTGAACATACAGTTTGGTTATGCGGGAATCTTAAACTTTACCGTGATCACCTTCATGGCGGTCGGTGCCTATGTTTCAGCGGTGTTCGCCATGCCTTCTGCAGTACCTGGCTCGGGTGTGTACTATGTATTAGGCCTCTCCTGGCCATGGCCGATAGCGGCTCTAATGGGTGTAATCGCCTCTGGTCTGCTCGGTTACATAGTTGGGTTTATCGCGCTTCGACGTCTGCGAAGTGACTATCTTGCAATCGTGACATTGGCCGCTGGGACCTTGCTATATGGGCTTGCTGGAAACTATAACAAGGCTTTTGACGGTTGGGCAGGCTTGTTTAACGTTCCTCAACCCTTTGGTTCCATTACGACTTGGACTCCTACGTCCTATGACGTGTTCTTTGTTGCTATGTCTGGGTTAATTATGGCGATTGCGGTAGCTTTTGCCAACAGGCTTTATAAGTCGCCCCTTGGAAGAGCTATGCGGGCTGTTAGGGAAGACTCTGACGTCGCAGAGAGTTTTGGTAAGAATACGTTTAAGATCAAGATGCTTGCCATGGTAATCGGTTGTGTCTTTGTGGGAGTTGGCGGCGTACTGACGATTGCGTATATAACGGCGCTGTCGCCGGCTGGATGGAGCTCCGGGGAAACCTTCGTAGTTTGGGCTGCACTTCTGGTCGGGGGCCGTGGAAACAACTGGGGCTCTATCTTGGGGTCGCTTTTAGTGGCGGTTATCTTCAATGAAGCGACGCGATATCTTCCTCAGATGCCACAGTATCCTAACCTCATTCCAGACATCCGCAACATCATCATCGGTGTACTTGTGATTGTTGTCTTATGGTTTAGACCCCAAGGTGTACTTCCGGAGCGAAAGGCAAGTTTCATGGAACTTCCCCTCGCTGGAAGCTCGGTGTCTGAATCATCTTTGGTTGCTGATGACCTTATCGTGGGAACCGAGGTGACTAAGTGACAGTCGTATCGTCAGATAGACAATCAGATATCAAAGCGATGAAACGAGACGTTATCTTGAAAGTGGAGTCGGTATCGAAAAGTTTTGGAGGTGTAAAAGCTGTCGATAACTGTAGCTTTGAGGTCCCAAACGGCTCGATCTCCGCGCTGATAGGACCTAATGGTGCCGGAAAGTCTACGATGGTTAACCTTGTCGGCGGAGCCCTGCGTCCAGATAGTGGCCAGATAGTTTTCAAAGGGATCGATACGACCAACGTTGCACAGCACCAGATTGCTCATTTAGGGCTTATTCGGACCTTCCAGATATCCAGAGAGTTCGCGGCAATGACAGTTCTAGAGAATCTAATGGTGTCTCCGCGAGGACAGGTGGGTGAAAAACTCTTCACTGCAATATTTCGCCCCTCAATTACGAAACGCCAAGATAGAGAGTTAGTTCAAAAGGCTCTGCAAACGCTCGATATCTTTGGTCTTTATAAGATGCGTAACGAGTACGCATCATCGTTGTCGGGTGGGCAGAAACGGTTACTTGAGCTGGCAAGGGCGGTTATGGCTGAACCTGAGTTTTTGTTGTTGGATGAACCAATGGCTGGTGTTGCTCCGGTTCTTATTCAGAGACTTGGTGAGCATATTCAACGAATGAATGATGAGCAAAGTATCACGTTCTTGATGGTCGAGCACAACCTAGAGATCGTCGAGAGAATATGTGAGTTTGTCGTTGTGATGGCTGTTGGATCAACTTTGGCAACAGGCGATATGAAAGAGTTGCGAGAAAATAAGGCAGTCGTCGATGCCTATCTGGGAGGTTGAAGAGTGAGCGTTCTTGAAGCGAGGGGGGTAACGGCTGGATACGGATCCTCGGCGATTGTTTGGGATATCTTCCTTCAAGCGAAGGTTGGTCAGGTGGTGGCCGTAGTGGGACCGAACGGAGCCGGTAAGTCGACTTTTTTGAAATCGCTATTTGGACTGCTACCTTTGACCTTGGGTAAGGTGTTTTTAGACGAAGAAGAGATTACACACTTGGAACCCTATGAACGCGCTCGGGTTGGACTGGCGTACGTTCCACAAGTATCAAACGTCTACAGCACTATGTCGATAGTTGAGAATCTCGAGATTGGTGCCCTTGGCGTTCGAACGCTCAAGAAAAATGAGATCAAGAGGCGTGTCTCGGAGGTTTTAGAGATCTTTCCCGATCTTGCAATAATGCCGACAAAACGAGGAGGAGATCTCTCAGGTGGCCAACGAAATATGTTAGGAATGGCAAGAGCAATGATGGGTAATCCTAAGGCACTCTTGCTGGATGAACCGACTGCAGGGCTTTCTCCTAGATACGTTGATGTTGTATGGCAGCAGGTCGGAAGAATTGCCGGTATGGGCACCACCGTAGTAGTGGTTGAACAAAATGTGGAAAGGGCGATAGCAAACGCAGAGTGGGTTTACGTGCTGGTTGCAGGTAAAAATCGTCATCATGGCCCAGCGGAGTTAGTAGCGGCTTTAGATCTAGGTCAGATTTTCTTAGGGGCGATGTCCTCTGTTGAATAGGGGATATCGCTTTCTGACCTTACATGATTTCCTGGGAACAGGAGAGTTGAATGGATTCGAAGGTCTCAGATGGATCTGATGCTTTACAGACCTAATGGTCGAGGCATGCAAATTGAAAGTGAAGAGGAGGAAAAAGTGGGGGGCATTAGAGGTTGGATCAAGGGAATGGCTTCGGTTGCTGCCTTATCTCTCGTGGCGGCTGCTTGTGGGTCTGGGGCGTCATCAGCATCGAGCGCGCCAGCGAACAGTCAAAAGCCTACTGGCCCGATCGTGGTAGGTGAACTTTTGCCTATGTCAGGAGCAGAGGGATTCGTTGGCCAGTGGTTCGATCATGGAGTAAAAGCCGGTATAGAAGCTGTGAACGCTGCTGGCGGCGTTATGGGTCAAAAGCTTACACCGGTTCTTGAAGACACTGCTGGTGATCCTGTTGATGCGGTGACGGCGTGGCAGACGCTAAGACTTCATAATCCCAAGTTTATAATGGGTCCTTCATCACTTGAGATCATGGGCGTAATTAACGACTTTCAAAGCGCCAAGATTGTAGACCTTATGGAAGGTGGGACTACACAGTTAGACCATATGCGGTACTCTTATGTGTATCGCCTGTTTCCATCTGACTCTGCGTTACTTGCGGCAGAGGCATACTATGCGCTCCACAACGGGTGCAAGAGGGCGTCTTTGATGTACACATCCGATGCTAATGCGCAGGCAGAGGTTCCTCCGGTTGTGTCTGCGTTCACGCATAACGGTGGTACGTTATTGCAAAATGTGCAACTAGTTGCTGGCCAGAGCTCTTACCTTACTGAGGTGTCAAAGGCGTTCCAAGGGAATCCGCAGTGCGTGTTCTTCCATGCAGATCCGCAAACTGCTGCAACCTTGTTTGCAAACGTAAGGCAGCTCGGTCACATGAACGTCAAGTTCATTACGGGAGATACCGGCGCTTCGATACAGCTTGCGCAAGCTATGGGACTTGCCGATGCGTCTAAATACATGACGGGTATGGCCGCTCCAGCAGCGTATGCTCAGTCGTACAACGCCTTTCTAACTGCCTATCAAGCGGTCTGGCATACTAATAAGCCCTTACCGGCCTCTCCTGCAATGTACGATGGAGTGGTGATTGCAGCTCTTGCTATGACAATGGCGCATTCGACGAACCCGCAAGTCTGGAGGGCTGATATAACCAAGGTTAGCAACCCGCCGGGAGTGAAGGTGTATACGTATCAACAGGGCCTTGCAGCTTTGGCTAAAGGCGAGAAGATCAACTACCAAGGTGCCAGTGGTCCAGAAGACTTCAACAAATACCATAACGTGTTCTCTGCCTTCCAGGTAGTTCAGTTCAACTCAGCAGGTCAATTACGCCCTATCTATAGCGTAACGGCACCTCAAGTTGCTTCTATGTATTCAAAGTCGTAGGAATAGCGTAACTTTCCAAACCCGAGAGGTGTCGTTGAATTCGAGCGAATAGTTGAGTTCTGCTACGCCTCTCGGTCTAATCGAGTTGGTCTTTGAACAGCTTGTCAGCCTTTGGAAATGATCCTGTGTCCGTTGTACCAAAGGACTTTTGCTAACCACTCTTCCCCGAGGCCGAGGTTAAATAGAGACCGTATCTGGATATCGTACTCGTAAGGTATGTTAGGAAAGTCGGTACCGAGAATGATCTTATCCTCAAGTTCCCTGAGCCTTGGAACGAGTTTATATGGGAAAGGATCGGTGGCCTCGGTAAAAGGTGTAAAGGTCATCGTCGTATCCAGATGAACGTTTGCAAAGTCAGTCGCTAACTGTAAAAACTCTTCATACTGAGGGCTACCCATGTGAGCAACTACTATTTTGAGCTTAGGAAAGTTGCCAAGTACTTCTCGAATCGGAGTGATACCGGTAAAGGGTCCTGGAATAGGTCCTGAGCCGCAGTGTGTAATCACGGGGAGCTGAGAGAGTTCGATCAACTCCCATACCTCCTGTAAAAGGGGATCGCGGGGATCGTATCTTCCTACTTGGATGTGAGCTTTGAACACCCGACATCCTTCTGTTAGGGACTTTGTTACGTAGTCAACTACCCCGATCTCAGGAAAGAAGGTGGCTGAATGTACGACGTTCGGGTGTCTTACGGCAAAGTCTGTGCACCAGTCGTTTAGCCACTCCGCCATTTTGGCCTTGTGTGGATAGCATAAAGACGGAAACTCAACAACCCCTAACTTGGAGAGTAACTGTAATCGATTCTGGGTTGTTGCTTTGTAACGGATCGGCCATTTCCTGGCGACAAGCGGACCTTCTTTATCAAAGTAATTCCAGACCTTTTCCATGACGTTGTCGGGCATAAAATGGACATGAATATCGGACAGTCCGGGGATATTTAACGTTTCGATCACCCAACGCGTGTATGCGATCGACCTCTGGTCCCTATCTGCGTTGTTTGGATTAGTTGCTAGATCTCTCAAGGTGTGAACTCGCGTTGTCTCGGTGTTGTCATATGGAGGCCAAGGACCACTGGGTTTCTTGTCAACGATGATATCAGTAAAGTAGATGACTGGTTAGTCGGAAGATTAGGATTTTGTGTAAGTCTTAAGTGTGAAACTCAACTATAGAGTCATCGGTTGACAGCTTTTGTGATCCACCGATCTCTTTGCACTCTGACGATAAGAGGAAGAAAACGAAAGAGCATAAAACATCCGTAAGCAATCCATAGCCAGCGTAGATCTAGGTGGAAGGTATGCACAGCGATAGCGAATGGCAGAAATGCGAGCGAGGCGCCGACTCCAGCGACGGCAAGGAAATCCCCATCTCCTGCACCGATAAGAACACCGTCAAGTAGGTAGACCAAGGAGGCGAGTGGCTGCAGTAGCCCCAAGACTATAAGAGTTTGAACTATCTGATCTTGAACAGACCGAGAGGTCGTGAAAGCATGTGATATGGGACTTTCGATGATGACCAAGAGTACGCCAATAACTATTCCTGCAACGAATGACCACCTCAAGCCCCATGTGGTGAAGGTTCGGATCTTTTGTATGTCCTTTTCGCCGATGCTGTGACCGATAGTTACTTGAAGTGCTAGAGCAATAGCGTCGAGAGCAAATGCGGAGAATGTCCAAAGGGTAGATAATGACTGCTCTGCAGCTAGTTGTTTAGACCCCATTGTAGCTGCTAGCCAGGTGGTTAGTAGAATTGCAAGTCGTAAGGAGATGGTTCTAATGACAAGTCCACTTCCTTGCCTCATGGACTGCACGAGTGATTTTATAAGCGGTTTTATCGTCGTCGACTTTATGTGGTTATGATTGAATAGTGTAAGTAAGTAGGCTATTGCCACGAGATACTGAACCGTTGACGTTCCTAAGGCAGCTCCAGAGATCCCGAGGCGCATACCGTAGACTAGAAAAAGGTCTAACACAGCATTGAGCAGGTATCCAAGGATTTGAATACGTACGGTTTTGCCGATTTTCCTTAGTCCACGTAATGAACCTAGTGCGCTAAATGAAACGAGAATTGCTGGTACACCGATTAGTGAAATACTGAGGTAGGAGTTTGCGAAGCCTATGACGGACTTTGGTGTTCCGATTAACGAAAGTAGATTTAATCTAAAGGCAAAGACGAGTATAGCCGTTACTATACCGATTAAGAGTGCGAGTAAGGTTCCACTTACTACGACCTCCATGGCTTTAGCGTTATCGCTGCGCCCTAAGTTCGTTGAGACCATTGAGGTGGTCGAATATGCGAGAAAGATGAAGGTCGATGTAATAAGAGATATAATCGACCCTGCTGCTCCTAATGCCGCTAGTTGGAGCAAACCCAAGTGGCCCACGATAGCAGAGTCGATAATAAGAAAGACTGGCTCGGCTATAAGCGATATGAATGCCGGCAGTGCAAGTCCAAGCATCTCAGAGCGAAAGCTTTTGTCTCCGAAGAAGGGCTTGTGAGAGAAGCATAAGCCCTTGTAGCGACTCAAAGACTCCACCAGCTTACAGTGATAGTACAAAACGATTTGACCACTACATCTTTCCCAGGGATCTACTTTCACGGCTCAAGAGACGCGTGTATGCTCGGTCCTTTAGCCTAACTGGCGAGTGACGTTGAGTGCTGGGCTAGGAAGAGGTTTTGTACAAATGAAGTGTGGAGTTGCTACAGTCTGACCCTATGAATTAGAGTGAATTTCTGAGGATCACTCGAAGTTTTTGTGTTTTGGTAAGGGGTAAGAGTGCTCTGTGAACTTTAGTCTGTACCTTTGAGTTGGTGGGCATGACCTTGCAGTAGAGGCGTTAGCGGTACTGAGTTGCATCATGTCCTTACTACGAAGGTGGATTAGTAGGTACTGTCCCGATTCCAGGGCAGTTTAGAAGTGGTCGGGAAGGCGGGATTTGAACCCGCGGCCTCAGCGTCCCGAACGCTGCGCGCTGCCAAACTGCGCTACTTCCCGAGCATTGAACTAGTCTAGCGAGTCGATGTCTGAGTCGGTTTCAAGCTTTCATCCTCAAATGACTTCCCTTCCAGTAAAGCTGAGACTGCCTTTCTCAGTTTCATTCCGGTGAGAGGCTTGACTATGTACCCCTCGGCCCCTGACCTCTGAGCTAAAAACACGTCGGCTCGTCTATCAAGTAGTAGGAGGACCGGTGTATGGTCCTGGCGATTGCCAGACTCTTCGAGCCGTAGATCAAGAACTATCGCATATCCGCCCATGCTTCCAACCTGCATGTCGCTGATCAGCAGGTCGGGCTCGTGTCTTGCTATCTGCTCGCGAACTTGTGGTCCGGTAGAGACCTCAATAACCTGTACTTCAATCAAACTTAAAAGCGAGGCGATCTCACTTCGTGACTCGCTGCTGTCTGAAACTATCATCACTTTACTCACGTAGACAGAGTAGTACAACTACTTCTAGATGTCACTTCCTTTAAACTATCGCGGGTATCTATGGATCTGGAGTAGCTAGCTTTTGTACGAAAAGTTCGTTGCCGAGTCGTTTGAGAGCAGAGGACGTAGCAACCTCTTGTCCCTGATTTTCTAAGAGTAGATAAGGCGCACTATTGAATCCGGCTCGATGTTTTTCAAGTCGTCGAAGTTCGTGCTCTCGAGTCTTTGCGATTTGGTCTGAGTTGTTTAGCAGGGTTACTAATGAAGCAGATAGGGCTACTGAATCGCTAGCGAGTTCTAAGTGTTCCTCAGAACCTAGGAACTGTGGTGTAACTCGATTTACCAAAACGGCGTCAATAGAGATATCTGTCTCAGAGAGTCGACGGATGAGCTCTACGGTCTCTGTCAATGCCAAACTCTGGGGAGATGTGACTCCGATAAATCCAGTGCTTTGGCTGCCGATCAAGTCTCCTATCTCTTTAGCTCTTACCTTAAAACCTTCTTCGATCCCCGAGAAGGCCCGGAAAAATTCGACGGCGTCAGCTACCACCTCTGAACCTACGACTTTGGAGATCGTTTTAAGCAACGTACGGGTGGCAACACTTAAGGGCCTTAGGTATAGAGGGACTGGCTTGATGAGCAGCTGGAAAACACGGTTGTCCAAGAAACTTACGAGTCTCTTTGGCGCTTCAAGGAAATCAAGCGCTCCGACTGATGGGGGCGTGTCGACAACAATGAGGTCGAACCTCTTGTCATTGTGAAGTTCCCAGAGCCGTTCCATTGCCATATACTCTTGAGTTCCTGAAAGACTTTGAGTGAGATTTTGGTAGATCTTGTTTGCGAGTATCTCGTCTATCTGCTCTTGCGACGACGCATAGTTCTTCACCATTTGCTCGAAAGTTTCTTGGACGTCAAGCATGAGAGCGTGTAGTGTTCCTTTTGCATGTGCACCCAAAACGATTGGAGTGGGAGTGTTAGACAAGGACTTTAGACCTAAAGCCCCGGCTAGACGTTTTGCAGGATCTATTGTAACCACAGCAACGTTTCGACCTTTGTAGGCGCTTTCAATTGCGATTGCGGCTGAGATCGTGGTTTTGCCGACTCCTCCGGGACCAAGCGTCACTATAGTTCTTTTAGATTCGATGAGATCAGAGAGGCGACTGGTTGGATTTACTTTCATATCACTTCGTCTCTGCTCCTCATGGCTTGGCTCCTGTAAGTTGTACCCAGCCTTTCAATTACTGCAGCAGCCGTTTCTTTTGGAGACTCTACATCGAATACTAAAGGGAGCTCGACCACTAAGGGGCCTTGGAGTTTTCGTAGTTCATCGATGTGAGTCCTCTGTACTGTCTCCCATCCCTTGGAGTACCGATAGGCTTTGACTAAGGGGTGCTGCGGTGCCGCATTTAATACCGAAGAGTCGATATCAGGTACTGGATCTAAAACCTGATTGACCACGACTGATGTTACCTTTACGCCAACTCTTGTTTCGAGCAACGAGACTAACTCCAATGACTCAGCAATTGGTGTTTCCTCGGCGATGGTGACGACGACGCAACCAACTCTCTGGTGATCTTGCAACATAGATATGACGTCTTCCGCCTGACTGCGGAGAGGCCCGATATCGGCTATCTCTTTCAAACCCGTCGGTGATGAGAGAAACGACAGAGCGTGCCCAGTAGCAGGAGAGTCGACTACGAGTAAGTCATACTTACTTTCTCTCTCGATCTGCTTGATTTTTCCAAGAAGGAGCAGATCGCGTATGCCAGGTATTGCAGTCGAGACTACCCCTATGACTCCTGTGCCTATAAGTCGAGACGCAAACTTCCCAAAGCCATGATCTTCTAGGTACTCAATGAGGGCTTCGGCGGGGTCTATATTTATTGTATCTGGCGTCTCGCCGATGACGGATGATGTTGCGGACGAATTCGGAGCCCCTTCCACCTCGTCCGTTATCGGGTTGGAGGAGTCGTCTTGAATCTCTAACTTTGCAAAGTCTCCTAAAACG
>JAJYGI010000083.1 GCA_021790735.1 Actinomycetes bacterium | reverse complement strand
GAACTACACCTTCCCCAGCCGATGCCCTAAGGGATCTGAAGTCCCGTTTAAAACCAGGTGATAACGGATCACCAACCTCTATCGACTCCTTCGAAGTAAGTGGGTTTAAGGACTCACTGCTTCTTCTTTCCAAATGGAACTACCTCCTCAGTGGATCTATCACAGATATAGATTATGCTCCGCCAAACTAGGGGGCGCTAGTTTGGCGGCCGAATACTCGGTGCATAATCCCGGTTCCAAATCTAGATTTGGAACCATTTAACCGAAGTTAGGGGCACAACTTCGGCTGTTAGATACGTTTTAGATGCAGAACATTCCAAAACGCCAAAGAGGACGTTAACTCCAGAAGTCAATTAGACAAACTGTCTACCAACGCGAAACGTATGACAAAGTGACCAGCTTCTCAGCGACCACAAAAAACTATGATATGAGTAAAGGAGTCCATATAGATATCCGATGCAGTGTGTGAGAGGCAAGGCGCATGAAAAGATTCAAGTTCATTCGCACTAACAAATCACGGAACCTTAGCGAGGATTGCTCAGAGCCTGGTAAAGCTCCAAAGACTACCTTCGTCCTTGGCGGCGGAGGAGGAAAAGGGGCTTGTCAGGTAGGTATGCTCATCGCGCTAATAGAGAAAGGCATCCAAGCGGACGAGGTAATTGGAGTGTCTGTCGGAGCGCTCAATGGAGCCGTGTACGCGAGCCAACCCTCATTAGATGGTCTTAGGGGTCTTGAAAGTCTTTGGAGTTCTCTCGACAAAGATACAATTATGCCAAAGCGCAAGCTAGGTACCACTTGGAGATATGCACAAAGAGGAGAGTCTGTTTATCCGGGTGAAGGGTTACGAAAGCTTATCGATTCCCATTTGGACATAGACGACATTGCGGATACAACCATCCCACTTGAAGTGCTCGCCGCCGACTACACCACAGGCGAAGAGATTTGGTTCGCCTCGGGGCGTCCCCGAGACGTGCTTTATGCCTCAGCGGCAATCCCCGGCGTATTTCCTCCGGTTCGCTTAGACAATCGATTACTCGTTGATGGAGGAGTAGTAAATGACACACCAATAGACCGAGCGGTAAAAAACGGAGCTACACACATATACATGCTCTTATGTGGAACAGCGTTTGCTCATTTACCTGATCCGCAGCGTCCTTTAGAAGCGTTGATTCGATCTGGCACACATACCAAGTCAGCACACTTTCGTAGTCAAGTCCAGCACCTTCCAAAAGACGTCACGATTACCGTACTTGACTGTCCTGAGGCATCTGGAGTAGAGTCGCTCGACTTCTCGAAAAAAGCTCTGCTTCTTTCCGCTGGATATCAGCGAACCTTAAGCATCTTAGAAGGCAAAGATTCGGCGTCGTTTGAACCTCCGCCAAGCGAAGCCCATATCAACAAAACTACACAACATAGTACCGCCGAGCACACGACAAGAGTCAAGGTTGACCGTTGGAGATTTAGATCCGCTTCAAAGATGATCGACTCAAAAACTGTGCCACATCACACGTAGTAAGGAGAGTAAAAACCAAGACTCACGCAAACTGCCTGGAATTTCACGACAAAGTTATACCCAAACTCAGTACTTCAGAACAAGTCTGTATCACTTTGTCTATATTAGGTCAATAGGATCCCAACAGGTAGGTATAGTCTGACGAGTTATTCAAAACTCCTACAAGGACATAGCCTCAAGTCGCCACCGAAATACTCAATGTTTAATAATTTTTAGAGAATCGTGCTTCTACCAAAACCTCACCAAGAAGATGACCTGCACGCTCAACAGCCTTACGTGCCTCTTCGACAAGCCCTTCCATTGAGAAAAACCCATGAATCATTGTGTCGTATCTCCAAAGATTGACCTTATTACCAGCGTCTTCGAGTGCTTGCGCTAGAGCAACGCCTTGGTCTCTCAGTGGATCATATCCAGCCACTACGATCAATGTCTTCGGCATATTTGAAAGGTCGTTTGCTAATAAGATGGAGAACCTCGGGTCCAACAGATCGTTCTCGTCTCGCAGATATAACTCACCAAACCATCGCATATCCTTGGCGGTAAGGAAGTAACCTTCACTGTTTTCCTCATACGAAGGAAAGTTTTCCTGATGGAGGCCGTCGGTTACGGGGTATGCCAAAAGAGCAAAGTCTACCTCTTCAGCTTCGCCTCGAGCAAGATATGAAACAACTGCTGCCAGGTTACCGCCCGCAGAGTCACCCGCAACAGCAAGCGGCACCTTGGACAACAAGTGGTTGGGGCAAAGATTTGATCTGTTATGAGACGCATACGCAAGAGCTTCATAAGCATCTTCAACCGCTGCGGGAAACTTATTTTCAGGTGCCAACGCGTACTCAACTGACACGACTACAGACTTTGAATGCTTGGCTAATGATCTTGCCAGTTGATCGTGGGACTCTATACTGCCAAGAACAAAGCCGCCTCCGTGATAAAACACCGTAACCCCTACACATTCGCTAGGAGCGACAGGCCAGTAAATCCGAATCGGGATCTCTCGGAATTTTCCCTTTATAGTGCGGTCATCGACCCTATCAAGTGGTGTGTTATCTTTAGGTTGCAGCCGTGCCATCAGTTCTATGCTCGCTCTAGCTGACTCAACCCCTACTGACGATAGATCGGTGTTACCCAAGACTTGCAAGGAAGCTAATAGAGATACCAGCTGGCTGTCGAGTTTTGACATCTTCTAGTTCGTCCTTTCACTCTTCGTTAACTTCTGCCTTTCCACAAGAAATCATAGAGTGAAGATGCCTGCGAAGGATTTCGCCACATCTACTCATACTGCGTTAACAGTTCTCGCAACTCTACGGTATCACGTTCAGACAGCGTATGTTTTTGGGTAGCGACGTTCGATTTAATCTGTGCTTTGGAAGTTGCACCTGCTATCACCGAAGAGACTTCTGCCGTGGATAGCAAAAATACGAAGGCTAAGTCCAACAGTGTCATATCTCTTTGTTCGGCGAAACGCTCAAGTGCCTCAATCAGGTCAAAGTTCGCTTGATCCACAACCTCTGGTCGACTTGAAAGACGAGTTCCGGCAGGAAGCTGCTCGCCTCTTTTGAACTTGCCCGTTAGTAACCCAGAGGCGAGAGGAAAGAACGGTAGAAATCCCACATAAAACTCTCTACAAGCGGGTAGTACCTCTCTCTCAACCTCACGTTCTAGTAGTGAATACAGGTTTTGAGCCGAAATAAACCTAGATCCACCTAACTCTTTTGCCAAGAGATCCGCCTGCGCTATCTGCCACCCTGAAAGGTTCGAGGAGCCAATATAAAGAACCTTCCCATCTCGAACTAGATCGTTTAGAGCGGCAATAGTTTCATCGATCGGAGTATGTGGATCTGGTCTGTGCAACTGGTAAAGGTCTATGTAATCAGTCTGGAGACGACGCAACGAGGCTTCAACTGCGCGTTTTATATATCTTCGGGATCCTAACGCAACATCGCCAGTTCCCATATCCATGCCAAACTTCGTCGCCAACACCACTTCGTCGCGTCTACCTTTTAGGATCTCCCCCATAAAGGTCTCAGATACGCCCCTATTTCCATAGATATCCGCCGTGTCGAAGAGATTAATTCCAGTGTCCAGTGCCTCAAAGATTACGTCGCGAGAACTGTCCATATTGCAACGCGTTCCAAAGTTATTACAGCCTAAGCCAACTTCAGATACCGTTAGGCCCGATCGACCAAGCTGCCTAAATCTCATCTCCATCCTCTCTTTTATCTCTAAAGCCAGCCGTTGCCCTGCTTACTATCTCTGAGATCGAAACGGACAGCGTCTTTGCTGCTGTCACTGCATCATCAAACTCTACTTTATGACCAAGTCGTGTATATTTCACCTTTACGGTTACGTCTTTAGCTACCTCAATTAGCTCGAAGCCGTGAGGTACAACGTCTCTAGTCACAGGAACTATCCTCAACCCCGGAGAGCGAGTAACTACGTGAAGACACTCTACTAAAGTAGCAAGGCAGGATACTTTTGTTAGAACTGTAATCTCATATCCCGGTCTCGACTTCTTCCCCACAACCGGTGTAATCCAAGCGTCCAAAGCTCCTTGCGAGATCGTCTCCTCGACAATAAGTCCAAGCTCCTCTCCAGATAAGTCGTCGACGTGAACTCCAAGCATGTAGATCTCCTCTCGAACGCCTTCAACTCCTGTATCTTGGAGTAGATAAGCACTGAGTACTCCGGAGACACCTGCTCTAACCCTGTGACCAGCACCGTATCCAACACCAACTAGGCTACCGTTTCCTTCACCATAGCGATAGAGTCCAGCTTCACTAAGGATTGCAAGCACGACAGCTGCAGTAGGTGTGAGGTACTCAAAGGAGTCATCAGTTAAAGTAACCGGCACTGTCGTCCTCTGCAAGAGTTCCGCAACTACGGGAACTGGGTTCGGATATCGTCCATGAGAGATCTCAATCTGTGAACATCCAAGATGCAACTTAGAACTCGTCATCTCCTGGATGTTTAGTCCATCCAGCAAGCTCAACACCCCTACAACATCGACAAAGGTATCGGCAGATCCGAGTTCATGAAGATGCGCATCTTCATGAACTCCATGAATCTTTGCTTCAGCCTCACCTAAGAGATCAAACGCTCTGTGCGCAAGTTCTTTCACTAGCGAGGTCCCAGAGCTGAGCCGAGTGAGAGCGTCAACCATCTGTTCAAGTGTCATCCTCCGATCGCCACCTGCAATGCTAACCTTGGTAGCGGAGAGTGAAGAGCGCTGAACTGTCTCAAAAATAACCTTGACATCTACGATCGATGCCACTAATGCTAAAATCTTCTCTGGCTCACTTTGATCGACAAAAAGGCCCGACAAGGCAGCAATCAACATATCCCCCGCAGCTCCGTTCGAGAGATCGAGGTGGAGTTTTCTCAAGAAAGCGCCTCGATAATGGGACTCGAACTTACTCTACTCGCCACCCTAAATGCTGCACATGCTGCTCCAAAACCGTTGTCTATACCCATCACAGAAACTCCTTGAGCACACGAAGCTGTCATCGCTAAAAGTGCAGTCAAACCATCGAAGGAAGACCCGTATCCTGCCGAAGTAGGAACTGCAACTATCGGTTGCGGAAGGAGACCACCAACTACCGAGGCTAACGCACCCTCCATTCCAGCTACCACGACCACCACGTCAAAGTCATAGAGCTCAGGAAGTATCTCTAAGATACGGTCAACGTGTGCAACCCCCACGTCCGCATAGACCTTAGCGTTAATACCAAGAGCAAAAAGCGTGCCTTTACATTCATATGCTACCCTCAAGTCAGAGGTCCCAGCGGTAAGGATGACTACCTCTGAAGGGATCGGCGTGGGCTCGCCTATTACAACTGTTCTATAGCTTGCCTCAGATCTCAGATCAGGAAAGACATTGATGCTATCCGCTTCAACATCGTCAATCGCTTTGATCTCATTAACCACGTCATCTGTACAGCGTGTAACAATAACAGGGTCACCACTACTCAAGAGGTGGTGACGAACGATCGCCACCACCTCTTGAGTAGTCTTTGACTGTGCATAGATTGCTTCGGGCATACCCAGCCGTTGTTTGCGGGCTAGATCAACCCTCGCCACTACATCCCGACTTGTACTAATAGAAAGACCTTCGTAGTTCATCTCTCTAGCCTAGTTGCAGGCTCTTTCTATCAAATACTTGCTGACGTAACATTCACGACGGGCATCTTATGGTTCTAAGCGTTCGCAACTTAGCCAATAGGTCCAACGCACTTTCAGCTTCTTTAAGTCACAAAATTCCGTCAAGAGTCGTCACGGGCTTCGAATTCGAGAATTTTAGGTCTAGGATCACTAGTGTGAGTTATGGGGAGGTGACCAAGTGAAATCATCGAAGCCTTTTAGAGGAATGAAAGACGTACTACCTGGTGAGGTCGAAAGACGCAACGCTCTTTTAGGTATACTGCGATCGATATATCGTTCCCACGGCTATCTGGAGATCGAAACGCCCATCGTCGAATCGCTTGATATCCTCTTTGGTTCCGGCGGAGGAGAGAACGAAAAGCTAACCTACAAGCTGTTAAAGCGAGGTGAGAAGCTAGACCTCGACGAAGCGACATCGGTAGATGATCTCGTTGATGGAGGTCTACGTTTCGACCTTACCGTACCGCTTTGTCGGTTCTACGCAGAGAACCTCCATAGACTACCCAAGCCTTTTAGATCTATTCAGATCGGATCTTCTTTTAGAGCAGAAAGGCCTCAAAGGGGCCGTTATCGTCAGTTCACTCAAGCGGATATCGACATCTTAGGTGACGCCACGGTGCTAGCTGAAATTGAACTCATAACGGCATCTGGTCATGCACTCCACAGCATCGGCATAAATGAATTCACTGTTCGTATAAACGACAGAAGAGCAATAGATCAAATCCTCCTAAAGTCAGGGGTAGATGACCACCTCCTTCAAACTACGATGATCGCTCTAGATAAATTAGATAAAGTATCTCCAATACAGGTCGTCGAAGAGATGCAGCAACGCGGCCTACCTATCAAAATAGCAGAGGCAGTTGTAGATAGACTTAGTCAAGTCTCTCCACACAGAGTGCTTGACACACTGTCCGATCTAGGGGCAGAGGAAACGACTATCTCTTCTCTACAAAAGATCCACCAAAACTGTGCACATGCAATAAAGGGCATGAAGGTTGTAGTCGATCCACTCTGCGTTCGCGGACTTGGATACTACACCTCAACCGTATTTGAGGTATCTCACGCCCTCTCTCCTAGCTCCATCGCTGGCGGAGGCCGCTACGACAACATGCTATCTCGGTTCGGACTTGACATACCGGCTTGTGGAATCTCTTTGGGATTTGATCGTATCCTCAACACTTTGGAAGAGATGCAACTTGAGCGACCGAAAGGTACTAAGCGAATCTACATAATCTTCGATCAAGACATAGAGCTAGAGAACGCCCTTGCTGCATCCAGAGAGTACCGCAGAGCTGGATACTCTGTGTCTTTAGTATCACACCGACGTGGTTCACGCTCGCCGATGAAACGACTCGCTACCGAAGCTGAAGAACTAAAACGCCAAGGTTCACTCGACGAGTTTTGGTTTCAAACGCTCAGTGAAGATACTGAACCTCGACTGCTGATGCACTAAAAGGCCTCCAGCCGATCCGAATTTTCATAGCACAAGACAAAGGCCCAAGGTCTTTAATGTTCGCTAGCACAAAATAATCTTTAGCGGTAGCGAACACCTACTAGAGATACGAAGGATAATTTCTTATCAATTTCCATAGTTCTAGGAGGGTAAGTGACTGATAGGGGCACAAAGACTGATTCTCAAGAGAACGGTCTCAAACACGGCGTCTTGACGCTGTTCGACTCTGCGGTGATGGGTGTCGCAGGTGTTGCACCGGCATACTCAATCGCAGCAAGTACCGCTACGCTTTTCGGAGCAGTAGCACTTGGAGGACCTGCAGCACTTCTTTACTGCGGAATCGCAATGTTCGGAATCGTTTGGGCTTTCAACTACCTTGGGAGAGTCGAGACGAACTCTGGTGCTAGCTACTCTTGGGTTAGAAACGCACTCCATCCTCTACTTGGATACATCGCAGGCTGGGCTCTCGTAGTCTCGGCATTGATCTTCATGGTAGCAGGCTCTTTCCCAGCTGGGTCTATTACGCTCGGGTTGTTCTCGACCTCGCTAGCTAACAACACCTTGGCAGTTACGATACTAGGGTCAGTATTTTTCTTGATAATGATAGCCGCAGTAGCAGCCGGTGTCACCATAACCACCAAGCTACAGGTGATAATGTCTACAGTCGAACTAGCACTCCTTCTACTCTTTGCCGCTCTGATGCTTTTTCACGGACATGATGCTCACGCCTTCTCTTGGAGTTGGTTCTCACCTAGCATCTTCCATGGATCCTCCGGATTCTTCGCAGGAGCACTAGTTGCTGCATTTTACTACTGGGGCTGGGACGTAACAGCAAATCTAAACGAAGAGACCAAAGCCGCTAAAGTAACACCAGGTATCGGAGGAATAATCGGAGTCCTCGTAGTCTTTGCACTTTTTGAGGTCTTTACAGTCGGCTCGAACTTGGTTCTCACAGCCAAAGACATCAATAACAACTCTGGAGACGTTCTCGGTGTGCTCGGACAGATAGTATGGCCAGGACTCGGTGGAAAACTCATCGTCGTAGCTGTTATCCTCTCAACCGTGGCGACGTTAGAGACTACCATCATCCAGGTTACCAGAACGATGTTTTCGATGGGGCGTGACGGCACCTTGCCTAAGGTACTAGGAAAAGTACACCCAAAATGGAAAACTCCCTACGTAGCCACTTTCGTCGTAGCTGTTATCTCCGTTGGATTGTTCATCGGCTCTAACTACATCGGTACAATCGGCAGTATCCTTACGGACGCCATTAATGCAATTGGTCTTCAGATAGCTATCTACTACAGTCTCGCTGGACTATCAGTCGTTGTACTATACCGTAAGCAGATTACAAAAAGCGTAAGGAACTTCATCTTTATGGGACTCTGGCCACTCTCAGGAGCAGTATTCATGGCAGTCATGTTTGTAAAAACGATCCCGGGGTTAAACGCTACAACGCTATACGTGGGCCTCGGTGCGATGGCCCTAGGAGTTATTCCAATGGCAATCTACTGGGCGAAGGGTCGCCCCTACTTCAAAGCACCAACTCAGCAAGAGCGACTCGCTCCAGACGAGGACGAGTTAGTCTCAGCCTAAAGTCATCTGAACATCAAAGACATAAACGAGCATGGAGTCAAATCCATGCTCGTTTATCTTTACACAAACAATAAAAACTGCTTTCCCAAAGAGCCTCGAGTCTCAATTGGATAAGTTCGTGACATTAAGTGAGCGGAGGGGGTGGGATTCGAACCCACGGGGCTTGTGGCCCAACGGTTTTCAAGACCGTCGCATTTGTCCGCTCTGCCACCCCTCCAAAGGATCGCTAACCTAGCCTAGCGGATCTAAGAGCTCCCGAATCCACCCTTTTCCAACGTGCCCCAAGGTCTCAGCAGATGCTTCTCGTACTTCCTCTTTGTTCAGCGACCGCGCCTGTGGATAAGAACCCAATAGTTTCACGGTTGCGCCCGAGTCAGATATCTCTTCAAGACACTCCCCTACTTCTTGATCAGACACATGGCCTTCAAGATCAATAATGAAACAGTACTCCCCCATAACTACTTTGGTAGGACGTGACTCAAGCTTTGTGAGGTTTATCGACCGTTTAGCAAAGTGGTCTAGGATGTGCAAGAGAGATCCAGGCTGGTCAGCTAACTGAAAGCACACGATAGATGTTTTGTCCTGACCTGTCGCAGCAGGTATACCTTTTTGTCCAAACAGAACAAATCGGGTTTTGTTATTGGAAAAATCCTCGATCCAGTTCTCTAATATTTTCAAATCATAGATTTGAGCCGCTATCGAGGGTCCAATTGCGGCAACGCTAGGGTCCTCCATCTCTCTTACCATCTGGGCAGCGCGTGCTGTCGAGTCCGAAGCTCTAACCTCTACTCCAGGGAAGTTCTTTTTAATGTAAGAATGACACTGGGCAGTAGCGTGTGGATAGGAGATAATGGTTCTAATCTCAGACTTATCTGCTATCGGCAATGCTAGCAAGTTCTGATGTATGTTGAGAACTACCTCTTTTTGAATTAAAAGTGTATTTTCGAAGATCATAGGATCTAACGTCGCCAACACCGTTCCTTCAATAGAGTTTTCAATCGGGAGAAAGCCGTAGGTGTATAGTCCTGACTCTGTACACTCGAGGACCTCCCGAAAGCTACCAAGTGGTACCAGCTGAGTATCTTTAAACTCAGGGAGCTGAAACAATGCCTCTTCAGTAAAAGTACCACGTGGACCTAAGTAAGCAACGTTGACATCCTCCCCGCCCTTACGGACGGGTATTCCTGCCTCGCCTGTGCTGTCTCTCATACCGCTCCGGCCTTCACCGCTTCTAACTGAACCGTAGGCACAGGTTGTGCAGGTTTCCCCCGAACCATTCTGTCGCCACCAAGGCAAAGCATGGCTTTGCGGCACGACACTGCACGGGAATGGGAGCCGCTTCTCGGCTGTGATCCTTGCGGTTTTATACTGCCCGACGCCGGGTGACCACCGATGTCGTGACGGTGAAGGAAACCCACTTTGGCTCCCTCCACGTCGAGCAGGTCTTGTACGTTCCCAGTCTCGGTATCCACCTGACGGTAGACGTAGAGACCGAGGAATGCTGAGAAGCGGTCTCTTTGGGCCACAACGCCACAGGTGCGGCAATGAGTCCTTTCCGAGAGCCGCTTCTCGGCGCGCTTGCACATATGCAACTCTGAGACAAAGCGGTGTAGGTACTGAACTCAAAAAGGGTGCCACCAGCACTTTCAGCCTCGCGGTTCCCGATCCCTACGAACAGTCCTGGTGTTTTGTCTCTGACGCTACGTGAGAGGGCCTTTTGCCATGAAACGTAGTTCAACTTTTCAAGCCTAACTTCGGTGTCTATGGCTCGTATCTGATTCCAAAGCTGACCGTGTGCACTCTTTCTGTGCTCGGAAATCTTACGCAAAAGGTCTGC
>JAJYGI010000146.1 GCA_021790735.1 Actinomycetes bacterium | reverse complement strand
CTCGGCCTTTAACTTCTCGTTGCAAGGTGGTGGAAGTAGTGGTGCGCAGCTGGGGTACAGAGTAAATATTAGAGTCGTATCAAGATCCCCTCTACAAGCGTTCTACCGTAGCGATTCAACATACTTTGAGAGACTTGGCCTTGAAGCAATGATTGATCTTTCGCCAGAGTCATGGGCGGAACAGGTTCGAACCCAGTTTGAGTAGTTGGTTCTTGGCGTAGTTTAAGGACGCTTCAAGCGCTGCTCTAGATATCGTACTTCAGAGTCTTTCGAGACTCAAGTCAATTTCTTATTAAGTCGAACCGTCTCCGATCCGACGATATCTCCATCGACTTGATCTAGGAGTGGGATGAGATGACAGTTTTGAAGAAAGTTAGTATAGGTCTGGGAGCTGTAGCGCTTCTAGCGGTCGTGTTATCAACAGCGGTCTTTTCTCGTGCTAGTAGTTCTCGCAATGCGGTGAGCAACTACCAAAACGTCTACTATAACGCAAATGTAAATACACTTAGGATGGTTACTGCGTTTTATACCTTTGACGATCAGATGAATATGTACGTGTTGGTAGCGTCTGTGTACCCCAACAAGACATCGTTGATATCACAGACTTACGCACAAGCGTTGCAGGCAAAATCCCAGCTTGGGTCACTTATAGCCTCCTCTAAGAGACTTGAAGCTTATGAGCCAGGGTCATCTTCTTTGCTAAGCAGGGTTGAGAGTGACTTTCTCTCCTACTCAAACTACGCTTCCCAGGTGAATCAGGCGATTGCGAGCCATAATATTGCGAAGGCTGCCTATATCCAAACCGTTGGCAATTTGCAACCCTCTAATGACATCATGGTCGCCTTGGGAAAACTTCAGTCACTTACCGTCAAGGTATCGAACGCACAACTAAGCTCTATTAGTTCCTTGCAAAGCTCTATGGAATCTGTTGCCGTGGCTATGGCTGTTGCTGACCTTGCGATGGTTACTGCGTTGTTTTTCCTCTTCAGGCGTTTCTTTATGACTCCGCTCTTAGCACTGGATAAAAAGCTTGCGCAGCTTGCAGACGGGTCGGCTGATATAAATTCAGAGCTCCCTGAGGACTCGAAAGATGAGTTTGGACAGATCGCGAAGAGCTTCAACGGCTTTAGGCGTCGGTTAATGGCGGCTATGGGCCAGGTGGCCTCTTCTGTGCAGGTGCTAGAGGTAACCGCTGATGGACTGAAAGAGCTGTCGGAGAGCCTTTCAAACGTCTCTGATGAGACTGCGAGCCGAGCCGAACAGGTGTCCGCAAGCGCTGACCAGATCTTATCAAACGCGGCTGCAGTCTCAGAGGCGACTGACGAGATGCGCGTAGCAATTACCGAGATAGCATCTTCGGCATCGAAGGCGGCGCGAGTAGCCAGCTCAGCGGTTGGTGTGGCATCGGTTGCTTCCGAAACGGTAAAGAGACTTGGGGATTCTTCGAATGAAGTCGGTGAGGTGGTAAAGACCATCAACGACATCGCAGAGCAGACCAATCTTTTAGCGTTGAATGCTGCAATCGAGGCGGCAAGGGCAGGGGATGCAGGTAGGGGATTTGCAGTTGTTGCTTCAGAGGTGAAAGACCTGGCTAAGGATACTGCTGTCGCTACAGAGGATATTGCAAAACGTATGGAGACGATACAGGCCGATACCCAACAGGTCGTTGATGCCATAAGCCAGATCTCTGACGTTATTCGTGAGATCAGTGACCTGCAGTCTTCGATCGCTTCGGCGGTGGAGGAGCAGTCGGTAACTACAAATGAGATCGGTCGCGTGGCAGCTGAAGCTGCCCAAGGTTCATCTGACGCTGTTGGTCATATCTCGCAGGTGGTCGAGACTGCTCACGAATCCAAGAAGAAGGTTGAGTCCACAAAACAGTCTGTAGATGAACTTGATAAAATTGCCTCTGAGCTCAGTCAACTTGTTACTAGGTTTACATCTAGTGGAAACGATAGAGGTTCATTACAAGGTCAGGACGGGCAGGTCGTGGGTCTCTCTAACTCGTTATCGCCGTCCAAGAGGTCTCGATCCCGCTTTGGTGTCGTAGAAAGTAAGGGTAAGGGTGAACTCGTATCGGACCGTGGTTTGTAAGTAACTCCATATCTCTTTACACGTGTTTCATATAAATAAGTGTAAAGAGATGTGGGGATCTTGAGAATAAACAGGTGTCGCGATCTTGATTGAGATTTAGGAGCTTAGCGCACGGTTTACTTTACTCATGGTGCGTATCCAGCGGTCGTAGTCTGTAACCTTGTTCGCTAAGTATTTGCGGACTTGTGGGTGGGGTAAGATAAGAAACTCTTCCTTTTCGATACCTTCGAGCACTCTGGCAGCTACGAACTCTGGTTCTAGGACTTCCCCAAATGCCAATACCGCTGTTTGGGAGATGCTTTCTTTGCTGGTAGTTGTACCCGGCTCCTCTGGAAACAGCATCTGTGTATTGACGCCTTGAGGAGCTAGACAAGAGACTCGGATCCCCAAGGGTCCGTAGGTAATAGCCATCCATTCAGCTAAGGCGACAGCAGCGTGTTTGGTGACGCTATAGGGTGCTGCGCCAAGGTTGGTGAGGAGTCCGGCGGCAGATGCAGTATAAACGAGGTACCCTTCTCCCTTTTCGATCATTCCATTCAATACGGCTCTTGATCCGTATACGTGAGCCATGACATTGACTTGAAACGACTCGTTCCAGAGTTGATTCGGAGTTTCAACTCCGCCTGAACGTGCGATACCCGCGTTCGAGCATAAGATATCGACACTACCTTCAGATTCTTCTATCTCATTTAGAGCGGATCGATAGCTCGACTCGTCGGTCACGTCGACACGTATACCTGCGAATTTGCCTCTGAGTTCTGTTCCCCAAGCCCTTAGACTCTGGAGCTTTCCCTCGTCGATATCGAGTGCATATACTGCTTTTGTATCCCTGGCGAGAAATGCTTTAGTGAGCGCAAGTCCTATTCCAGACGCACCCCCAGTTACGACTATAACCTTGTTCTCTATCTTCACTTTATGAACACCTCACCTTGTTGAGGACCACTACCAACTCCTCGTTTTGGTACTGATTGCCCTCAAAGGTCGGTTTATACTCTCGGCGTCATCTATCTCTATAGATTCTCTAGGTGTACTCCTACGAGGGAAGCAGCTTCGTTAGCTTCTCACTTTAACTCAGAGATCTACTCTTGGCTCTAGCTCAAATGTTGTGCAATCTGGATAGCTACCTTGAGATCTGAGTATGTTTGATCTCGTTGAAATCAGCGTGGTTGACGACGGTGTCTAGTACGAACTCAATGGTGTCTCTTGCCAACTTGGCGTCGCCTTTTGGTCTCGTCATTACCCTTGCGAAGGTGGCTGTGTCATTTAAGAAGAAAGTAGGTACGCCAAAAACTTGATACTTCTCGACTGACTCTTCGTGTTTTGATCGGAATACCTTAATTATATCCCCTTCGTCAATCTCCTCTTTGATAACCTTTGGGTCTACTCCGTAGTGTTGAAGTACTTTCGATACTACGCTCCAGTCAGTTATATCTTTGGCCTGGTCGTGCCTCAAAGAAAACAGATCTACGTGAACGTCATAGAAAACGTCCTTAAAGTCTCGATTAATGATCAGTCCAGCCGCTATAGCGCTGAGATCCTTTGTTTTAGTTGGATCCTCCCAAACGGGAGGCTCGTCTTCTTCGAGGTGGACTTGGCTCAAGGAAAAAGGAATAAACGCTACGTCCCAAGGCGCCCCGTCTTTCAGAGCTGCTACTAAGTGCTCGTGTATATTCCGTGCGAATGGACATCGATAGTCCCAGTTGACTCCAAATTTCATAGTCTAGTAAACGCTACTTTTGCAAAGTATATTTCAACAACTTAAGTCTCTGTCTTGAAAAGGGTCAGCTGCCTGTCTTTTGTTAGGTCGATTGCTTTGAGTAAAAGATCGATGTCATCGCTGTAAGAGAGCTTTTCTGAAGCGTATCCAACTGGGATCCACTGCACTTCGTCGACCTCTTCGTTTTTTTTGAAAGAAGATTCACTGTCGGGGGTCATGACGAAGTAAGTGACTAACTTGTCAACAGCTGCTATCGGCGTGTTGTACCCTACCGTGGCAAGTTCATGCAGTGGCACGGCAGTTATCGAACTTTCTTCCTCAACTTCCCTGAGGGCGGTGACTAAGGGTGTCTCGCCAGGTTCCGATTTTCCTTTAGGAAAGCTCCAGTCGTCGTATTTTGGTCGATGAATTAGTAGTACTTCCACAGTGTCGTTGTTTTGGCGAAGTATAACTCCACCAGCTGCATATATGGGTTCTTCCAAGTTACGCTCCAAAGAGTCTCGATAGTATTTTCTTCGATGTTCGAGCGAAGAGCCAGCCAAAGCCAACGCCAGCGATAACGTCAGAGGCGTGGTGAATCTTCACGTGTATTCTAGACACTATGACAACGGTGGCTGTTACTCGTATCGGCCACTTTAGATGATCTATGTCTTGGAAGAGAACTGCTGCACAGGTTGCGGCCGTAGCATGACCGGACGGGAACGATGAGGTCAATGGCTGTCTGAGCGGTAGTGGACGTTCTCCCTCGTGCAGCGGCCTTTGCCGCCGAAACAACGTCTTGACTACTACGTTTACCACTCCCGACTCGGCGAGCAGGATAAATGCAGCGCGCAGCGACTGCTTTCTCAAGGCGGGTCTCGTCAGATACAGTGTGAGAGCAATGATAAACCAAAGTATCGAGTGGTCGGCTAGAGCGGATGCTGAGTAAAACGTACGGTTGGCTACCGTACTTTTCCGAAGTGGAGCGAACAGGGAGTCAAACTTTTTATCGAAACGCTCGACTAGGTCTAAGATGGTTGGACTTTGAGAGTTGGAGAGATCTTTTAGCACTTACAAGGAACCTAGCGCGCCAGATAAGTAGTAGGAGCGATTGGTTGAATATTTTCTCTGTCTGTGCATGGGTTGTTGGCTGGACACATGAAAGAGTAGTGGCAGTACCCGCACAGGTGTGAAGGCCGAGGCCTAAAGTTATCGTTTTCGCATGCATATACCACTGCTTTCCAAATAGCGCCAGCCTTGACCCGAAGCGCTCGCGTTGATCTCTCTGTTGGGTATGACTCGATGGTCGTCTTTTCCTTTAGGTAAAGGAGTTGTACCGAACGGGGTCTTGATCCCAAAACGCTCTCGCAAAGGTAGGCGTAGAAGTGGACTCCCATCAGTTTCTCTTGCTCTTTTATTGCGGAGGGTATACGTCCAGTTTTGTAGTCCACGACTGTGAGTGATCCATCTGAATTTAGATCTAGACGGTCGATAATACCCCTGAGTTTTACTCCATCTATCTCGGTTTCAAGCATGATTTCAGTTCCGATTACTTGAACCTCGTTGGGGTCTTCCATGTAAAAATCGGCTACGATCATCTTCCAGATCGACTCTTTGTAGCTGCTGAGACCCTCTTCTGTCATGGATTGAATCAGTAAAGAGTACGGTTCTTGTGCCAGATAAATTTGGTACACCGTCTCGAATATCTCTCGAGCGATGCTCTCGGAGCGCTTCCCTTTGGCAACGTCAAAGTAAAGTCGATCTAGAACCCGATGTGCAATCGATCCTCTTACAGTCCAAATGTTTGACGGCTGGGGAACTTTATCGATGACGGCGAGTCTAAAAGCGAAGGCACACTCCCGAAACGTTGTCACTTTGGTTGGGGTTAGCGATCCTGGTATCGGTAGTGGCATATCCTATTCAGCGCGTCCTAATGTGTCTATCAGCTTGTTCTAACGTTAAATGTAGCCGAAGTTAAGGCTGCATGTGCTGAGTGACGTGCGAACTTTACTTTGCATTTTCTAAGTACTTCTGTAAGATTCATGGGTGGTGATTAGTGTGGTCTGCTTTGATCATGGTATTGGCGAGCATCTCAGGATGTGTCATTGGGGCAAAGTGCCCGGTATCTTTAAGTTCTTGATAAGTGCCCTTGGGTAGTCGCCTTGCAAGATCGATAAAGTGAGTTCGATCGAACGTATCCGTATCGGCGCCAAATAAGATCGTCACATCGTTGCTGATTCTATCTAAGGTGTGATATGCACCGTGAGAGCCTCCAAAAGCATAGATGAGGGACTCGTCTTCCTTTGTGCATGAAAGACTCACTGTACCATCGGGAGCCAACTTGAACGCGCTGAGAAGGTAGTCTATGACTACTGTGCTAAGAAATCGACAGATAGGCTCCTTGTGCGTAAAGTTATCGTACGCCGCCTCGTAGGAGTCGAAGGAAGATCTACGTCTTAGGGCGAGTTTGGCAAGTGGATTGTCAAGGTTCGGTGCCGAGTCCTCGGGCTCTTTGAATATTATCGGCTCGAAAAGGAATGCTTTATCTATGTCTTGGTCTCCTAGTTCAAGAGAAAGAATGGCTGCTGCTGCACCCATAGAGTGCCCAAAGACAGAGATCTTATCGTACCCAAGACGTTTTATATATTTTGTCGCGGCGTCAACATCTTTTGCAAAGTTAACCCAGTGAAAGGTTTCGTCAGAGCGCTTCTTTGAGCGACCATGACCGCGAAAATCGATAGCGAAGACGTCCCATCTGTTAGAAAGATGGCTAGCTAACGCCCGATAGGTACATCCAGAGAAGCCTGTTGCGTGAAGTACCAGAAGAGCATCTTTGTGATTGGCTCTGTCGCTGAGTTCGAAAAGCGGAATCTCAGTCAGGTCTTTTGTTATTAAGTGCTGGAAAGGGACGCATGGAGTCAAAGACGCCGAAGCTTGTGCAAACGTGGGTTTCATCTAGTGTCAATTTAGCGGATATGACGTTTGACCTTACCGAGCGTTCCATATTTGGAGTGTTCTGCGACTCTAGTGTTCTTTGGCTGGAGTTGATAGAACTCAAAAACGTTGACTTTTTATAGAGTGGTTGAAGGGTCGGGAGCCAAGGTTTCTGTGTTTAGCCTTAGACTTTTCGTGTTTTAATGGCGCATCTGTTCAAACTTGGCTACTCTAGGTGCGTGCAACATTTAATCTCATCGTACGGAGTAGTGGCTATCTTTGTGCTAATGGTACTGGAGTCAGCCGCGATACCTGTTCCTTCAGAGTTGATAATGACTTTTGGCGGATTTTTGGCGATTCATGGTCACTTAAACTTGACAGAGGTGATAGCCGCTGGAGTGCTGGGAAATGTAGTTGGAAGCTTCATAGCGTGGATAATTGGCCGCTATGTGGGTCGGGCTGTGATTATCTCCTTTGGAAGATACTTTTTGATGAAGGAAGAAGATCTTGATCGTGCTGAACGTTGGTTTGAACGACGGGGAGAGCTCGCGGTCTTTGTAGGACGTCTTCTTCCTGTGGTAAGAACTTTTATTTCAATCCCCGCAGGTGCAAGTGAGATGAACCTTGCGCGCTTTGGTCTATACACACTTCTAGGCTCGATACCTTTCGATTTAGCTTTAGCGGTGGCCGGTTATGAGTTAGGAGCTAACTACAACAGCGTTGTGAAGGTGGTGCAAGACTTCGGTTACTTGGTCGCTCTGTTAGTCTTGGTTGGGATCGTAGCTTTTTTCTATCTTCGATTCAAGCAGAAAAAGAACTTGGCGGGATCTAGCTAAGAGGCTAGATCGAGATGAAAATCTACTAAAGTAGTGAAGTCGAAGTTTGCGGGAAGTGGCGCAGTGGTAGCGTACCTGCTTTGGGAGCAGGGGGTCGCGGGTTCGAGCCCCGCCTTCCCGACTTCGCTTTCGCATGCGGGTGTAGTTCAATGGTAGAACACCAGCCTTCCAAGCTGGACATGCGGGTTCGATTCCCGTCACCCGCTCTCGTGTCTCGCATTTGAACTCTCGTGTTGGATCTTGCCCCATCGCTGGAGATCCGTTTACTAACCTCAGCGGACCTCGATCTATCGGAGTGGATGAAGTGACCGTGCAGAACTGAAGTACGCCCGCTAGTTACCCTACTTGAAGTAGCGGTGAGCATGTCGGTAAGGTTACTGCCTTTGGAACAGATCGTGAAAGCGGTATAAGACATGATGAGTCTGACTTCGGCTCGTCGAGGCTGTGTGGGTCACGCCTCCTTGGTTACGGGCCTAGAGTTGCGTAAATGGCCACAGTGTCTGTGGAACTGTGTCTATCTTTGGAGATATCTACCTTTCTAGAGCAGAGTTAGATCGACTCACTTATCAGACACTACGAAGCATCGAATTTTACGGAGGAACTTTACATAGCCTATGGGTAGGCTGTTTACAACCATTAGATAGCTGTAGTTTCTCACGTGAGGATTGGGATTTAGTGCCCATCGGTCTACAGATACTCGATTATCGTCCACGATTAGACAAATGCATTGACTGTGAGATTACTTCTATAATAGTACATGTCCATGGAGGTCCTGATGTTCCACGACATCTCAGTCGACATGCTTGAGTGTATGCGTGATCTTGAACGACGTGACGGGATTGATCGAGTCGACGGTACTGCTCGACTTGATAGACTTCGCCAAATACCCGCAGAGACCGGGAGGTTTCTAGCACTATTGGCGGCCTCTGCTCCAGAGGGCACATTTATTGAAATCGGAACGAGTGGTGGCTACTCGGCGCTCTGGCTGTCGCTTGCATGTCGGGCGACTGGGCGTACACTTACAACCTTCGAGGTGCTACCTGAGAAAGCAGTCCTCGCTCGCGACACCTTCTTGCGAGCTGACGTCAACGACCTAGTGAGGCTTGTCGAAGGCGACTTCTTCGACCATGTAGATGAGTTGGATCGGGTCGCGTTCTGCTTCCTCGATGCCGAGAAGGAGATATATGGGGCCTGTTACGACGTTGTTGTACCGTTGCTCGTCCCAGGCGGCATGTTGATAGCGGACAATGCGATCAACCACGAGGAGACGTTACGTCCCATGTTACAAACGGCTTTCGAGGATGAGCGCGTCGATACCCTCGTGGTTCCTATAGGCAAAGGAGAACTCGTCTGTCGCAGAAAGGCATGACCGGCTGTCGAACAACCGTGCTCGAAGTGGTGCCCCATGGTCAAGGCTACGCATCACTCTCAGCGGTTAACTCACTCGGATTCTAGTAGCGATAACTCAGCAGCTCCCTAAGTGTTCCTAGGCGCATAAGTTATGGACCTATACGGGAATTTAGCTTCAGTTTTTAACTCAAGTTTAAACTCTTTGGAGGCTCTGTTCTAGTTCTGTTAGGCTGAACTACTAAGTTAACTTAACAGTGGAAGTTGCGCAAAAACACATGGTGACTCTGATGGGGCGGGGAGGTCGATTGTATGAAGCGGAGTTCAGAAGTTGACCTTGTGAGTTGCTAAAAGGGGATATGTTGTTGCGGAATGTCTGTATGAGTACAAAAGAGGGGGTAAGCTTACTTCGCTATGCGCTCAAGTGCCCAAAATACAGATGAAAAAAATAAGGTCCAGCTGACTATAGACATCCGGGAGGATGAGCTTACGCACTTTGTGGACCAAGCTATAAGAAATATTGGCCGCCAAGCGAGAATTCCTGGATTCCGCCCTGGCAAGGCACCGAGAAAGGTGCTAGAAGCTCGTATCGGCCAAAAAGCCCTGCGCCAACAGGCCATTGACGATGCAATGGAAGCTTACTATAAGAGGGCTCTGTTGGATAATGGAGTCGATGCTATCGCAGCTCCAGGTATGGAGATCGTAGCTGGAGAGGAGAGCGGAGACGTACAGGTCTTGCTCGCGGTTGAGGTTAGGCCCGTAGTTAGCGTAGATGGCTATGACTCAATCGAGATTGAGATTGAACGCCACAACGTTACCGATAGTGACGTCGATGATTATCTTAATGTCCTTGCAGAACAAGTGGGTCAGCTCAAAGAAGTAGAACGACCGATCGAACAAGGTGACACCGTAACCGCCGACCTGGCTGTGTTTATAAACGGTGTCGAGGATGAGTCTGAAAGCGTGCGTGACTTGACCTTCCGTATCGGACGTGATCAAGTTGATCCTGAAATTGAAGATGCAGTGCTGGGGAAAGTCGCAGGAGACGTAGTTGAGATAACACCCGAAGAAGACTCCGTAGAAGAAGACTCCGTAGAAGAAGACTCCGTAGAAGAAGACTCCGTAGAAGAAGACTCCGTAGAAGAAGACTCCGTAGAAGAAGACTCCGTAGAAGAAGACTCCGAGAACAGCGACCCGAAGGACGATGCTTTGGGTCAGGTGGTCATGAAAGTTTCCATTAAGTCCGTTAAGGAGATGGAGCTTCCGGAGCTTACAGATGAACTTGCCGCTGAGATTAGCGAGTTCGAGACTCTCTCCGAGTTGAGAGACGACATACGTTCAGAGCTATCGAAGACGCGCCTCGCCAGAGCCAGGACGATGTATCGATCCATTTTGATCGATTCACTTTTGGAGCTCGTAGAGCCAAACGATATTCCCCAGGCGCTCCTAAGGTCTGAGGTGGATTCCCAGCTTCATAGGTTCAGTCATCAGCTGGAAAGCCAGGGTCTGTCGTTGAGGAGGTACTTTGAACTCACTAATCAAAGCGAAGAAGATCTACTGATCGAAATATACGGCGCGGCCAATCGCAACATTCTTTTTGACCTGGCACTGCGAGCTGTAGCTTATGCGGATGCTTTAGAGGTAGAAGAAGACGAGATCGACGAGTATTTGAAAAAACGAGAGGGTCGAGGGGCTGAGCTTCAGTCTGAAGAAGACAGAGAGCTTGAACGACTTGATGCTAGAGCTGAACTCCTGAAGGAAAAGGCCTTCAAAGCATTGTTGCAGAAGGCGACTATCAAAAACACCGATGGTGAGGTTGTGGATCTTAGCGAGATTGACCCTGAGACTGCTAGAGAACTTTCAAATGAAGAAGAGAAGCCTCAAGGTGAAAGTGACGCGATCGATGACTCTTTGAGTAACCCCACAGAAGTTCTACATGATTCAGATCCAAATAGTTGATGAAAGTACCTTAGAATCAAGTACTAGTAGATGCAGTTGAAGGGATGGGCTAGCTAAGTGATAAGGTCTGAGAGTTACAACGTGTATATGCCGACCGTGATCGAATCAAGTTCAAGAGGAGAGAGAGCCTATGATCTTTACTCCCGTCTTTTACGTGAGCGAGTGATAATCCTTGGGACGCCGATCGACTCGACGGTTGCGAACTTGGTCTGCGCTCAGTTGATATTTTTGGAGTACGAAGACACGGAAAAAGACATCAGTATCTACATAAACTCGCCGGGTGGAGAGATTACGAGCCTATTTGCGATCTATGATACGATGAAGTATATAAAGCCCGATGTCTCAACGTTTTGTCTTGGACAAGCCGCTTCTGCAGCGGCAGTTCTCCTTGCAGCAGGTACAAAGGGTAAACGTTTCGCACTTCCCCATGCAAGAGTTCTCTTGCATCAACCCTATGGTGGGGTAGGTGGACAAGCGACCGATATCGAGATTCAAGCCAAAGAGATCATGAGAATGAGGGATCTGTTGAACGAGATGCTCTCCGATGATACCGGGCAACCGATTGATCGAATTGCGAAAGACACAGATAGGGACTTCATTTTAGAGGCAGCTGAAGCGGTGGAATATGGAATCGTTGACGAGGTGATCTCTTCTCGGGACGCTCTGCTGAGTAGTGGAGTGGTCTAGACTCCTACGATCAATGAGTAAGTGTATTAACTATTGTGGAGATTTTCTAAAGTGAGTGTTCCATCTTTGTAATTGTCGATATAGTCGACCTTATGGAGGTTTTGAGTCGATGTTTGAGTCTTTGAAGTCCAAGACACAATGTACGATCTATCCTCCCTATGTTTTCCGACGAGACGCTCTAGCGTTCTTGGTACACGAAGAGTCAGGGGTCTAGATGGCAAAGTTCGGTGAGGGTCAAGAGGTTGTAAAGTGTAGTTTTTGCGGAATGTCGCAGAAACAGGTGAGGAAGCTAATAGCTGGGCCAGGCGTCTATATATGTGACAAATGTATAGAACTTTGTAACGACATAATTGACGAGGAGACCGTTGAACCCAGCGAGGTAAAGTTTGACAAACTCCCTAAGCCTAAAGAGATCTTTGAGTTCTTAGACGGCTATGTCGTCGGTCAAGACGACGCAAAGAAGATACTTTCAGTTGCTGTCTATAATCACTATAAAAGAGTCCAAAACGGCGGACTAAAGAATCATGATGTCGAACTTGGTAAGTCAAACATTTTGCTTCTTGGACCGACTGGCTGTGGGAAAACCTTGTTGGCGCAGACCCTTGCAAGGATGTTGAATGTCCGATCTGCGATCGCTGACGCTACCGCTCTCACTGAGGCTGGTTACGTTGGTGAGGATGTTGAAAATATCCTTTTGAAACTGATTCAAGCTGCTGACTTCGATGTGAAGAAGGCTGAGACGGGAATTATCTATATTGATGAGATCGATAAGATCGCTAAGAAGAGTGAGAATCCATCAATTACTAGGGATGTTTCAGGTGAAGGAGTACAGCAGGCTCTACTGAAGATACTTGAGGGAACGGTGGCTTCTGTCCCTCCTCAAGGCGGACGCAAGCATCCACACCAAGAGTTTATCCAAATCGATACGACAAACGTTTTGTTCATCTGTGGAGGAGCGTTTGTTGGCTTGGATGAGATAATCGAGTCCAGAGTGGGTAAAAAAGCGTTGGGGTTTAAGTCTCAACCCTTTAGTCAAGGTTATCAAGAGGCGCAAGTTTTAAAAAGAGTACTACCTGAGGATCTATTGAGGTTTGGGCTCTTGCCGGAGTTTATAGGTAGATTGCCCGTCGTGGGTGCGATCTCTAATCTCGACAAGACTGCTCTTATGAAGATCCTTGTGGAGCCCAAAAATGCGCTTATTAAGCAGTTCCAAAAGATATTTGAACTTGATGGGATCGAGCTCGAATACACAGAAGATGCCATCGAGGCCGTGGCGGAACAGGCTCTTCTCAGAGGCACTGGAGCCCGAGGTCTTCGTGCAATTGTGGAAGAGGTTCTACTAGATGTAATGTACGATCTACCTTCGAGAGAGGACGTTGGACGGTGTGTTATTGACCGTAGGGTGGTGCTTGAACACGTTGCCCCAACCTTGGTTTCCCGGATTCCTGAACCTAATCGTCCCGATCGTTCACGACGTGTCGCTTCATAGTAGTTGGCGAGATCAAGCGACAAGATCGTTCTGTGAGTCGTGAGCTGTTAAAAGGAAGAGGTTATGACTGGCTTCGATCTCTTCACAACTTTGAGAGCAATAGAGACAGAACCCCCAACTTAGAGGCTATCACTAGAGTGCTATATAGCATTGGGGATCCTCAGACGGCTTTTAAAGCGATACACATTACTGGCACCAACGGAAAGACTACGGTAGCATCAACGGCGTCGCATGTGTTGACTGTGGCGGGTGTAAGCGTCGGTTTATTCACCTCACCGGACCTTGGTAGTATAACGGAACGTATTCGGATAAACGGTGTGCAGGTTGATGCTGAAAGGCTAAACGAGGAGTTGTTGCTGCTCTCCGAGATTGCACAAGCGTTTGGGATACTAGACCTAAGTTATTTCGAAGCTCTCACTGCTGCTGCATTTTCTCTCTTTGCACTTGAAGGTGTTGAGGTCGCGGTGGTTGAAGTTGGTATGGGAGGAACGTGGGATGCCACTAACGTCTTAGATGCAGAAGTGGCTGTTATAACGTCAATTGGTCTCGACCATCTAGAGCAGCTCGGGCCAACTGAGGTCGATATCGCTCGGGCTAAATCAGGTATCGTCAAGGGAAAGTCTACTCTAGTCATGGGGAAGATCTCAAATGAACTTGCGGAAGTGATCTTGCAACGAGACCACAAAGGGTCGTTACGATTAGGGTCAGAGATTGAAGTCTCTAACCTTCGACAAGGTGTTGGAGGTTGGATGTTTGATCTACGCACCCCCTATGCCCGCTACGATGAACTCTTTGTATCGCTGAGAGGAAAGCATCAATTGGATAACGCCGCTCTTGCGATTGCGGCTGTGGAAGAGTTGAAGATGGGCCCGATCTCTAAGGAAATACTAGAAACTTCTTTTGCCACGTTAGAGTTACCTGGGCGGTTTGAAGTAGTCGCTATGGATGCTAAGAAACTTGTAGTGTTAGACGTTGCACATAACGATAGTTCAGCTCGGGAGCTTCGTAGGGCTTTAGCTGAAGAACTTCCTTTACTTAAAGGACACGTTGTTCTTGTTTCGCTAACTCACAAAAGAGACCCTTATGAGTTCATCAGAGCTTTGGGAACTAACGATATAGATCTACTAGTCTCTGTTGACCTGCAAGACTGTGTTCAAGTAGACCCGGTATTGGTTGCAGAGGCCGCTTCTCGGCTAGGTGTGAAAAGTGAGTTACTCTCAAACATTGACGAAGGTCTCTTCGAGTATTTAGAACGACTTCGGGACGATCAAGTTCTGGTTGTAACGGGAAGTCATAGGCTTGTTGGGAAAGTAAAAGATTTGCTAAAAGGGTGAGCGCCTACAGGCTTGTGTTTTGTACTTTAGCGACTAGCCTTCTTCCACTGTATGGAAAAAACCTTATTTATATGTAAGCCAGACGCGGTTCGCAGAGGACTGGTAGGGGAGATCCTTGGACGCCTCGAAAGCAAAGGTCTAAGGTTTCTTGCGCTTGAGCAAAGGACGATAGCCGAGGATGAAGCTAAAGAACACTATGTTGAGCATTCATCGAAAGGATTTTTCGATGATCTTGTGGCCTTCATAACCTCTGGACCGTCGGTTCTTGTCGTGGTAGCTGGCGAGGGTGAAGTCATTAAGATCGTGAGAGGAATTATGGGCGCTACAGATCCTTCTAATGCAAATCCTGGTACGATCCGGGGAGATCTGGCTACTATGGTAAGTGAAAATTTGGTGCACGGTTCAGATTCTCTGATGGCTGCACAACGTGAAATCAAGCTGTTCTTTCCAAACTTGGAGGCATAGCTGCTTTAGGCCCTAGTCCGGCCGAAGGCGAATGGAGGTTAAAGATGGCAAAAGGATTCGGAACTTTCCTAGGTAGAGATATGGCTGTAGACCTAGGTACAGCTAACACTTTGGTGTATGTAAGGGGTAAAGGTATAGTTCTAAATGAGCCGTCGGTGGTTGCTATTGACACTCGAGATGGTCGACCACTTGCAGTTGGAGCTGAAGCTAAACGAATGATAGGTCGTACTCCATCTAACATCCAGGCGATTCGACCGCTAAAAGATGGAGTGATAGCGGACTTTGAGATCTGCGAAAAGATGTTGCGATACTTCATAGGGAAAGTTCATCAGTCTAGGTTCTCCAAGCCACGTATGATTATCTGTGTTCCAAGTGGTATCACCGGTGTTGAGCAGCGGGCCGTTCAGGAGGCAGCTGAGTACGCTGGAGCTAGGAAGCCAGCCTATATTATAGAAGAACCTATGGCTGCAGCGATTGGTGCAGGCCTCCCCATCCATGAGCCTTCAGGGAACATGGTCGTGGATATAGGCGGGGGAACTACTGAAGTAGCTGTAATTTCGTTAGGTGGAATAGTGACTTCAAAGTCTATCCGAATTGGAGGAGACGAACTCGACGAAGCGATTATCGCTTACGTAAAAAAGGAGTACAACCTCGCACTCGGAGAAAGGACGGCAGAAGAGATCAAGATGACTCTTGGTTCGGCGTTCAAACTTCCCGAAGAGCTTCAGGCTGAGATTCGTGGAAGAGACTTAGTGACGGGTCTTCCAAAGACGATTCTGATCTCAACCGACGAGATTCGACGAGCGATTGAAGAACCGATTAATTCGATAGTAGATGCTGTCAAAGATACATTGGATGCTACCCCTCCAGAGTTGTCTGCTGACATCATGGAACAGGGCATAGTTCTTACAGGTGGAGGGGCACTGTTAGCGGGTCTTGTTGAAAGAATTCATGATGAAACTTCGATGCCGATAGTCGTAGCCGAGAATCCTCTTAACTGTGTAGCGATAGGTTCTGGCCAATGCCTTGAGGAGTTCGAAGCTCTCCGACAGGTACTGATCTCGGCTTCTTCACGTAGATAGGTAGGAACTCTGTAATTGGGGAGATTGTTTGAGCGACCTCGTATCACGGTTCTGCTGACGATGCTTGTCTCCCTCACACTACTTACACTGAACTTTCGAGGAGGAGGTACGCTGAGTTTTGTCTCCGTAAAAGGAGACGTGAGGCAGGTTGTATCTCCTCTTCGCGACTCTCTTAACTCGGCGATTGACCCAGTAGCGAACTTCTTTAGTGGTGCATTTGAGTACTCGTCTATAAAAAAAAAGAACTCAGAACTTGAAAAGGAGATACAGGGTCTCAAAGGTGAGTCCTACAGTTATGGGTCTCTGAAGAACGAGCTTTCCAATATCCTTGCTCTCAACCACCTTAGCTTTGCCTTATCTCTTCCAAGCGTTGATGCACAGGTGATCAACTTCACGCCATCAAACGTCCAGTTAAGTTTTGAGATAAATAAAGGTTCGTCGGTAGGAATTAAATTAGGTGATCCGGTTGTTAGCGGGGCAGGTCTTGCTGGTCGCGTCGTTGAAGTGGCAGGCAATAGTGCAACCGTGTTGATGCTCACCGACCCGAGTTTTTCTGCAGGAGTACGGATATCACCAAGTGGTACTGCAGCTCTTGCGCAGGGGCAGGGGCCGGGACTGCCGATGAAACTACTTTACGTCAATCCAGGTACGACTTTTACGAAAAACCAAGTGTTGACGACGTCGGGTCTTCAGGGCGAGATCTTTCCTGCTGGTATACCTGTGGGCAAGGTGACGAACGCTTCGATTCCACCAGGCTCTTTAGAAGAAAATGTCGATGTCCAGCCGGTTGTAAACTACTCCTCTTTGCAGTACGTCAAGGTTCTGCTATGGACTCCAGGGGGTTAGGTGGCAAGAGTACTAAATGCACTTCGACTTCCACTTTTGGTTCTAAGCGTTTTGGTGATTCAGCATACGACTGTGGGATCTTTGAGCATCGATAACGTACACCCCGATCTTTTGCTACTTTTTGTGTGCGCTGTTGCTGTGGTGGGAGGTCGTGAAGCCGGAGCGGTAGCTGGATTTATAAGTGGTATTTTGGCAGACTCGTTTTTAGTAACGCCATTTGGAATGTCTTCACTGGTGTACAGCTTCGTTGGATACTTGTTGGGCGAGAGCGAGAGACTTGGTTCGAAACGCAGTACCTGGCTTGATATGTTGCTTATCGGCATCGGTTCTTCTGTCGCTCAGATCCTAGTGACTGCCGGACTTTTTGTTATGGGGCTAAGTGACCCACTTCGAGCTAAGTTCTTAATCGAATTCCTAATTGTGGGTGGAGTAAACTTTGCTTTAGCACCAGTCATGATTTTACTTGTGAGATTTTCGATGGTTGGATCAGATCGACTAGCGACCTCAATTCCAAGGAGATAGTAATGCAAACCTCTCCGGAGTCTTCGGGCTCTAAACGCTCGGTATCTTTCAAGCTACGCTCTCGGTTGATGGGTTTCGTTGCCGCTGCACTGTTCGTAGCCCTTTTTGCACGTCTGTACGCGCTCCAAGTTCTGACTGCTCCTGTCTATAGGGCAGAGGCCGCGGCAAATCAGGTTCGGGAGGTTGCAGTTCCCGCACCTAGAGGCCTAATCTTAGACCGTAACCAACAGGTGATGGTAGGTAACCAAGTTGTGAAGACGTTGGCATTATCTTCTCGTGAGGCTTACCTGCACCCCAGCGTAGTCAAGCGAGTGGCGGCGTTGGTGGGTCTGACTCCAGCCCAAGTTAACTCGGAACTTGTGAACTCCCAGTACAACATCTATCAACCCACTCCCATCAAGTACGATATTTCAACGAGTCAAGCGATCTACTTCCAGGAACACCAGAGCCAGTATCCAGGAGTGTCTGTAGAGCTTACAACTCAGCGTACCTATCCAATGGGTGATACGGCGGCTCAGGTCCTTGGTTATGTCGGTCAGGTGTCGGCCGCGCAACTGAAGACTTTGGCTAAACAGGGATACCAAGCGGGAGATCAAATCGGTGAGGCGGGCGTTGAAGCGACGTATCAGAACTACCTTCGGGGACGCTCGGGAGTGGAGAAGTTGCAGGTAAATGCAGCAGGTAACGTGGTAGGTGTACTAGGGGAGACCAAGCCAGTACCTGGTGGTAACTTGCAGCTGACCATAGATGCTACCCTTCAGAAAAAGGCGGAGGCAATCTTAGCTCAACAGATCTATCACTTGGCTCACTCTCCAAACTCTTTTGTCATCAATGCGTCACGGCTAGCGGGTTCGATCGTCGTGGAGAATCCTAACAACGGTTCGATCTACGCGATGGCGTCTTTCCCAACTTACAACCCAGCGGAATGGGTTCCTTATATCACTACCTCTAACTATGCTGCGCTCACGAGCCCTAGTTCGAATCAGCCTCTTGTCAACCGAGCGATCCAAGGTGAGTACACACCAGGATCAACGTTTAAGTTGGCTACGGCTTCTGCCGCACTCAAAGACGGACTTATTACGCCATCTACCATTATCCATGATCCTGGATACTTTAAGGTTCCTAACTGTACCGTGGGTAAGTGCTCGTTCCATAACTCTGGATACGAGTCTTTGGGAAACATTAATATAGTCACTGCCATAGCCGACTCTGATGACGTGTTTTTCTATACCTTGGGTTACAACTTCTACATGAATCAAAACCAGTTTGGCCCTACTCCAATTCAAAATATGGCTTCGGCCTACGGCTTTGGCCGACCCACTGGCATAGCGCTTCCTGGAGAGGCTTCTGGAATTGTTGACTCGTTGACTGAACGGCAGTATCTTCATAAGCTGTATCCGTCGGCTTTCCCTTACGACACGTGGTACGCCGGTGATAATATTGAGATGGCCTTTGGACAGGGCATGACCCTGATCACGCCGCTGCAACTCGCAAACGCATACGCTACGTTTGCTAACGGAGGGACTCGATACGTCCCTCGAATTGCAGATGGAGTAGTAAACGACCAAGGCAAACTCATCAAGTACTTTGCCCCTAAAGTTGTAACACACGTGACCGTCCCTCCCGTAGATCGAGCTGCAATGATCCAAGGCTTCGAGGGCGCTATTCAATATGGAACAGGTGGACAGACCTTCGCCGGATTTCCGCTTAGCCAGTTTCCTTTGGCAGGGAAAACCGGTACAGCGTCGGTTGCAGGAGAGGCACCTGACTCGCTATTTGTTGCATGGGGTCCGGTCAACAATCCAAAGTATGTAATCTCCGCGGTTGTGACTGGAGGAGGTTTCGGAGCGGTGGGTGCGGCGCCGATGGTTCGAGCACTCTTTACGTACTTAATGTCTCACCCAATTAAGCCGGCAGTATTTGGGATACCTCACCTTAGCGCTGGTTCGACTGGAGTGAAAACGTCACTGATCGTTACCCCGAAACCACCAAAGGTTCTGGCGAAAAAGACTACCAAAGGCGCAAAGGGTTCTACGACGACAACATCGCCTTCCAAGGCTGGCTAGATGACGGAGTATAGTGCTTGGGATTTGTGCTGGTCTATCCCGCGTTGCCTTTGAGATGATCTTAGGTCTAGAGCGCTCTCTTGGCGGTCGATCTCGAACCATCGGCTCGTTATGGGACTGTCGAAACCAGTATTGTTGCACAAGTTGGTCAAGAGTTACGGATTTGTACTACAATAAAGGCAATGTTTGTGCAATCTCCATCGACGATTCGAGTGCTACTGGGTGTATGGGTGGCGCTCGTTGTTCTGATTCGACAAGGGTCGACGTCGCGAATGGTTCACGAGCAAAGATTTTATGAGGCGGCTGACTATCCATCTGTTTTTGACGGTTTTGCAGAGGATGCAGTCGCGTTGACCGAACTTGACTTTCGGGAAGTTTCTTGTAGTTCAGGCGGCAAAGGCGCGCACGTGTTGTTGGAAGCTAGGGTTTGTCAGGTTGGGTCACTATCTAGAAGGGTTATCGATAGTGTCCGAAGAGAATTTGAATCGAAGAGATCCCAATGGTGTAACGAGAGCAGCAGATGGTTCTGTTCCTGGGGCAATTCAGCTTCCACCACCTGTTTCTTCATCCACTAGAGAAGGGACAAGGACCAAGGGTACCGAACTCGGGGAGACTGCTCCAAGCGTGACAGACTCAAGGGTTAGGAGCAACCGAAGACATAGAGGGCGGACTCACGCCTCTAAGGAAGCTCAGAAATCTGCTCCGACGTCAGATGGCGTAAGAGAAGAAGAGGTCAACGACGCCGGATCTCACGTGCAACCCCCAGTTGATAGTGAAACGATTACAAGGTCAAAGCCGAAGATCGGAGACTCGAGACCTGCTCCAGTGTTACCAGAAGCGCTTAAGAAGCGTCGTAAGTACTTGCGTACTAAGTCAGAGACAGAGCGAGACTCTAAACACGAAGGTCCAATCGAGTATAACATCGATGAGAAGTTGGCGGACACCTTAGAGAAAGGTCCAAAGGGTAAACGTCGTCTAAACCAAAGAGCCCCGCGTCAGCGCAAAGGTCGACCTATCGGTCGGTACCTTATGTGCGTGCATGTAAATGAAGGTACCTCACAGATAGCAATACTTGAAGGTAGAACGCTTATCGAACACTACGTATCTCGAGAGGCTGACGATCAATATAACATCGATGGGAATATCTACCTCGGCCGAGTGGCAAATGTGCTTCCTGGAATGGAAGCGGCTTTTATCGATATCGGAACGTCAAAGAACGCTGTAATTTACCGAGGAGACGTTCGCTTTGATAGAGACGATATTGAAGTTGGGGATCGAAGCGTTCGCATCGAACACCTGCTCCGTCCTAAACAGACGGTGATTTGTCAAGTAGTAAAGAATCCAATTGGGGCTAAGGGAGCTCGGCTGACTCAAGAGGTCTCGCTTCCCGGACGATTCGTTGTTCTTATACCGCACTCGGATAGTTACGGAATATCGAAACGTCTACCAGAGGAAGAACGTAGGAGACTTCGTAAGATTCTTGACGAGATTAAGCCTCCAGGGTTTGGAATGATAGTTCGAACAGCGGCTGAAGGTGCTAGTGCCGAGGAGTTGAGTCGTGACCTCTCGCGTTTGACCGAGATGTGGGAGAAGATAGACCACATGGCAAGAACGGTACACGCGCCCGCTCTTTTGTATAGAGAACCTAAAGTCGCCCTAAGGGTTATTCGAGAAGAGTTTAATCGCAACTATCGTGGCGTCATAATCGATGATCGTGATATGTATGAAGAGGTTGTGAGCTACGTCTCTGCGATATCGCCAGAGCTAGCAGATCGAGTTGAGTACTTTGATCTCGCTGAAAATACTGCTTCGCTCTTTGAGATGTACCATGTGCATGAGCAGCTTCATAAGGCTCTGGGACGTAAGGTATGGCTCCCCTCGGGTGGCTCAATCGTGATCGACCGAGCTGAAGCTCTCACGGTAATTGATGTCAATACTGCAAAGAACGTTGGTACCGTTTCCCTAGAAGAGACGATTCATCGTAATAACCTCGAGGCGGTTGAAGAGATAGCACACCAGCTTCGACTCAGAGATATCGGTGGAATCATTGTAATTGACTTCATAGATATGTTGATTAAAGAGAACCGTGATGACGTGATGCGGGCGTTTCGGGCTGCTTTGGCGAGAGACAAGACGAAGAGCCACGTCTACGATATGTCCTCTCTTGGCCTAGTGGAGATGACGAGGCAGAGAGTTTCAGAAGGTTTGGTGGAAGCATTCTCACAAACTTGTCCAACTTGCGACGGTCGCGGGTTGATATTTGATCAGGAATTGCTCTAGGGAGGGTAGACTTTCATGGCTATGTATGCAGTGATAAAAACAGGTGGTAAGCAAGAGAAAGTTGAAGAGGGATCTGTTCTCAACGTTGAACTCTTGGGAGCTAGCGAAGGAGATACTGTAACTTTTACCCCTATTTTACTGGTCGAAGGTGCTAAAGTCATCCATGATCAGGACGCTCTTTTAAAGGCGAAGGTCACCGGCGTTGTCTTAGGAGAGACAAAGGGACCAAAGATAGTGGGATTTCATTACAGCCCTAAGTCTCGAGCTCGCAAGAGGTGGGGCCATAGGCAGCACTATAACGTTGTGAAGGTAACCGAGGTAACTGGGGCTTGAAGCCTCATATTTGAAAGTATGAAAGGTGGTGATGACGTATGTCAAAGACCAAAGGCGGAGGGTCTACTAAGAACGGTAGAGACTCCAATGCACAACGGCTAGGTGTGAAGGTATTTGCAGGTACAACTGTAAAGGCAGGTTCGATCATCGTCCGACAGCGGGGCACTCGTTTCCATCCTGGAGTGAACGTTGGAAAAGGTAGTGACGACACACTGTTCGCGAAAGAGAGCGGTGTGGTCAAGTTTGCAGAACGAAGAGGCCGTAAGGTCGTAGATATAGTACCTGTCTAAAGACAGGCTAACCAGATTTAAGGGATACTATGCCCGAGTTTGTTGATAGAGCTCAGCTCCACGCCAAAGCCGGAAACGGTGGCGCTGGAGCTGTATCGTTTAGACGTGAACCTTACGTTGATAAGGGTGGACCAGACGGCGGTGACGGCGGTGACGGCGGTTCTATCTATCTGGTAACCTCACAAAGGCTTAACTCTCTAGTTGGATTTCGTGACCATCCACATCGAAGGGCGGAAGATGGAGGGCATGGATCTGGGAAGAAAAAACGAGGGGCAAAAGGAGCAGACTCTTATGTCGAGGTCCCAGTCGGGACCGTGGTCAGAGCCTTAGATGGGGATCTAGTAGCTGACCTTGGGCACCATGGAGCTAAGGTTTGTATCTCTCGAGGTGGTCGGGGCGGCAAAGGAAATGCAGGCTTTTTGTCGAATAAGCGACGGGCTCCGGACTTTGCAGAGCAAGGTGAGTTGGGAGAGGAGCTGTGGTTTGACTTAGAACTAAAGCTCGTAGCCGACGTTGCTCTAGTGGGACTGCCGAACGTTGGGAAGTCTTCGTTGGTATCTGTTGTATCGCGGGCGAAACCTAAGGTTGGTGACTATCCCTTTACAACTCTCTTACCATCCCTAGGCGTAGTGTCGCTAGGAGATGATAACGATAGGTCAGAGCTTGTCGTCGCTGATGTGCCGGGACTTATTGAGGGTGCAAGTGAAGGTCGAGGACTCGGACTTGAGTTTCTTAGACATGTTGAGCGATCCAAAGTCTTAGCGTTAGTCGTTGATGCATCCGAGAATGTAGGAACTCCTATCGAAGATCAGGCAAGAGTTGTGCTATTGGAGCTTGGAGTCTATCTTGAGGATCTATCCGAACGCCCTTTACTACTTGTTGCCAACAAGATAGATCTCTTGAATGACCACCCCTTGATGTCAGAGAGGGTAGAAAAGCTTGCAGAAGAGATTGGCGCCTTTGCAGTGACTCTAGTGTCGGCAGCGACACGATTGGGTGTAGATGAGCTGGTCGCCTCGATGTTTGATGCACGGTCTGCTTCGCTAAATAGCGGTGCTTTGTACTTCGAAGAAGTTATCTACAGACCTTTACCGGACAAAGAGTTTAAAGTAGAAAAGGTTGAAGAGGGTCGGTTCTTGGTCTCTGGCCGCGATGCACTTAGAGCTGTTCGGTTATCAGACCTAAACTCCTTTGCAGCTCAGTCAGTTTTGCAGCACAGGCTCGAAAGAGTGGGGGTTCTAAAGGCTTTGAAACGCCTTGGGGTAAGAGAAGGCGACGAGGTCAGCGTGGGGGATGTATCTTTCACCTACGAGGAGTCACTTTAGCGATGCGTATCGTAATTAAGTTGGGATCCTCTTCGGTGACAGAGATCGATGGTTCTATCTCTGAGGCTACTTTGAAAGAGATCGCACGTCAGATCTTCCAGGTTCGAAGGCTGGGTCATCAAGTCGTGCTCGTAAGTTCGGGGGCTATCGCCTCTGGACTGAAGATCCTAAAGTTGTATGAGAGACCTTCAGATCAGGTCCTTCTTAGGGCTGCTGCTTCGGTGGGACAAGGTGTGGTGATAGGTGCCTATCGCGAGATCTTTGCCAGTTTTGATCTTGAGATTGCACAGCTTTTGATGATTCCCGGGGACTTTGCGGACAGGTCTCAGTACCTACACGCACGTGAGACCCTCGATAGCCTGTTGGATCTGAATGTCGTGCCAGTGATCAACGAGAACGATGCTCTCTCTAACGAACAACTTAGGTATGGCGATAACGATAAGGTGGCGGCACTGGTCGCTAATCTTATCGGAGCTGACCATCTGCTTCTTCTTACCGATCAGATTGGCCTTTTTAGTGCCGACCCCAGAAGCGTAGAAGATGCGTCCCTGATCCAAGAGGTGGAAGAGGTGAACTCTGAACTTTTAGAGATCGCAGGCGGCTCTGGCTCAGATATAGGTAGCGGTGGGATGGCTTCTAAGCTTCTAGCTGCGAAGATGGCGTCGTGGTCTGGCGTAAGTTGCACCATAGCATCAGCGCAAGAACCGGATGTTGTCCTAAGAGTACTCACTGGAGATAGTGTTCTTGGAACGAGAGTAAAGCCGCGGGCTAAGCGACTGAGCGCTCGGAAAGTTTGGATAGCGTTTGCTTGCTTAAGTTCGGGGGTAATTGTAGTGGATCAAGGAGCGAGACGAGCACTACTGTCAGGGGGTGGCTCTCTGCTTCCAGCTGGAGTGCTTGAGGTTAGAGGAGTCTTCGGGTACGGTGAAGCTGTTTCAGTAGAGTCGGTGGATAGACAGATCTTTGCCAAAGGAATAGTGAAGATGGACTCGAGCGATATCATAGAACTAAAAGGGTTGGGGTCCAAAGACGTAGGTAGTCGACCATATCTCGAAGTGATACATAGGGACAACCTTGTGCTTCTAACTTAAAGTCTCAGGTTGGATCTGTAGAGCGGCTGTTTCGTTGTGGAAGTTCTGTAGATGTCTTTATACGGGTAAGCTGAAGCTATGTCTAGTCCGATCTCTAGTGAGCTAATAGAAGTTGCTACTCGAGTCAAAAAAGCGTCTTACGCATTGGCGTCGGCGTCAGGTGAGCAAAAAAGAGCGGCCCTTGAAGAGATGTCCAGATCTTTACAAAATCACAGGGACGAGATTATCCGTGCGAATGACACTGATTTGGAACGAGGGAGAAGATCAGGGCTGACGGGTACGCAGCTAGATCGCTTAACGCTCGATGAGAAGCGCTTTGCAGCGATGGTCTCTGGGGTAGAGGAGGTTGCCTCGTTGGCAGAGATCGTCGGCGATGTGGTCAGTGGCTATGTGCTGCCAAACGGACTAAAGGTTCGCCGAATAAGAGTTCCTCTCGGAGTTGTCGCGATCGTCTATGAAAATCGACCCAATGTCACTGCTGACGCTGCCGCTTTGTGTATCAAGTCCGGTAATGGAGCGCTTCTTAGAGGCTCTTCTCATGCAATTACTACGAACGTTGCGATTGAGGAGGCGATATCTTTCGCTCTAGTCACTGTAGGGCTACCGGAGGACTGCGTGAAAGTTATAAAGGATACCTCCCGGGAGGGAGCTGTAGAGTTTATGCGCCTGAATGGATACATAGACTGTCTGATACCAAGAGGCGGACCGTCCTTGATCGCCACGATTAAGGAGAACGCTACCGTTCCATACGTGTTAGATGGAGACGGAAACTGTCATCTCTATGTAGATCGGGACTGTGATGTCGATATGGCTCGAAGTATAGCTATAAACGCCAAGATGCAGAGACCAGGCGTATGCAACGCACTTGAGACGCTTTTGGTGCATGAAGAGATTGCCCCTAAGTTCTTACCTGATCTGGCAAGTGATTTAACTGGAGTTGAGATTAGAGGAGACCAACAGACGTTAAATTTAGTTAGCGAAGCCGTTCCAGCAATAGAAGAGGACTATGCAAAGGAGTTCTTGGACCTAATCTTGGCTGTCCGTGTTGTCAAAGACATTGACGAGGCGATCGCTCACATCCGGAGGTACAGTTCCGGACACTCTGAAGCCATCGTGACAAACGACCTTCGTGCTGCTGATCGTTTCAAAAGAGAGGTAGATGCTGCAGCAGTTTTAGTAAACGCCTCCACTCGTTTTGTTGATGGTAATCAGTTAGGGCTAGGAGCGGAGATAGGAATCTCTACGCAGAAACTCCATGCACGAGGGCCGATGGGACTTGAGGCTTTGACTTGTACAAAGTATGTGATCGAAGGAGACGGACATGTTAGGAAATAAGAATCAAGTTGCGATTTGACTCGATATCAAAGGTTGAAGAACTACTAAAGTCGCAGGGGTATCTACCTAGTAAGGAGATCGCTACTGTAGTGTATCTTGCTGCGATTCTGGAAAAGCCAGTGCTTATAGAGGGACCGGCTGGTACTGGGAAGACAGAGTTGGCCAAGTCGGTAGCGCATATGGTGACTATGGAGCTGATCAGGCTCCAGTGTTACGAAGGACTTGATGAAGCGAAGGCTCTATATGAATGGAACTACAGAAAACAACTTCTTCGTATCCAGGCCAAAGATGCAGACGCAAAAGAACAGTGGAACGTTCTCAGTGAAGATATTTTTTCTGAGGAGTATCTGCTTGAGCGCCCTCTGCTTAGAGCGTTGCGTACACCTAGCCAGTGTGTCTTGTTGATAGACGAGGTGGATCGCCTTGAAGTTGAGGCCGAAGCCCTTCTGCTTGAGGTGCTCTCTGACTTCCAAGTATCTATCCCAGAACTAGGCACCGTCACGTCAAAACAGATACCTCTGGTCTTCCTTACTTCTAACGGAACTAGAGATCTATCTGAGGCTTTAAAACGTCGCTGTCTTTACCTGTTCCTTGACTACCCAGATGTCGATCGGGAGAGAGAGATCATTGAGTCAAAAGTTAGTGGACTTAACGACGTATTGGCTGATCAAATAGCTAAATATGTCTCGAAACTTAGAGACATGGATCTTAAGAAGAGACCCTCGATCTCAGAGAGTCTTGACTGGGCGATGTCGTTGGTAGAGATGGGTGTGGGGACGCTAGATCGAGATACGACAATGGCGACCTTGAATATACTCCTGAAGTACCGTTCCGATATCGACTCTGTCAAAAGCGTTTTAGAGAGCGGCAGGATGGTTTTTGATTGAACGAAGAGATGCTTGGCTTTGTTGAGGCTCTGAGAGAGGCTAACGTCAAGGTATCTCAGTCTGAGGTTGTTGATGCGCTACAGTCTGTGGGCGCGATCGATATATTGGATAGAGACCTGTTCCGATGTGCGCTTGGTGCGACGTTGGTGAAAGACATCCAGTATAAAAAACTATTCGACAGGTTATTTGATGTCTTTTTTCCGGCTGCTCCGACTAGGTACTATCGACAAGACCAAGATCAAGGCGCAGAGATAGACGAGTCAGACCAAAGTGAACAGAGGGCTCTTGAGATTAGGAGACAGCTAGTTGAAGCGCTTCTTAACGAGGACCAATCGGCGATAAGAGCAGCGATTAAAAAAGCCGTAACGTCCTTTTCGGGAATGGAAAAAGGACGACCGGTAGGTGGTGTCTACTACACCTATAGGACTTTGAGGCAACTCGATCTTGAAGACGTAGTTAGAAGCTTTTTGTACGGCCTGGCTCAAAAGCAACAGTATGAAGTTGTGGAACGAACGAGCGATCGTTCAGACCGGGCGATGAGATTGATTCGCTCTGAGGTAGACTCCGAGGTGCTTAGGCGATTGGTGGGTGATAGAGGTTCATCTGCGGTAGCGAGGACTTTGGCACTTCGTCTGCCAGAAGATGTGGACATTGTTCATGCGTCAAGAGAGGAGATTGAAGATCTCCAACGATTGATGATACCTATGGCTAAGAAACTGGCTACTCGACTTGCTCAGCGACATCTTTCGACCAAGGAAGCCACTATGGACTTTAGAAAAACCATGAGGGAGGCGATGTCTTATGGAGGCACTCCGGCTGACCTTTATTTTCACAAGCCAAAGGTATCAAAACCCGAGATTGTCTTGATCTCTGACATATCTGGTTCAGTGGCCTCATTTGCACGCTTTACAATGCAGTTACTCTACGTCATGTCCGGTTCATTTTCAAAGATGAGAAGCTTCGTCTTCATTGATACTATTGATGAAGTGACTGGTTACTTTAAACCAGAGAACGACGTTAACGAGTCGCTTCGGAACATAACTACCAAGGCGAAGGTGGTCGGTCTTGACGGTCACTCGGACTATGGGAACTCTCTTGATCTCTTCGAGAAACGTTATCTTGACGCAGTTACTAAAAGAACTACATTGATTATCTGTGGCGATGCGAGGAGTAACTACCACCCAGGTAGGGAAGATGTCTTAAGACGATTAAAGGAGAGGTCTCGTCACATCTATTGGCTTAATCCCGAGCCGAAGTCCTACTGGAACAGCGGTGACTCGATTATATCTACCTACAGACCTTACTGCGATGGTGTGTTTGAGTGTAGGACACTACGACAACTCGAAGAGTTCATATCGACTGGAGTTTAGTGTTAGTGACAGACGTATATGCGCCTCACTCTAGTTAGACATGGACAGTCTCAACTCGGTAACTATAGGGTTGTAGGTGGACACCGCGGATGTATGGGTCTTACGCCTAAGGGCGTAGTACAGGTGAGGGAAGTGGGAGAGGAGCTCCTAAGTCTTGCCCTTGTGCCTGACTTTATCCTGTGCTCTTCGATGCGACGCTCAAGACAGAGTGCTCAAATATTGGGCGGCGTGCTTAGGGTACCTATAGGACTTCCAACGTGCCTTTTATGTGAGGTTCATCCTGGAGCGACCGACTCGCTTAGCTACGACGATCTCGGAGAGTATGGACTCCGTCTTCCTAAGGATCGTCCGATTGCTTCCGGTGGAGAGTCGATGGACGATCTTGAACTGCGGACTCGTCGACTTATAGAGTTTTTAGATAAGGACTACTTTGCGAACTGTGTGGGTCTCGTAACGCACTTCGGGGTTATAGAGAGCTTCTGTACGCTATTTTTAGGAGATCAAGTTTCGAGAGACATCGGTGTCTGGTTTGGAGAAGGGAGGGCGCTTGTCGTTGAGGGTTCTCGATCAAAGGGCTTCAGACTACTTCGTTCAATCTAGAGAGATTAACCAAGGCGTTTTCGCCTCTGGGATTGAACATGATCATATGAGTCCCAAAGACAACTAAGTAGTCGGTGCGGATAGCGTATTTGAGAGCCGCGAGCCTACCCTTTTGGTTTTGTGTGGATAGATGGTTGCTACGTTCAGCAAGAGACATCATTATCAAAGTTTGTCGGGAGGGTCTGAACCTGTGCGAGAAATCCACCTCCGAAGGGTGTCGCTTGTGCACACGCTGCAGAGGGACTACTAGTATTCCAGTCTGCCACCCAAATAGGGGTACCTGAGGGAAGGGCGGCTGACGGTCCGGCGATCTCCGGCCACTGCAGGTACGTCGAATATACTCCAACAAGTGCACCATTTGACTTTAGAGCTGCCATTGCACCAAGTATGGCCTGGTAGTTTTGGCTCTGTGAAGAACTCCAACTACTTGCAGAGGTCTCAACGTCTAACCACCATACAGAAGAGTGTACTCCGGCATTTTGTGAGATGCCGTAGGCATAGGCGGCTTGACTGTAGCCATCTTGCCATCCTGCACAGTCTCCTTGGCTTAGTCCGGCGGGACAAGGCGGTGGAGCCGGTGCCCCTGCGGGGATTGGAGTGTTGTCCCCCATAAAGATGTAGAACTGGGTCTGTTGTCCTCCCCAGGCAACCTCACTTTGTAGACACGAAGTCGGTGTTGTCTGTGAGTACGGCCAACCACTGATCTCGACGACGTAAAGAGGTGCTTGGGGCGGATAGTTCCCACACTGCCAGTTAGATATGTCATATCCAGTGGCTCCTGGAGCAACAAGTGAGGTTACGTCAGTTGCGGCTATTGCGACCACGGGAGCAGGTATGGACTGTCCGCCCATAGAGCCGGAGAACCCAGCGTCTCCGAATGTAAATATGCCTCCGTCTGAGGCTACCTCCCAGTACCCTAGACCGTCTGGAGTAGCTGCCATCCCAACGACGGGTTTATTTAGTGGGTGTCCGCCCATCGACCCGTAGAACCCAGCGTCTCCGAATGTAAATATGCCTCCGTCAGATGCGACCAACCAGTATCCTTTACCGTCTGGAGTAGCTGCCATCCCGACGATAGGTTGATTCAACGGTTTACCCCCCATGGATCCATAAAATGGAGCATTGAAAGAGAAAATTCCACCGTCTGAGGCTACCTCCCAGTATCCTCCAGTTGCAGGGTCGTAAGCCATCCCAACGATGGGTTTATTTAGTGGGTGTCCGCCCATCGACCCGTAGAACCCAGCTTGTCCGAATGTAAATATGCCACCGTCTGAGGCTACCTCCCAGTATCCTAGCCCATTGGGCATCGCCGCCATTCCTACTATCGGCTGGTTGAGTGGGTGCCCACCCATCCCGCCAAGATTTGGTGTCGAGAAAGAGTAGATCGATCCATCGCTGCCAACCTCTAGGTATCCTGGAACCCCCGAAGAGTTAGCCAACTTGGTGCCTTGAAGAGATCTTATCCCTTTTGATGTGGGGCTCATTGGTGCTATAACAAAAGCTGCAGCTATGAGCACTAAGGAGAGGAGCAGTGACAGTATCGGCACGGGTTGGGTCAGTATGGAAGCGTTTTTTCTTACCACCGGTGGCTCTCCTTGTGTTGATTGAATTGCACACGTTAAGTCGGCACGTTTTGGTTAATTCTGAAAATATAAAGACCGATAATCTCTAACAGATCAATAACAATATATTCACGGGGAGCGTCTTTACAAGCGCTAAAACAGCATTTCCGCGACTTGGTAGGCTAAATCTAGTGACTGCCTGGCGTTTAACCGCGGATCACAGATGGTGTTGTATTGGGTGTCAAGTTCACTTTCGAACACCTCTGACGACCCTCCGAGGCACTCAGTGACGTCGTCGCCAGTGAGTTCGATATGAATACCTCCTGGCCAAGTGCCGATCTCACGATGGACTTCGAAGAAGGCTCGGATCTCGCCGATAACGTCGTCAAAACGTCGGGTCTTTAGACCTTGTGTAGAGGCGAAGGTGTTTCCGTGCATTGGGTCGCAGGTCCAAAGCACGTTATGCTTGCTTCTCTGAACTTGTTCAATGAGTGCTGGAAGACGAGACTTTAGGGTCTCAGCACCCATCCGGGTGATTAGCGTTAGTCGACCAGGGACGTTCTCAGGATTTAGTACCTTGCATATCTCGTCTAACTCCTCAGGCGTCATCTTGGGTCCCACCTTCAAACCTATGGGATTTGATATACCTGAGGCGAAGCGTACATGAGCACCGTTTAGATCTCTTGTTCTTTCTCCGATCCAGATCATGTGGGCAGATAGATCATAGTATCTCTTGCTCTTGGGGTCCATGCGGGTAAGCGCTGTCTCATATCCAAGGAGCAACGCTTCGTGGGAAGTCCAGAACTGAACCTGCTTTAGCGCAACCTCTTTGTCGAGATTAATGCCGCAGGCTTCCATAAAGTTGAGCGCTCTTGTTATCTCTGTGGCGATCGCGTCGTAACGTTCTCCTTCGGAAGAAGAGGCGACAAACTCCTGGTTCCATGTGTGGACCTCGGATAGGTCTGCGAACCCACCCGTTGTCAGTGACTTCAAGATATTGATCGTCGACAGCGACTGTTGGTACGCTCTAAGGAGCCTTTTAGGGTCAGGTGTTCTCTTTTTAAGATCGGGCTCATCGGAGTGAACGATGTGACCGCGAAACGATGGCAGCTCAATTCCTTGGTAGTTTTCCGTAGGAGCGGATCGTGGCTTTGCGTACTGTCCAGCCATTCGACCGACCTTAATGACCGATACACCAGAGGAGTACGTTAGTACGACGGCCATCTGGAGGATGACTTTTAGTCGGTCGCGCACGTTTTGGGCAGAGTGATCGTTGAAAGACTCAGCGCAGTCGCCAGCCTGCAAAAGAAAGGCTTCTCCCTTGGTGGCTTTAGCCAGCGAGCTTTTTAAGATCTCTATCTCAGTAGGGTAAACCAAAGGGGCGTAGGCAGAAAGCTCCTTTTCAACGAGTTCGAGCTGGTTTAGATCTGGCCAATCAGGCTGTTGTGCAACGTTGAGTTCTTTCCAGTCCCACGGTGTCCAGCCCATCTAGCTCTCTCTCATCTCTTATCTGAAGTTTCCCTAAGCCTACTGTTTACTTGCCGACCCTTGTAATCTCACCAGAAGGTCAAGCGTTGTACCTCTTCTATGTTACTAACCTCGTGTATCAATCGATATCTGAACGGTACTAATGTGCACAAGATCATCTACTATTTTGCCAATGTATCCATTTCGTTTTGGAGTTCAACTGAAGCATGCCAACTGTGTCGATGATTGGTTAGGAGTAGTTTCTAAACTGGAGCGACTCGGCTTTGGTACGGTGACGCTTCCAGACCACATAGATGACTCCTTTGCACCACTGTCTTCTCTTGGCTATCTAGCCGCAAAGACTAGTCTGAAGATCGGTACCATGGTCGTCTCGAACGATCTAAGAAACCCCTTACTCCTAGCCCGAGAGGCTGCCACGTTAGCTCTTTTGTCGAAAGGACGTTTTGAACTTGGTATAGGTGCCGGTTGGCAGGAAAGTGACTACAGTCAGCTGGGTATTACTATGGACTCCCCTAAAGTAAGGGTAGATCGTCTTGAGGAGTCTCTTGAACTCATAACGACGAGCCTCTTACAGTCCCGCTTTAGCTTTTCTGGTTCGTACTATGAAGTATCGGAGTTTCAGCTCTATCCATCGATAACTCCCGATCTTCTACCAAAGATTTTGGTAGGTGGAGGCGGTCCCCGAGTCCTTTCTCTTGCGGCTCGTTTTGCGGATATTGTGAGCATAAATCCGTCTCTAAGGCTGGGAGAGTACGCTAAAGAGACGTTAGACGAGATGTCTGAGGCCAGTTACCAGCAAAAGTCCACGCTAGTACAGGCTAAGTTAGACGAGTTTGGACGTAAGGCTGAGCTACACTGTCGGAGTGCGTTCGTCTATGTAGGCGACGATCACCACAAGGTCGTAAAAGAAGTTGCAACGCAGCTAGGTGTTGATGTAAAGGAGGCTTATAGGATGCCTCCGGTGCTCGTTGGTACTGTGGAGAGCATAGTCGAACAGCTGGAGATGCGACGTGAGAGATTCGGCTTCAGCTACTGGAGTATCCACGAGGACGACGTTGATAGCTTTGCGCCCGTGGTAGCGGCCCTGAGGGGACATTAGAGATGAACATAGGTATCTTTGGCGGTACCTTCGATCCAATACATATCGGACATCTAGTTGCGGCGGTCAATGCGAAGTTTAGCGGAGGTCTTGACGAGGTTCACCTAGTAGTTGCCAACATTCCGTGGCAGAAAGAGAATGCAAGGTATCTAACCCCCGCTCAGACCCGTTTCGATCTAGTGCGTCAAGCCGTATCCAATATGGAAGGCTACTTCGCTTCAGATGTAGAAATTAGGCGAGGCGGTAGATCGTATACCTACGATACCTTGACCCACTACAGCGAGATGTACCCTGACGATAGTCTTTTTCTGGTGGTTGGTGCCGATGCAGCGTTGGAGATGCACACCTGGGAGAGAGGTGACGAACTATCAAAGTTGTGCAGTCTAATAGTTGTTACTCGGCCTGGTTTTGAGATGCCAAAGAGTATTTTGGGGTGGGATACCTGGCAAAGCGTTGAAATTCCCTCTTTGGCTATATCCTCGACGGACCTTCGACTAAGAGTTAAAGACGGTCGACCGCTGAGTTTCTTACTTCCGGAGTTCGCAATCAAGTTCATTCAGGAACACGGCCTATTTATGGAGTGAGACAGAACTAAAAAAATACACACTGCTGACGTTGTGGGAGTTCAGTCCAGCTGAGCCAGGAGGAGTGCTAAGGTAGTAGTAGGAGGAAGATGATAGATTCATTCAACGGTTCCGGCAGTAAAGCTTGGGAAAGCAAAGCGGTGGAAGATACGCTACTGGAGATCTCCTTAGAAAATCCAGCTGACTTTGAAGGGGTTATTGAGGAAGATATAGAGGTCATATACACATCGTCAGCAACCGCGCTTGTGAAAGGTGCAAGTGATGTTCTCGTTCTCGACCTTCGTGGCAAGCACTCTTTAGTTGACTACTTAGTTGTGTGTACAGGTAGTAATGAACGCCACGTTAGAGCAGTCGCAGAGGCGATCTTTGAACAAGTAAGAGGGATATGCGGTAAGAGACCGACTCTGAGTGAGGGTCTCAAGGAAGGTAATTGGGTTCTTTTGGACTACGGGTCGATCCTTATAAACGTCTTCGACGAGACGACTCGCTCATTTTACGCTCTGGAACGACTTTGGTCTGATGCGCAGCGCAGGGAGTTTAGTTCAAAGATGCTGATAGGTGTACGACACGGTTCATAAGGTGCAACTTTACTCCTGAAATAGTGATGTGAAGTAACTATGTATCTCTAATTATGAAGATGTATCTCTAATTATGAAGATGTATCTCTAATTATGAAGATGTATCTCTAATTATGAAGATGTATCTCTAATTATGAAGATGATATGAATTGTGTCATAGGTACGTTAGAGATACCGGCCTCAAGACGGTAGGCTGCTTTACTATGGAGGAGACAACGGTGTCTGAGAACGTTAAGTCTGAGTTAGATGCTGATTCGTACATCCGCCTCGTCTCCTGTAACAGTGAATGGGTTATCGATGAGCCTCGTAGACTCTATCTTAGAGTTCCCAGAGACGTGAAGTCATTCAATCCAAGGAACCTTCCCCGTAACCTGTGGAGTGAGTACTCTCACTTCACAGTGGACCAAGACAGATCGGAACTCGTCATCTACCTAAATGCGGAGTGTTCTCGGATCATTAAGGCTCATCTTCATACTCAAGGACATGGACACTGTGGCGAAGATCATAGACAAGCTTACACAATTGAGATGTCCCAGCTCAAAGAAGAGTTCCCTTCTTAGAGATGTAAGAGTTAGCGTCTTATTAGCGACTCATATGTGAAGCTTTGAGTTGTTTTCGTCGCGAAGGTTGTACTCTACAAGTTGACAATTCAAAGATAAACAAGGAGTAGTCATGCGTCTCGCCACACTTAGCGTTCCCGGACGAACTGCCGCCGCGCTAGATTTTGGAACCCACTATCGTCTGACCCCATTTAGGGATGTCGCAGCACTTTTGAGAGAAGTGGATGGTGATCTCACAAGAGTGGCTGATCTTGAGGTTGATGATACGGTTCCTTGCGAAGAGGCGGTACTTGCCCCCACTGTCTTGACACCTTCCAAGATCATCTGTCTGGGTCTCAACTACGCCGATCATATTTTGGAGATGGGACATGGGGGGGAGCAGTATCCGACGTTATTTGCGAAGTTTCCAGCGACCCTTACAGGACCTTTTGACAATATTGAGATACCTTCGTCTTCCAACGCAGTTGACTGGGAGGTGGAGCTAGGCGTAGTAATCGGCAAGAGAGCACGCAACGTTATGGCTACGAAAGGCCGTGATCACATAGCAGGTTTTGTCGTCGCTAACGACGTGTCGATGCGAGACTTTCAAAGGAGAACCAGTCAGTTTCTCCAAGGAAAGATCTTTGAGAGGACTACTCCAATTGGACCTGAGATGGTAACGCCGGACGAAGTCGACTACGCTTTGGATCTCAAGATCTCGTGCTCGGTAGATGGTATAGAGATGCAGAGTTCAAGGACGTCTCATATGATTACAACGGTCGCTGAGTCGATATCGTATATCTCTCAGATCGTTACGTTGGAGCCTGGTGATTTGATCTTAACAGGAACTCCCTCCGGAGTTGGTGCTGGTCGAACTCCTCCTGTGTTTTTGAGTAATGACCAGGTGGTAACGTCCTACATCGAAGGTATAGGTGAACTGGTAAATAGGTTTGTCTCTGAAAAGTAGTTTTGTTACTCGTGCTAGGGATCGATGTGGAGATCTTCAATCTCTGACTCTTCGAAGAAGTAGTCTTCGTCTTGGTATCTAATCCAAAGCTTATGGACAACCCCGCAAGAGATGGATACCAGTTGTGCACCTTCAAATCTACGACCTTTGGCACAAAGAGTTATGGGGCTATTATATGGAACACTGATCGTGGAACGAGTAAGTTTCATGCCTATGCCTTTCCCTAAGCAACGTTTAACTATCGACTCGCGATAGCTCCTAGCTAAGTGATAGTTTGTAGATATGAAAGACGTCAATGCACTTTTGCTGGCTTTAGCGACCGACAAGGAGGTGCGGGAGGATCCATACCCGATCTATCGGGAGTTCCGCAACTTGGGATCGGTGGTTAGGGCTAACGATAACTTCGGTGTAGCGACAGACTATGAAAGTGCTACGCAAGTTCTAAGACGTCCGGAGTTTCGCAAAAGTCCAGAGCGCGAAGATGCTCGCCGGTCTACCGTCTCGTCTCTTCGCCGACAAGATCTTCCTCCTTCAATGCTGTTTCAAGATCCGCCGAACCATACTCGACTTCGTAGATCGGTAGCTCAGTTTTTCCTTCCAACCAAGTTGGAGACTTTGCGGGGCAAGTTAAGAGGTATTGCGCTCAAACTCTTTGAAGAGTTGCGTGATGCCAATAAATCCGATCTTATAAGTTCATTTGCTTTGCCACTTCCAGTCTGGGTTATTGGAGACATACTTGGTGTGCCTCCAGAAGATCGTTTTACGCTACAACCGGACGTCTCGAAAATTGCGAAAACTCTCGACTTTAACTTCAATCAAGACGAATCGGTTTTGAGAGAGGCCGAGGCATCATCCGACAGGCTTATTGCATACTTTGAGGAGCTAATAGCGGAGAAGATTAGTTCTCCTAGGGACGATCTCTTGTCTGAGCTAGTTTCAAACTCGGCTTCTTTAGATGCTCCTCTCTCTAATAAGGAGTCTTGTTCGATGGCGATGTTGCTGTTCGCTGCTGGATTCGAGACTACGGGTAACTTGATCGGGAATGCTACAGCGGCTCTTTGTGGCACGCCGAGAGAGTATGAGAGACTTCTAAGTGGAGATGTAACAATAAAAGAGGCGGTTGATGAGTTGGTACGTTTTGACTCTCCCGTTCAGCTCGACGGCCGAGTATTGGAAAGAGAGATCGACCTACTCGGAGTGACGTTGCCACAAGGCTTCTTTGTGGCAACTCTTTTGGGGTCAGCGAATAGAGACGACTCTGTGTACCAGGATCCTGATGATTTAGTGTTGTCACGGACTGGACCGGCCGCGATGAGTTTTGGGAGTGGTGCACACTTTTGCTTGGGCTCCTATCTTGCCAAGATGGAGCTTGGCGTGTATTTAGAGTTGATTAGAGAACTTAGGATGCCTATATCCATTGAGGACTACCATCGAAAGGAGTCTTTGACACTTCGTGGGTTTGAACGTATGATCATATCTGTCTAACTTCTTGACTTAGTTGTTGGTCGAAGACTAGGAGCGTTTGATCTCTTCGAGAGTCTCAGCGTCGTAAGAGGTCCGATCAACTTCGGGTGGATGACGAATCAGTGAGCGCGTGTCGTTCATCTAAGTGTCTGTGTGTTAACTTAGTTGTAACAGAGTCGAAGCTACTGTGAAATACTTTTTATCTAACGTCTTAGAGATTAGATTCTAAGTGGTGGGACAAGAACCTAACTAGGAGGATTTGTGAAGCTCGTTACTGCCGTGATTAAGCCCTTTAAGTTGGAAGAGGTGCGTGAAGAACTCTCCAAGCATGATGTCAAGGGAATGACGGTCACTGAAGTTCAAGGCTTTGGCCGACAAAGTGGACACGTTGAGGTGTATAGAGGAGCTGAGTACAAAGTTAGCTTCGTACCTAAAGCTAAGATTGAAGTTGTTGTAGATGACTATGATGTCGAGACTGTGGTTGGTGCTATATCGAAGATTGCAAATACGGGCAAGATCGGAGACGGAAAGATCTGGGTAACGCCCGTTGAAGACGTGGTCAGAGTAAGGACTGGCGAGAGAGGGTTAGAGGCACTATAGCGACTACTTCCTACCTTTCAAAACTGAGAGACGAGCTGATAGAAAAAGAGGAGGTCTCTTTTTCTTCAGTGTTTACATCTGAGGTCGATCGCTGGATAGTTAATTTGACACACCTTGGTACTAACTTCTGCTTAGTAGCGGTTGGTAGTTATGGTCGTGCGGAGTTGGCGCCCCAAAGCGATATAGACATTCTTCTGCTTCACGAGACGAAGGTCTCCGCAGGGAAGGTTTCGCAGATGGCTGACTCTATCTGGTACCCTCTTTGGGATAGCGGGATCTCAGTAGATCACTCTGTGCGAAGCCCGACGGAGGTCGTAGATAATCTTCGTTCAGATCACCGGGTCCTACTCGGCCTTCTCGACGCTCGATTTTTATGCGGCTCATACGAGTTGTTTGAAAAGACACAGAGTCTCATATTCAAAGAAGTACGCGCGAAAGTTGAACTCTATAACGCAGATATATTACGATCTGTAGTTGAGAGGCATAGGAGTTTTGGTTCAGTAGCCTTTGATCTCGAGCCGAATCTGAAGGAGTCGGCGGGTGGGACTCGAGATGTTTCAATCTTGAGATCTCTAGTCAAGCTTGGCCTTGGCGGATTTGAAGAAGACATGCCTTATCTTGCTGAAGTCGCGCAACGACAGAGTTTCTTGCGTGAATGGCTCTATAGGGTGAATCCAAAGGCTCAGGACCGTCTGTTGCTCTTGGACCAGGTCGAACTAGCGTCGAAACTTGGAGTCGACGATGTGTCAAAGTTGATCTATCCATACGCAAAAGATGCTCAGCGCGTCTCTGTGTTATTGGAAGAAGCACTGGTACCTCTCGATGAAAAGCACCAGAGTGCCTTGGGTGGAAAGAGTCTGTATCTGCGCGCAAGACCAGATCGATCACGAACGCGTCCCTCTTTAGATGCTGAACCTTGCACTATAACCGTACATGACATAGTCCTAGATGTTGAAGGTCACTTTAAACACGGAGTAGCTCACTCGCTTAGAAGCCTAGAACACCGAAGGGAAGGCTACCGATTAGATGGTTCAAAGAAGTGGTCTGAGAAAGATCGGAATGCCTTCTTAAGCCTTCTGCAAAGAGGCGAACAGCTGCTTGAGATTTGGAACCTTCTAGACGCATCTGGCCTTTGGTGTAGTATTTTGCCAGAGTGGGAAGATATGAGGTTTCTTCGACGACCGAACGCCTTTCACCGTTATAGCGTTGATCGTCATCTAATCGAAACAGTCAAAGTCGCTTCTTCGATGCGAGATCGCGTACATAGAACGGACCTTCTTCTTTTTGCGGCCCTACTGCACGATCTTGGGAAAGCGCGAGTAGGCGACCATTCGGAGATTGGAAGAGAGGTCGTTAGGTCCTTAGCAGACCACCTAGGCTTTTCTGAGGAAGACGCGGAGGTATTAGCGGTTTTAGTCGAGCACCACCTGCTACTGGCTGAGGTTATTACAAGGCGAGATCTTTCAGATCCTACTACAGTTGAAACTGTAGCGGAAAAGATAGGGAACTCCGAGGTTTTAGAGCTTCTCGTAGTGCTTACTGAAGCTGATTCGATAGCCACTGGTGTGGTTCCGTGGAGTAAGTGGAAGACATCTTTGCTATCTGAGCTTGAGTTCAAGGTGAGGCGGTTTTTACACGAAGGCGTCCACCTACCCAGAGAACCAAAACTACCTCCATATGTACTTGAGGAACTTATAACGAAAGCTAACTCAGGATATGCGATCGTAGCCGTTGATGACCATCTCTACGTCGGTGCGCGTGACAAGACAGGTCTTTTCGCAACTGTGGTGGGTTCATTAGCGGTGTCGGGTATCTCGGTAGTTTCCGCGGACGCATTTGAACGTGACGGAGTGGCTGTAGATGCCTTTAGGGTCGGCTCTTGGTCAGGCGGAGAACCAAACTATCAGAGGTTCAAGATGACTTTGAAGAAGGCTCTCAAGGATGAGACTTTTTTGATTGAAAGGATCGAGCGACTCAAACAGTCAACCTCGTACCGAAGTGATTGGAGAGATGGACGAGACTCAGGAGTTCTTAAGTCTCGAGTATCTGTTTTGGACGATCTTTCCGATCTGGCTTCGGTGGTAGAGATCTGGACTGCTGATCGTAGAGGGGTTCTCTTTGAACTCGCTCGAGAGATTTCAATGCGGGGATTCGATATTCGGCATGCGAAGATTCTGACCATGGGCGTCGACGTGGTAGATACCTTTTACATTGTCGATAGGGATGGACAAAAGATCAAAGACGCCATCAAGCTAAAAGAACTCATAGCAGGTCTCTATCAGGTTCTAGCTGCTGACGGTTTTGCCGCGAGGATATAAACACTACTGAGGTCATCGTAACTGCACCTCCAACGACGGCTATGAAGTGAAGAGGAAATCCTAAAAATAATACGTTAGCGGCTCCGGCAGCTACGGGTTCGGCACATGACACGACACTTGCTTCAAAGGGAGGAAGGGTCTTTAGAGAGTTGATAAATAACGTAAAACTAATTGAAGTGCCAGCGATGATAATAAACGTAAGCATTCCGATGACGGCCAAGCTTGGAGCATGTACCGGTGCTGATAAGAACCAAAACGGAGAAAATACTACTCCAGCACTGGTTAGTCCGATGGCAACGATGTAGGCAGAGTCGTAGTCCTTCAGAAGCTTTGTTGGTGCTTTCATGTACAACGCAGCGACACCCGCTGCGATTAGCCCCCAAACGATACCTGAAATAGGGATGGCAAACGCTGAGAAGCTACCGTTAGTTAGGACGGCTAAAGTCCCTGCAAGAGCCAGTAGTAAAGTAGCGGATGACTCCAGAAGGTATCTAGCCGATCTTCTTTTGGTAGTCGCTACACTCCAGGCAAAAAGTATGACGGGTGAGCCGTACTGCAGCAACGTTGCAGAGACTGCATTCCCGTGTGATATAGCCAAGAAGTAGGTTAACTGGACTCCACCTAAAGCTAAGACTCCATAGAGTACGACTCCGACAAGAACCTTTGGCTGTCTGACAATTTTTAGTAGCTCGCTAGTCCCCTTTGTTACTAGTAGGTATAGGAGGAGTAGTCCTCCGCCAAACTCGGTCCTTATGGCTAGTACCCAAAGTGTGGATAGGTGAGAGTTGTGAAAAAGTACCTGAGCAGCAGTTCCAGACAAGCCCCACAATGTGGCTGCTAGTAGAATTTTCAGAATTGATCTATGGCGCAATGAGAGTACGAAGTGCTTGGGCTTTGAATGAATCATGGGTTCTATGCCCGTTGCTTTCTAAATGACTAGAGAACGATAACTTGACGTATCAACTCTACAGCATTAACTGCGTACTCTGAAACTCCTTCTTAGACCTTATCTACATTGACTTTGGAGTGCGACCGTGTATATCGTTAGCAACCGGACACCTTTGCTATGACGGACTAGCCATTAACTGCCCCTGGGGACCCCGTGAAAGTACTCGAGAGCTCCCAGGTGCGGTCTTAATGTACCGCGACTGGCTGAGTTGCTTCTATGACCTGTGGTGCGCCCGTCTTCAACAGGGAACCGGCAATGACGCCGCCGACCACGAATACAACAGCCGACCACCGAAACGCAGCGAGATAGCTGTGAACAGCGGCTTCGGCTAGGATGTGGTTATTAGCAGTTTTCCCTGCAAGAAAGGCAGTTCCTGCAGATGCAGCCAGGGTGTTTAGAAGTGCAGTACCGATTGAGCCGCCGATCTGTTGGGATGTATTAACCGTTGCAGATGCGACTCCTGCGTCTGCAGGTGTTACTCCAGCGGTTGCGGTGTTCATAGATGGCGCCATGATCCCACCTAGGCCTAGTCCGAGAATGAGCAGTGCGGGTAGCACTACTGAGATGTAGCTACTATTGATGCCAACTCTGCCGAGCATAATCATGCCTACCGCTGCGATTAGCATGCCTGTCGAAACGAGATACTTAGGACCAAACCTTGGTAGGAGCTTGGCCGTTGTAACGGTTGCGGATACGACCAAGAGAGCGATCATTGGAATGAAGGCTAGTCCGGTCATAACGGGCGAGTAGTGCAGTGTCTCTTGCAGGTAGTAGGTCAGGAATAAGAATACGCCGAACATACCTACCGATGCGATGAAGACGGATAGATAGGATCCTCCTCGGTTGCGATCAAGGACAACCCGCATAGGAAGAAGCGGATGCGAGACCTTGGTCTCCACGAATACGAAGCTTATAAGAAGTACGAACGCTGCAACTAAAAAGCCTATTGTTATACTGTTTGACCAGCTTGAAGTCTCTGCGTGGGAGAATCCGTATACGACTGAGAACATGGCGGCAGAGGCTAGAACCACACCGGGAACATCCAGCTTTGGTCTTTGACCCCTGTGATCCTTGTTCAAGAATATGATTCCACCTACTGCAGCCGCGATGGCAAAAATTAGGTTGACGTACAGACTCCATCTCCACGATAAGTATTCGGTCAGAACACCTCCAAGGAGTAGGCCAATAGCACCTCCCGCTCCAGCGATAGCACCGTAGATACCAAATGCCTTTCCTCGTTCGGACGAATCTGTGAAGGTTGTTGTTAGCAAAGATAGGGCAGCGGGGGCTAAAAGAGCCCCAAATGCGCCTTGAACCGCTCGCGCAGTGACCAACATCGGGAATCCAGTTGACGCTCCACCGATAGCTGAAGCGATCGCAAACCCGAATAGTCCTATGATAAATGTGATCTTCCTTCCAAAGAGGTCTGCGATGCGCCCCCCCAGAAGTAAGAGGCTGCCAAAGGACAATGCATATCCTGTGACGATCCACTGACGATCCGCGTTCGAGAATCCCAAAGCTTTCTGAGCGGAGGGAAGAGCAATATTGACAACAGTAGCGTCAAGAACAACCATTAGCTGAGCAGTAGCGACGACGGCTAAGATCCACCACCTGTTCTTGTGAACAAGTTCGGCCAAAGTTTTCTTTAACTTGTGAGCTTCAATAGCTTCCTCGGTCTCTGACGTTTCCATCCAAAGTCTCCTCTCTATGTGGAGTGGTAGTCTCCGCTTTATGTACTCCAACCTAACCTTAACTGGAGATATTCCCTCCACTTCTAAATAAATGCTATATTAATGCTCGTGGACAAAGATGCGGTGGGTAGGGCAACTGAGATGGGTGATTTGAGCCCTCGACCACTTCGCAAAGACGCTGAAGTAAACAGGGAAAGAGTCCTCAGGTCTGCTAGGGAGCTCTTTGCACGATATGGACTTCAAACTACTCTTGATGATATTGCTCGTCACGCTGGCGTAGGAGTAGGTACGGTATATAGGCGATTTCCTAGTAAAGAAGCTCTTGTTGAGGCTCTGTTTGAACAAAGGGTGCAAGCGATTCTTGATCTAGCGAAGAACTCTCTTGAGTTTGATGACCCCTGGAAAGGGTTTGTAAACTTCCTTGAGAGATTGATCTCTATGGAAGCAAAGGATCGAGGCCTTAGAGAACTAGTGCTTAGTAACGACTATGGCGGAGAAAAGGTTCGTCTGCTTAAAGAGCAGATCGAAGAGCCTGTAAACGAGATAGTTGATCGTGCAAAACGGGCTGGATACTTGCGGTCTGACTTTTCTGCAACTGACATCGTGGTGGTAACGGCGATGATTGGAACCGCAGATGAGTACTGTGCATATGTGGACGAGAGCATGTGGAAGCGATACCTAGTGTTCCTTTTGGACGGTTTACGAGCCTCTCGTGAGTTAACTACGCCTCTTCCAAATGAAGGTCTATCGGTTGATGAAGTAAAAGAGGCGATGGGAAACTGGAAGCGACGCGTTCAGAGGCCGAACGCGTCGGAGTTCCTAAGAGGTAGTCCTGGTTGTAAACAGGATGAAATCTTTGATCATCAGAATTTGACGATACTAGATATTCAATAGGCTTGCACCTAATCGAGAGTGAGGGTCATACCGTTGAAGAGTTTTGTTCATAGACAAGTACATTCCAAAAGTGTAGCTACGTGCTAATCGCTCAGTAGGAGCAGCCATATCTATTGGCTGCCGCATATTGATTTACCATTAGGAGTTGGGTACTCTAACTTCAATACTAAAGCATCGGACGAAGTGGCTGAGATTAGAAAAGCTTTGCTTAAATCCTTTCTTTACCGATGCAACCGCCACTTACGATTTTTCAAATGTGCACAAGATGGCGCCCCCGGCAGGATTCGAACCTGCGACCTGCTGCTTAGAAGGCAGTCGCTCTATCCACTGAGCTACAGGGGCTTGACCCAATAAATAGTAGCCGCTACTACAGTATTTTGACGCCAGGAAATAGGCCGATGAGGAGAGAGCGTTGTAATCTAGGCGACTATGATGTACCTCCGACATGGTGATCGTAGCTCAGTTGGTTAGAGCGTCAGATTGTGGCTCTGAAGGTCGGGGGTTCGAGTCCCCTCGGTCACCCCATGTCGGTTTTGAACAAGTGCGTGCTAGTATATTGATGCTTTAGCGCCTCTAGCTCAATGGCAGAGCAACGGACTCTTAATCCGCAGGTTCTGGGTTCGAGTCCCAGGGGGCGCACCAGATCAGGGGTTATTTTCTGGTTTTGTGAGGAAATCTTATCCACATTTTTGCTGACTGACTCGGTCATTTTGGTCATCTCCGATCGGCGGAACGGGGAGGGAGTCCCTGTCAATCAGGGGCGACGGATTGGGACGTACGGCGTTTCCTTGAAGCTGTCGGATCTGACCATGGGTGAGGGGTTGCGTCTGAGGTCTCGGACTGTTAGATTAGTTACCGACTCGTTGCGACTAGGTAGGTTGTTCCCACCTACTGGTTACGGACCTGCTTAGTCGACAGTGATAAGGTGCCCTTGTGGGTTCAGTCTCCGTGCTCCCACACCCAGGTTTCAAAAGGTGTGTGACCCTCGTCTTTCGATGCTATGAGAATCACGCAGTTGGTTGAGGGATCTCGGACCAGATTGATATCGGAGTACTCCTCTGGTCTCGTTGGAGGATCGAGTTCGTACCAGTCTTTGCCATCAAAGGTCCAGGTGTCATAGATCGCTGGCGCCGAGTCGTCCTTTGCGACCTTGCGTCCTCCGTAGAGAAGCACCTCACTCGCATCGGGCACAGACATGAGGAATGGATATATGCGGGCGGGTGAGTTGTTAGGGAGAGTTCGCACGTCGTCATCTCCTTTCGCATTCACTGCACACAATCCCCACGAGTTCTTGGCCCTCGATGTAAAGACCCAGCGGATGGTGCTTACTCGGTCAGCCAAGTATCGGAACTTTTACGCTGAAACCTACTTCCGAGCCGAAGCAGCATAAGGACCGGAGACTAGGATAGGAGGGGTCGTCTCACAAACGAAGTGGACCGGGTATGAGGGGCCCTCCAGGTGAACCCGCCCCGCGGGGAACACTTTTTACCGCCGCGTCAGTTT
>JAJYGI010000153.1 GCA_021790735.1 Actinomycetes bacterium | reverse complement strand
TAGGTTATCTTTGGAATGTGTTGACGAAGCTAGAATATCTTTAAAGCTCTGGAGAGAGCCCTCCATCTCTAGGACCAACCCAGAAGGCGTTGCAAGAAACATCTGTATCGGAGCCTCGCCTAAAGCGCTTCGAAGGGTATCTGTGTAGTAAGTACTTTGTCTAAGACCTTCAAACTCTTCGTTAAAGTTTTGTAGTACGGCTACCCAGAGTTGAGTACTTCCAACGATGGAGTCGATCTTTGTTAGATTTGCAACTACTACTTTCGGTGCCGACTTTTGAGGAGAGAAAAGCATGGCTCTTTGTAGCAGACCTTTATCATAAGGTCGAGCATCAGCGGCTGTATTAGCTAACCATTGACGCGACTCGTCAAGTGGGTGAAGCAGATCATGAATGGTTGTATCCGTAAGGTCTTCTGGACGACTTTCGTGCAGTTTTAAAAATGCTTTGTTGGCTAACAGAATTCGTAAGCCATCATCTAAGAGCAAGATAGGAACCTCGAGATCGCCGAAAAGACGTCTAAAACTGAACTCAGCTTCCTCTAACTCTGCACTAGGCGCATGTCCTTCACTACCGAGAATGGGAGTATGGGTAATTAGCACCTTCTTTGAGATCTCAAATATGAAGCGTACTCGTTCAACGTAAGGTTTTACAAAGGCATGAGGGGAACGTGAGGTAAGCACAAGGTAGATCTCTCGACCATTCTCTTCTAGTACGAAGTAGGTCACAACTGTAAGCCTTCGGTTCGATGCTCCAGATTTAGTACCTGTGAATGTTAGACTATGGTAACGAAGCCTTGGAGTGTCAGACCGTTCAGGCGGGTCGAAGTCAAACAGATCCTTGAGTTCATCGAAAGGTCTGTTTATTAGTAGTTCTTCTAGTTCCGAAGACATCGTGGCTGGATCAAGTGCAGTTACACGGCACTCTTGGTCAACCGATACAATAGTTGCAGCGTTCATGAAGGGAAGACGACCGAGTTCATGGACGAGAGTTTTGACAGCCTCATCTCTACCTACATATGTAGATGAGGCTCTTAGTATGGTCAACGCAAGATTGTCAGTATCGGGGGAGCGTAGTTCATGCATATGGAATCTCTCTACCTACCTTCCCTCATCTACCGTAGCACATATGCATTAGCCTAAATCGAGCTAATGCTAACCTCTGGATACCAGAGACCTTACAGCCTTACGTGCTATATCTTTCGACAGTTCGTTATCACGACATGAAGAATCCAAGATGCAAAAAGGACAGCCGCTCTCACACGAACACTGAGATACAGTCGCGTCGGTTATCTCTATGAGTTCCATCCATCTCTCAAAGATAACCTGAGAGACTCCACTGCCGCCTGGAGTCTGCTCAAAGATAGTAAATCGAGGAAAGTCATCCCCTCGTACCGTTACTCCAGATATATCAGAGGAAGGCGCTAGCGCTATCGAACCAACACCTTTGACAAAGCAGTGCTCCAAGGCGTGCACTCCTGCGAAGAGAAGCTCAGGAGAGACTGAACGAAGGTTGGTAGCCCCATTGATTTGACACGTTACAGCCATCGTCTCATAACTAGTAGAGGGACCTACGACACGTCCTTTTTTCTCTACTGGGGGCGATCCAACAAACTCTTTATAACTCAGAACTTGATCGATAACCCTAACCTCTTCAAGAATTATCTTATAGAGTGAGGATACCTCAAGTTGTTCTACAGTTCGAGTGGGAACGACGCTCTTTAGTGTCTGCGCTACGGTATAGGTGTGCTGAATCTCTAGGTACGCGTGGATCTCGCGTTTTTCATGGTCTACTGATTTGATACGATAAAGAACACCTTGGTGGGGAAATACTGCTTTCAGGTAGGCTTCCCGAAGTGCTTGATCCTTGGAGATATGCTCCTCATGGGTGGTGGTTTTCCCTCTATCGTGAAAAACTACTCTGTAACGAGGGCCAGAGCTAACTATGAAACTATGGTACCGGTGGGGAACCTTATGGCTAGGAAGAAGAACTCCACTCGTCGTCGACTTTTGTAGAAGTCCTCCTCCGACTGCTCCTTCGACGAAGAAGGACAGCTTGTCGCCAAAGTATTCGCTGTCTCTTGAGATAAGTAGCGGTGCTTCAGCTGCTATTAAAGGAAGTTGGGATTGAAGTACGTAACCGTTATGTGGCTCGATAACTGCACTTTCAGGATGAAATGAGAACGGATTTATTCTGTTGTTTACTAAAAATCTAGAGGTCGGATCATCTCCAAGAACAACAACTACCAGAGACTCCTGTCCCATACGACCGGCTCGACCTGCTCGTTGCAGGAGAGATGCTATTGAACCTGGGAATCCATTTAAGACGACGGTGTCAATGGAACCGATATCTATCCCAACCTCTAGGGCTGAAGTCGATGAGATAGCCTTTATCTCTCCGTCTCTCAATTGAGCCTCGATGGTTCTACGAACTGCCGCAGGGTAACCTGCTCGATACGAGACTACTGTATTAGATCGGTCTGATGCTTGACGAGCTAGCCTCTCCGCTGCCTGTCGGGAGTCCGAGAAGGCGATCACTCGTCGTCGTCCTCTTACGAGGTGCTTGACCAACAAGGCGGACTGCGCCGTAGTCGATAGATCTGGGTAGCGAAGTGCGTCCCAAAGCACTAAGTTACGAGGCATGCGAGCCGATCCGTCGATGTCAACGAGTCTAAACTCTTGTCCTACAAGCTTCTCGGCATGTTGTAGAGGATTCGCGATGGTGCCAGAAGCCAATAGAAACTGCGGTTCGTCGCCTCCGAAGTACCGAACTAACCTTCTCAACCTTCTTAGCAACAGTGCTACGTGAGATCCGAAAACTCCTCCGTAGGTATGAGACTCATCTACAACCACTATTTTCAAGCGTGACAGAAATCTCTCCCACCCCTGTGGCCATCCAAGATACAGGTTCATTGCATGTGGATTAGATATAACAATACGACTCGTTTCACGGATTGCAGATCTTTTGTCAGCCGGCGTATCGCCGTCGTAGACCGAGACCGAAATTGGAAGTGAAGAGTCCTTCAACATCTGAGTGATGGAGTCTATTTGATCGTGTGCAAGCGCCTTTGTTGGATAGAGGTATAGAGCGGTTGCCTCGTCATCGTATATTAGTTTTTCGAAGGTAGGTAGGTTAAAGGCTAGGGACTTACCCGATGCCGTAGGTGTCGCTAGGACAACGTTATTGCCAGCTCGAATCTGAGCGACAACCTCGTTTTGGTGGATGTATGGCGATATCTGACGGGTTCTCAAATAGAGATCTAACGCCTTTGGTAGGTGAGTGATGTCTTTAAAGAGAGCAGGGCGCGGCGGGTCGAAGAAAGTAGCGGCAACCTGATTGTTATAGAACGCGATAGTCTTTAAATACTCGACCACGTCGACCGAAAGACCTTCTTCGACCTCCGTTTCGTCGCTACCGTCACTAGGACCAATACCCACAGAGGATGCGAAACGCTGTAGTCGCTCATGAAAGTCTGGCTCTCGACCTACCTGTTCTTTACGAGGCAAACGCGCTCCCTGAGAGAATGCTCGTGATCTTTACTCCTCCAACCGCTCCAGATATAGACCCTAGATGGATATTAAAGTATCCACAACTCCGCTCCGTAACCTCATCCAAAAGTTAAAAGATACTGCCGAGTGCCGTATGAGTCCCATTGCATAAGGTGTATGGTGAAGGGGTATGGTAAGCGACTCGGACTGTGAACCGTTCTTTTATCGTGCGGTTAAGCCAAACGTATTTGAACCCAGCAACAGATGTATCGGGCCGTGGAATCCTAACCACCAGCATGGAGGGCCTCCGATAGCTCTGTTAGGGCAGTGCTTCGATGGCCACTTCTCTGGAACTAGTCGCCTTATATCTCGTATGACCGTAGAGATTTTAGGCCCCATCGACTTAGACACAATGAGTGTAAGTATCGGTGTGGCTCGAGCAGGAACTCGAATTGAGTTGTTGGAGGGTTTCGTCACTCAAAGAGACCGTGTTGTTCTAAGAGGGCTCTGTTGGAGATTTCGTGTGGGCAGCAGCACTGCAGTACCTTTTGATGGAGAACCGACTTCATTCTCGTTACCTAAAGATGAGAGTACAGTTAGGTTTCCAGTGGCTAATAAGGTGCCTTACATAGAGTCCATGGAGTGGCGTTTCGTGCATGGTGGCTTCGACGTGCCGAGTTACGCTATTGTATGGTCTCGACCGAGGGTTCCACTCGTAGATAATCAGCCTACTTCGCAACTTGCTAAGGCACTTCTAATGTTAGACTCGGCGAACGGCGCCTCATCGGTGCTGAGCTTCGATTCAAACTTATTTGTGCCCGTAGACATGACTCTTTCAATGCTTAGAGAGCCGACGGGTGACTGGATGGGAATGGAAGCTAAAACCACTATCGGGGAACTCGGATCCGGTATCACAAAGACAGTACTTTTCGACGAAGCTGGGTATGTTGGAAACACTTTACATACTTTGTTTGTTGAACCAAGGCTATCAAGGTAAGTTGGGGAAAGTTCGACTCAGAGTATCTGTAACTATTGATTGGCAACTTTTAGTTTAAATGAAAGAGCCTCTTCGATCAGCGCTGCTATCGATAGCAGAGTGATCTCATCGTTAGGCTTTCCGATCAGTAAAATACCGACAGGAAGATCATTTACGTAACCTGCCGGTAAAGTAAGGGAGGGATAACCGCTAACAGCTGCGATAGAGTACCCTGACCCTATGATAGCATCACCGACTCGGTGGTCTATTAGCGGCGCAGGACTCATCGTTGGTGCAAGGATGACATCGATCTTGTCTTTGTCGAATACACTTCTAAGTTTTCTTCGAGAGTTCGATCTGTTAGTTCCAAGAGCTTGTAGATATCGAAGCGAGGATAGGTCACTTCGTCTACTCAGAGCAGCTTCAAAGAGTTCTTGGCCGAATAGAGAGAGTTCAAGAGACTCATTCTTTTTGTTCTCGTCAATAAGCCATTCAAGCGCACGAACAGGAAGAACAGCTCTAGTAGCCATATATCGTTCGATGCCAAAGGCGAACTCAGTTATCAGTACCTCGAACTCAAGCTCATTTGATACCTTGAGAGCGTTCCCTTTACCTCTGTCACAGTCTCTTACAAGCTCCACTCTTTCACTTAAGGCCTCGACAGCCTCAAAAATAACTTTATCGGTACCACTGTGGTATCCAAACAGCGAGCTAGTTGCGATACCGATTCTTGGCTTTTTGAAGTCGGTGAAGCTCTCTTTAGTGTAGGCCTTAATCGAGTCCAACAGTTCAAAAGGACGACTCTTCTCTGACATAGTAATAAATGCGCACGCTACATCCAAAACAGATCGGGCGATAGGTCCCACCGTGTCTTGACTCTTTGAAATTGGCACCACGCCTTCGCTAGAGATGAGCCCGTGTGTCGGCTTTAGAGCAACTACGCCATTGAATGCAGCAGGACACATCAGCGACCCGTCTGTTTCGGTACCGATAGCAACCCGCACTGCGCCTAGGGCAACGGCAACAGCTGATCCAGACGAAGATCCTCCGGGAGATCGGGATTCATCGATAGCGTTTCTGCACTGCCCACCTACGCCGCTCCAACCACTGATTGAGTTAGATCCTCGGAAGTTAGACCACTCCGACAGATTAGCTTTGCCAACGATGATAGCTCCCGAACTCCGTAGAGTAGAAACCACCGGTGCGTCACATCTTGGATGTTCAAGTTGAGCAAGAATCACAGAGCCTGCCGTCGTCGGCATATCGTCTGTATCCATATTGTCTTTTAAAAGTATTGGAATGTTGTCCAAGAGAGACACCCCTCTAGGATCCAAAGACTCGCACCTGACTCTTTCTCGCTTGGCCAGAGCATCTTCGTCCAAAAACATCATGTAGTTGTACCTATCCGCAGTCGTTCTGATTGACCGTAGTGACTCTGAAAATAAGTCTTGAGGAGTTAGTGTGCGATCGCTTATCAGAGAGTGAGCTGCTTGTATAGACGAAAGCTCGCCGAGGGAAGTATTTTTTGAGGTCATCTCTAAAGCTTAGGTTATCTTCGTTAAACTACGATGCCGGATAACTGCTAAAGGACAAATTAGGGTGAATGCATGTCTGAAACAGTTTCCCAGTCGATCAAGTTCGTTCTTTGCGATATGGACGATACCGTCTTGGTTCATCGGCCATACGCTGACGCTCTCTGGTTGGATGTTCTTCAGAGGTTCCAGTTAGGGTTAGATAGTGACTCTACTTCTAGACTTTATGAAGCCATCGTAGATGAACGCCACGCATTTTGGTCCGATCCGGGACTTTCAACCTGGGGTAGGCTAGAGATGACCAAGGCAAGGACTTACTTTGTTACAAAGGCTGTTGCCAGGGTCTCACTTCGAGTCGATGAGGCTCAGGTAAAGAGGCTAGTTAAAGAGTTTTCCACACGTCGAGATAACTCTGTGACTTTACCAAAAGAGAATCGAGATGCTCTTTTAAAACTCAAAGAGTACGGCGTATTACTTGCTCTTGTCACAAACGGCCAAGGTGACGCTCAAAGAGACAAGGTGAACCGGTTTGGACTTAGTGAGGTCTTTGACTCAATCATAATAGAAGGTGAGATAGGCGTCGGTAAACCCGACTGGAGGGTATATCAGCTTGCGCTAGACAGCTTGCACGCTACGGTAGAACGAACCGTAATGGTGGGAGACAACTGGGAGTGGGAGGTGGTTGCTCCTTCCCAACACGGTTTAAGGGCTCTTTGGATTCAATCCTCAGATATTCTACCTCCGGAGCCACTTGATGCTGGGTTTATTGGACAGATAGAGTCCTTCGCTCAGGTACCATCTATACTCAGCGAACGCTCACTCCTTGAATAGGAGAGCATGATCTCTTAGTAACTTTGTAGTCGATGGCGCTATATTGGAACTGTGGAGATAGAACGCACAAATCGTAACAAACTATTTGGTCCGAACTGGTGGATAGCAGACGGACTGTTCCCTGACAATCTCAAAGATAAGCTCGATGCCGGAGCTACAACCTTTGACAAGAACGAGTACTGGCATTTGGAGCGCCTGTACAACAGGACATTGAAGTACAAACCTCCGATGTATACGATTTTTTTCTTACTGTTCGTTCTACTTGTGACGGGCGTGTTCTTGGGGCACTTCGGACTGCTTCAGTCTTTTATAGCGCTTGTTGGCCTTTACGCAGTTGTAGCCGCAGTTGCGCAGTTCAAACACGCCAACAAAGTTCTATCGCCCATTATCGAAGATGCTAGAGCCAAAGGGTTGCTAGATCAGGACTCGTCCGCAGATTAGCCTTGGACCCAACTCATCGCTAACACGTTTGCGGTGGCTAAAACGCTACATTAATCGGCTTGCGAACTTGTATGGCTAGGAATGATTGAGCCGTTCTATTGCAGTTTGCATAGGCTCCAATGACTCTGGATTACTCATAGAGCCGATCGATACCAGTTCCTGAAGGCTCTGTCCACTGAAGGCTCGCCTAACAGGTACTTCCATCTTTTTCCCATTTATTGTTTTTGGTATAGCAGGAACTGCGACGATGACGTTTGGTACATACCTCGGAGACAACGATGTGCGAATCGCAGCATTGATCTCATCAACCAATGTTTTGTCCAAGTTCCTACCCGGAGACAGTTGAACGAACGCGATCAGTCTTTCTGTCTCGGTTATACCTGACGTATCAACCACTAGTGAGTCAACCACGCATGGTAGGGTTTCAATCACCGCGTAGAGTTCAGCAGTTCCCATCCTGACGCCACCTCGGTTCAAAGTAGCGTCAGAACGTCCAAAAAGCACGTATCCGCCGTCGGAGCGTTTTTCCGCCCAATCTCCATGCCTCCAGATACCTTCGAAGGTTGAAAAGTAGGAGTCGTGAAGTCTACTTCCGTCAGCATCGTCCCAAAAATATATAGGCATCGAAGGCATGGGGGAAAGAATCACAAGCTCTCCAAGCTCATCTATTACCTTTTCTCCGGAGGCATTTAGTACTGCAACATCAGCACCGAGCGTTGCACAGGACAGTTCACCCTCTCTAATTCCATGTAACGGGGAGGAAGCTAAAAATGCAGTGCATAGATCTGTTCCTCCACTTGCTGAGACCAGAGAAAGTGAAGGGGGAAACTGCTCATAGATCCACTTGTAGATATCTCCAGTAAGCGGAGCACCCGTTGAACCGATCGAAGATAGTTCATCGTATCGATACTGTCGAAGGTCTACTTCGGATCTCTTGCATGCAGCCAAGTAAGGAGCGCTCGTACCTAGAAAGGTTACTTTCTCTTGTTTGCAGAGCTCAAAGACATGGTCGACACCTCCACAGGTGGGTGACCCGTCATAGAGAAGTACCGTCGCACCAACAAGTAGTCCTGAAACCAAGAAGTTCCACATCATCCATCCTGTCGTGGTGTACCAGAAGAACTTTGAACCCTTACTAAGGTCTAGATGTAGTGAAAGCGTTTTAGAGTGCTCGAAACAGATCCCTCCGTGACTCTGAACGATTCCTTTAGGAAGGCCCGTTGTGCCGGAAGAGAAGAGAACCCATAAGGGGTCTGAGAAGTCACGAGATACGAACTCAAGTTCTTGTGTAGAGTTGTTCTCACTCAGTAGATAGTCAAATTCAACTATCTTCAAGTCGGGTCTTACGTGAGCCTTGTCAAACGCTTCGCTTTGAGATGAGCGAACTACCAGACCTTGAAGAGAGGAAAGGCTTGCAACAACTGTGCTCAATTCGTCTCCTCGATAGTGGTATTGGTTGTTGTACCAGTACCCATCTACCGCGAACAAAACTTTAGGAGAAAGTTGGGCGAAGCGATCAAGTACGGCTTTGTCTCCAAACTCTGGAGAACAAGAAGACCATATTCCTCCAATAGCAGCGGTGGCTAGTAGGCCGACTAAGGCAAAGATAGTATTGGATACGTAGCCACATACCACGTCGCCTTCTTCAACTCCAGCTTCTTTTAGAAATGCTGACGCAACAGAGACCATATGAACGAGTTCCTTACGAGAGAGTGACACGCGCTGACCGTTCTCGTCGATTTGTACCACCGCTTCATCTTGATTTGCCCGCTGAAGAGCTATCTCAGCATAGTTAAGTTTCAGATCTCCTTTGGAAAACCACTTTGCATCTTTGAAGTTTCTACTCGAAAGTACTCTATTGGAGTCATAAAATAGTGCCTCAGGAATCTCTATGGTTCGATCGTCGTACTCCAGATAGTACTTCCACCAATGTATCCAAAACGACTCAAGCTCAGTCACTGAATATTCATGCAGGTCGTCATAGCTGCAAAATCGCCTGTTTACTTCCTCTCCAAGATGATCGCGAAACTTAGCGATATTGGAGCTCGATAGATCAAACTCCGATGGTCTATGATAGACGTATCCTTCTGCCAACGTAACTTCAACCCTTTCGTAGAGGCAAAGTACAAAAGTACTCCCTACCTTGCAGTTAAGTACATTAGTACTTAAGCGTTCGAAATGAAACTAACCGGTCTATGAATAGCCGTAGACACTGACGGGTGGACCTAGAAGCCATCTGACTTCGCGCCGATGGAATATCTGCAAGTGGTCCCATTCACCAGGAAACGTTTAGTTTCAATGTACAACCAACGTAAAGTCCAGACTAGATTGAAGCAGAAAGTATGTAGTAGAAATGAGGACTGGGTGCAATACAACCGTCTCGGAAGATCTGGACTCAAAGTGAGCGAACTATCACTTGGGTCGTGGGTAACATTTGGTACCCAAGTAGATGCAGGATTAGCCGCCGAATCCATGGCAGTAGCCTTTGAAGCTGGGGTTAACTTCTTCGATAATGCGGAGGCCTACGCCGGAGGCGAGTCAGAGAAAATAATGGGCGAAGCCTTCAGACGTCTTGAATGGGACAGGGAAAGCTTTATCGTTTCATCCAAGTTCTTTTGGGGCATCAAACCCGGCGTCAACAACAAGAATACCTTGAACAGAAAGTATCTTATAAGTGCAGTTGACGCTTCACTAGATCGCTTCGGCTTGGACTACTTAGACCTAATATTTTGTCATCGTGCCGATCCCGAAACGCCTATTGAAGAGACCGTGTTTACTATGCACGAAATTGTTGCGTCACACAAAGCTCTCTACTGGGGAACCTCCGAGTGGAGCGCAGACGAGATTAGAGCGGCCTATGAGATAGCGGAGCGACATCATCTTCATAAACCCGTCATGGAACAACCTCAATACAACATGTTTTGGCGCGATAAAGTCGAAAACGAGTACAAAAGACTCTACGAAGACTATGGTTTAGGGCTCACCGTATGGAGTCCTTTGGCTTCTGGACTGCTAAGTGGTAAGTACGTTGACGGTATTCCAGATGGTTCTCGAGCGTCTCTTCCGGGATACGAATGGCTTCGTGCGTCTCTGACAGATCCTGAAAAGAATAAAAAGGTGAAAGAACTGCAAAAAGTCGCTGAGTCGTTAGACGCTTCTCTATCTCAACTTGCAATTGCCTGGTGTACCAAGAATCCGAACGTCTCTACAGTCATAACAGGTGCTTCCTCTTCACTACAGGTCGTAGAGAATATGAAAGCTGCCGATGTCGCTACTCGGCTCGACTCTGCTCATATGGAACAGATAGATCAGATACTCAGCTCGTAGTTACTATGTCCACAGTACGTCAAAAGCGTTCACTTTAATGAGGGTGTAGCTGACCAAACAGATATATGAGTACTATATCGAACGGAAAGTTGGAGACGGCGCTTAGCTACAGGTTTACTACCATCTGTATTTAGTT
>JAJYGI010000034.1 GCA_021790735.1 Actinomycetes bacterium | reverse complement strand
GAGAAATCTACGAAGAAGTGGTTTGGACGACTACGCAAAGGGGAAACTAACTGTCTCCGCAAAGGAGTTGATCAAGGAGAGTTACTACTAAAGAATGCCTACTACGGCTGACTTGTTTCCGTGTCTGTGATACATTAAGAGGGCTGGTAAAGAGTTACTGGAATGGGTGGTAATGAATTACTGGAATACTCAACATTGGGTTAAGTAAGAACTTTTCTCCTAAACTTCTTGAGGCACTGACTACCCTTTCTACCTAACATCGTAGAGTAGAAAGACACGAGACGTGGACGACGACCACTATCGCAAACCCCCACAAACACTAGCAACACTGCAAAGACTGATCCTTCTGTCGGATTTCGTTCAGGCACTCTCATACGGCACAGTTGCCCCTTTTATCTTGCTATATCTACACTTCTCTTTAGGATTCTCAACCTCCATAGCCGGACTCGCCTTTGGATTTTCAGGTCTAGTATCACTAGTCGCCGCCCTAATCGGCGGGGTCTTACAAGACCATCTAGGCGACTCAAAACTAACAGCAGTCGCAGTTCTCTTAGAAGCGACGGGGCTCGTAGTGATAGCGATATCCAAGAGCACTTTACCTATATTTCTTGGCTTCACGCTTATTGGATTGAGCAGCATCAAGAGCTCGGCAGCAAACTCCTTCCTGACCAACGCCTTACGAGGAAGATACTCAGTGGAGAAGTTCTTCTCATATCAGTTCACTGCCATCAACGCAGGTTTCGCTACTGGCGCATTCCTCGGTGGATTGCTAGCCAACCCCCATCTAAGGAGTCAGTTCGTCGTAGTGTTATTTGGTAGCGCTTTTTTGTCTGCACTATCGTCCCTACCTTACTTCGCAGCTAAGTCCACTCCGAAAGAGGCAGCGCCAAGTAATAAAGCCGGTTATGTACTAGCGCTGAAAGATGAGAGACTACGAACTCTACTTACCTTTAACTTTCTCCTAAGCTTTGCAAGTTATGGGTCCTTTGAAGCGGGTTTTCCTGCCTTTGTAGGGCTTGAGATGAGAAAGGATCCTCACGTTATCGCTGCCGCGTTCGTAGCCAACCCAATCGCTATCGTCCTCCTACAACACCTCGTATATAGATTTAGCGCCAAGCTTGGGACACGTCGCCAGATGACCTCTACAGCAGCCGCTTTCGCTTTCGCATGGATCTTCTTACTTGCTACCTCTCAAGTCTCTTCTGCCTTTCTATCCACAGTATTCATGGGTATTTTTGGCCTCATCTTCGCATTTGGAGAGATGCTGTACTCCCCAATACGAGCACCGCTCATCGATCGAATTGCAAGAAAAGATATGCGAAGTCGATACTTTGCTCTGGCGCACCTAGCAAGAGCATCAAGCGAACTCAGTGGGCCCACAGTAGCTGGCTACGCTATCGGCAACGGTCTTGGGTACTTCTGGGTCCCAGCCGTAGCAGCAGTCGGTCTCCTATCGGCGTTAAGTGCCCAACGCTTCAATAAGGCAGTCAAAGCCCGACCTACCTAGCACCTTCGCCTGAGCAGTCCTGAAAGATCGTACTAGCAAGGACCGTGGCTAAGCACGAACTGTCCGTTCCTACTAGTCCAAGCCGGGGCAATGACCGCAGTAGCGCTCGTAACCATCTCATTTAGATACAGCGTTGTATCATAGTGCGCGGCGCCACCAGTAACCTTGGTGAGAGGCACTGTAGCTGTGTTGCTGTAGTCCCATGTCACTGTTATATAACTAGGCGCTGTATATCCTTTGAGCTGATTGATAATAAATCCCCACTGGGAAGAGTCGCAGCTATAGCCACCTGGTGTTATCGAAGCCTGCTTTACATCTATTACTGTGCCTGCTGGAGCGCCTCCACCAACTATCTCAGCTGCGCTAGCAACCGACGGAGTAAGGGCAAGGCCGACACCTCCGACCGCGATCGCCGCACTGAGTACCTTGACTGCCACAAACTTTTTCAATGATACCTCCTATTTAGAAACACATATAGTAAGCGTATCGTCACTCTCCGCTGTTTTGTTACCTAAAGTAGTAAAAAATTAGAGCCAAGTAGGATTACTTTGTATATCATCGTCTTTTTCATCGAGACTTTAGCCCTGCACCTGTAAGCACGACAGCACACTCACTCTCAATACAACTGCTCTTTCGAAGCATCAAATAGCCAGCGTAAGTCGCTGCCGCCGTAGGCTCAACGTCTATCCCCTGTTCAAATAGACGTCTTTGAGCATCGAGTATCTCCGTCTCCGAAACCGCTATAACACTGCCGTTAGACTCAGAGACTGCAGCGATAATCTCACTAGCTCTCGGGGGCGAAGTAATCGCTATCCCCTCTGCTACGGTCTCTTGAGAGAGACGATACGAAGAGATCGGAACCTGTTGAAACGCCTCAAATACAGGTGCACACGCCCGAGCCTGTACAGCTATTATCTTCGGTCCAACCTGGATCACAGAAGCCCTCTTTAGGTCTTCAATAGCCTCATGAACACCCAATACCAAAGTTCCATTACCCACGGGGACAACGATCTCTGCCGGCAGTCTCCCTTGGAGCTGCTCGAAGATCTCAAACACTACCGTCTTTACCCCATGTATGAAGAAAGGGTTGTAGACGTGACTTGCGTAGAAGATATCACGGTTATGTTCAAGGAACTCAGCGATCGCCAAAGCGGCAAACGAACGATCTCCGCCCTGATGAATCTCGGCATCAAAGAGCTGAAGTTGCTTGACCTTTTTCGAGGACGTTGACTCTGGGACGAAGACATGGGCACCTATCGACGCTCTTTTAGCGTACGCTGCAACCGAAACTCCCGCATTACCACTGCTGTCGATAGCTACCTCTTTGACTCCAAGAGCTTTGGCTAACGCCATGAGAACGACGGAACCCCGATCCTTATAAGAAAGAGTCGGATTCAAAAAGTCTAACTTTAAGATGCAGCCATCTAAGTCCTTTACAAGAGGTGTCATTCCCTCCCCCATAGAGATAGGCGGCGAACTAGACTCTTTAGTTAACTTCGGCAGCAGAGATCGATATCGCCAGAGCGACCAATCGGATCGATCAACTTCAAAGACTGAGCTCCCAGTCTCTAAAACGAAAAGGCCCCCACAGTCACATCGATAACGTGTTGTGGTGATCTCAAAGGTAGACGAACATACATAGCAACGGTACTTCAACATCACAGACTCCTACGAAGAACGTCGACGGGGCAGCTCAGAACATCAGATAAGAGCCTATTCAACGAGGCAGAACCTGCAAGCAGTCCCAAAACACAGCTCGCATCTCCGAAGGGTTTGGGCCAAACACCAACCCAAGTTCCCAGCCATAGCCAAAGGAGTACGCCCTCAAGCCTCTATACATCTGACTTTGGTCGCACAAAGTCAAAGATACAATAACCTGAGGTGGTTCACACTACGATCCTACCGTGAACGTTTTGCACATTCATGGCGTGTACTAGATACTCCGAACATTATCAGCACGAACTGCACTTAAAGCCCACAGCGGTGTCCCCAGCACCTCAAAATCCAAAAAGTAGCTGCGTAACACGTCAAATACCCCCAGACTATCGAAGATACCGCCTTACGGTGAATCAGTAATAAGAGACGCTAGCACACCAAGGTCGCCCTAATTCGTATCAAACCAGGACAACTCGCCAGGGAGCGGGTTAAGCTCATCTCCAGAACGAGACTAGTGGTTTAGTTTTCCACTTAGTTGAGCGTACTGAAGCGTTCGTTTCTGGATGAGGAGGCTGTCTTGATAAGTTTTGATCCAGTAGTTGGTGCGATAGTAGATCTTAATCATCCCGATGAGTACGTTCATTGGGGATTTATTCTCATCTCAGTAGCAAACCTTGTAGTGATTGTGGTCTTGATCCTTCTCTTTGTAGCAGCTATCGGACTCCCCTTCCTCAAAGGTAGGTCGATAGGGCGAAAGACCCTCCATGCCACGACGAACGAGGCAGAGTCCATAGAAGGCGAGGGGTGGACGGCACGGAGCAGGTACTTGGGCCTCCATTATCTACCACCTGAAAAACTTTTACCAGATGGACAGCCCTCCTACGTCTCTTCATGGGTCTATGTCTTTGGCGTACTAACCATCGGAGCACTTGCGATGGCGATCCTTAGCGGATTTATTTTAGCGATTGAAGGGCCTAGTTGGTGGCAGACCAGCAACATCGGCCATCTTGTCAACTCGTTGCACCTCTGGTCAGTGGAACTCTTCATGGGCTTTATGACTGTACATCTCTGGGCAAAGTTCTGGATGGCAGCTTGGCGTGGAAAACGCTGGCTCACCTGGATGACCGGGGTTCTTGCCTTCTTAATGTCTGTATTTGAAGCTTTCACTGGATATCTGTCACAGACAAACTTCGATTCGCAGTGGATCGCTTTTGAATCAAAAGATGCATTTAACTCCGCTGGGATCGGAGCGTTCGTGAACGCAATGAACTTTGGTCAGGCACTTATGCTCCACATTGTCGTGGTTCCAATCGTCTTGGTGCTTATCGTAGGCATACATGTCCTTATGGTCAGAGTCAGAGGAGTGGTTCCTCCAATTGGTGCAGATCCAGCTCATTTAGCAAGCGATAACGAGACATCACCCCTTAGAGACTCTCAACTGAGCAGTGAGAGTACTTCACAGGAGGTGAAGCTATGAGTAGCTGGTCAAAGAGTGAAAAGCTATATTCATCGCCATGGGTTGGCCCGCAACGACACTACGACATCATCAAAGAGGCTTCGATCGCGTTCGTGGTAGTTCTACTGCTGACTATTCTCCTAGCAGTTACGTTCTCTTCTCCGGACACTCCTCCAATTACCATTCAGGCGTGGGCCAAAGCACAGCCGGCTGGGTTTGTGGATATAGCGCTCAAAGAGCTCAATCACACTAGCGACTCTGCAGACTACGGTCCGCCATATAATACGTCTAACAACCCAGCGACCGACTCCGTTCAGTCTCTAGGTCCAGTCTCGATACAGCGTATCCTGGGCGTCAAGTACCCCCTAAACACAGCACAGACGTTTGTACTGCAGCCACTTTCCACCCTCCCAGGAGAGACTGCATTGCATGCAGCAATCAAGCAGTTCGATCAGGCCAGCGTTGAAGTCCAAGACAAGTGGGTAGCAGCCTACCAATCCGTAGTAAAGCCACTGTCCCTAAGCTCAAACCGACTGCAATCAAACGTACCTGCCGCTGGGCCAGTACCAAAGCTAATGATCCACCTTTTGTCGATGGCCCAGTCCGGAGCGCTCGATGCACAGCTCCTAACCCACTCCAGTTTTTTTACAACAGACTATACCAACCCCATACTTTTCCTCGGCGACTCCTGGAAGGCACAGCACGCAGCAAGCTACTGGGGAAAGATCGTAACGTCTCAGCATCTAGCTGGCAATCAATGGGGCGTAATGAACGAGACTGGAAGATGGCCAGGACAGCCGTGGCTCTGGCTATATACCATGTGGTATCAGATACCGCCTTTGTCCACTACGGACAAGAGCAACTCCGATGTAACGGTCATAGCGATCATGGCTGTGCTTAGTATTGCACTACTGATGGTACCAATCATTCCTGGACTGCGACGACTTCCCGAGAAGGTTCCTATCTACAAGCTTATTTGGAGACGTTACTATAGAGATCCTGAATTTACCGGTGCTCCATCAAGTGCTCATGTAGTCTCTCAAACAAGCTCCAGTGCCACACCTAAAAGAGAGTCCTAATCATATTTGACCCTCATAGGAAAGCCACTTAACTCCTGCTCACGGCGACACCAGTAGGTCCCTTCATAAAGGAAGGGCCTCCCAAGCTGCTCACGCGCCTTGCCATCAACGGTATTCGATACTCTTATTGCTACTTACCACTGATGAACTCAACTAGGTATCGCTTCTTAGAACGAGAGGTGCAGACCACAGATACGCCACTGAAGCAGCGACCTCCAAAAAGAGAGATGGCCTGTAGAACTACAGGCCATCTATTGAGCGGATGACGGGACTCGAACCCGCGACCCTCACCTTGGCAAGGTGATGCTCTACCAACTGAGCCACATCCGCAGTGTCATATAACTTAGTCGCTCTTTCCCAGATATTCGTCATGGAAGTTACCGAGAACTTCGCAAAACATCTCCCCTAGAAGGTCAGGATCTTTCACGAGATCAGGACATGAGGTCACTCCAAAGTGAGTGAGATCCAGGTAAGAGAGGAAGGTAATGTTCAAAGGGGCGCCCTCGGCGAGCGGACCAAACGGTACTACTGACTCCACCAAGTTACCCTCTAGGTAGAGCTCATCGGTGGTTCCAGAGACGTTCGAGACGATGAGATTGAATACGGGATCCAGCCGATCGAAGACCCTTGCCTCGCCTACTACCCGCATAAAGGGAGACAGGAGCGGAGACGCTATCGATGATGCAAAGGACTCTAACATCTTAGGACCAAAGCGAGAGTGCAGCCTTTTCGCCCTCCCCGCCTCTTCTTTCACCGCGAGTATTGTCTCACTTAGTGACTCTCGACCGTAAGGCAGAGCGACTAGTTGTCCAGCTACTTGGTTGTGCGCTGATATATTTCCGCCCCGTCGAGTAGATATAGGCATCAGAACCACCGGCGAAGAGACAATCTCGTAGGCGTATACGGACTCTAAGTATCTTTCAAGTGCCAACGAGGTGACCGCTAGCACCACGTCGTTCAATGTAGCTTGTGAGTAACGAGCGACTTTACGTAGTCGGGACGTCTCAACGGAGAAAGCATAAGCATCACGAGTGCTCCTAAGAGCCCCCGAGAACGGAAGTTTTGGAGCTCCAAAGTTCAGTACTTCAGGAAGAGATCCCTCCTTGCCCCCTGCAACTGCTGCAACAAGTTGAGACAAAGTATCTTGAAACGCAGAAGCAGACTCAAGTCGAGCTACTGCTTCTTGGGGCAGATCTAAAAGCGCTCGAAGAAGATTGGGTTTTGAACCTGACTCCGACGTTGTGTCTTTGTTTCTTCCGTTGAAGCTTTGCAGCGATAAGGTCTCAGATCCCTCCTGATCCATGAATGAAAAAAGAAGAGAGAGCCCTCCAGCACCGTCTAACAACGCGTGGTGGATCTTGCTCAATATCTGGACCTCATCTCCAAGATCAAACACGTGTATCTCCCAAGGAGGAATATCCCTTCGAAGCGGCTCAGCTAAGATCTCGCCTATCATCGATCTTATCTGAGACGATCCACCAAGGGATCTTAGGTCGTAGATGAAGAGATGCTGATCAAAGTCAAGCTCCCCAACTTTGCTCCAGTAAGGCATGGACAGTGGGATTGGAGAGTCAACGACTGTCAAGTGCAACATTGCGCTACTTGACGCTGCGAGGCGAAGGTGTTCTAGGATCGACTGCCCATCTAGATCTCCTTTAGGATAGGGAGCTACCTTCACCAATGCCGAGATATGAAGCGGCTGATTCTTCGAGTCTAGATACCATATCGCCGTATCGATTCCCGCTAACTGGCTCACAAAGGACCACCTAATCCTTCGTTCATACTCCTATCTAGCAGAGGAAGCTCTCTAATCCCACTGTGTCCAAAGCCTCCCTCTCCCCTCTCACTTGCCTCTAAGGCATTAACGACCCTGAAGTACACCTCGGGATAGCTCACAAATACTAGCTGCGCAATTCGGTCACCCTCTTCGACGACAAAGGCGTTATCCTTGTCTGAGTTAAAGAGAACAACCTTGATCTCACCTCTATAACCTGAATCGATCAAACCTGGAGAGTTCATTACGGTGACTCCATGTTTGAGTGCAAGGCCACTCCTTGGGAGAACCAGAGCACATACTCCTTCAGGCATAGCCAAGCGAACACCAGTTTCAACGACTCCACGCGAGAGCGGCTCAAGCTTCAGTGAAGTAGTAGAGGTTAAGTCATATCCAGCGTCACCGGCACGCGCTTTCTTCAAAGGCTGTACAGTTTCGCTCAGTACTACATCGACCTGCATCATCGGCTCTTTTTAGATAGTACGTTATAGACACCTTTAGAGGTAGAGTCGTAGAGTTTCATCAAGATCTCCGCAAGGGCATCTTGTCGACTTTTATCTTCCAGCAAGCGAACCTTTCTAGCCACTCCCCAGATCGTACAGAGAACCATTGCCTCAGCTACGATACGAGTAGACATCTTTGACCCACCGGCGACTCGGTCGTGAAACACGATTGGGATCTCTACAATTTTCCCTCCGTATCTATGAACCTCATACGCCATCTCAACTTGGAACCCATACCCATCGGCCTTAATCTCGTCTATTGCAATTTTTTCCAAAGCTTCACGACGATAAGCTCTAAAACCTGCCGTTGCGTCCTTCACTGGAAGCCCGAGAGTCCACGCAGCGTATAAGTTGCCCCCTCGAGAGATAAAGAGCCTGAAGGGAGACAGACCGGGCGCTGAGCCCCCTGGAACATATCTAGATCCAATTGCAAGATCAGCACCGTTATCCAAGGCATCTAAAAGTTTGGGAAGATACTTTGGATCATGGGAAAGATCTGCATCGATCTCCACTAGCGCCGAAGCGCCAGCTTTGAGGCTGTACCTGAAACCGTCTCTATAGGCACTTCCAAGTCCCGATTTAGCAGGACGCTCCATAACTTCGATGTTATGTCCTTTAGATGCAAGTTTTTTAGCGATATCGGCTGTACCGTCGGGGGATGAGTCGTCCACTACCAAAACGGTGGCTTGTGGTAAGGCGTCGAAGATCTTGGAAACTACCGATTCAAGATTCTCGGCTTCATTGTAGGTTGGAACCACAACGTATGGATGTACAGATGGATCTCTCGACTCATTCACCTACTTCTAACCTCCGTGGTAAATAGGGAGTGCTAACCCTCTAGCATAGGAGCATGATGGTATGGATGGACCTAGAAATGACTGGGCTTGACCCTAGACGTCACGTCATCGTGGAGATTGCTACAGTAATAACCGATAGCGACCTGAACATCGTTGTCGAAGGTCCAGATCTGGTAGTGTCAGCAACCTCAGAACAGCTAGCCGAGATGGATGAGGTAGTTACCGCTATGCACCGCCGCTCTGGACTCCTTTCTGAGATTGCATTTTCCAATATAAAGCTTGACGAAGCCCAGCAGATGACTTTGGAGTTCATCAAGACCCACATTCCAGAGGCAAAGACAGCTCCTCTGTGTGGTAACTCCATCGGGACAGATAGGCGTTTCCTAGAGGAGTACATGCCAGAGCTTGAGGAGTACCTACACTATCGCAACATCGATGTCTCCTCGATAAAAGAGTTAGCCAAGCGTTGGTATCCAGGGATCATGAAGCATGCTCCGCAGAAGCAGATGGGACATAGAGCTCTCGACGATATTAGAGAAAGTATCGATGAACTGAAGTTTTATCGCTCTTCGATCTTTCGAGAGACGCTTCTGCTAAAAGAGGAGAAGGATCAGCCACTAGAGGAGTCTAAAGATGACTCCTAATAATCTAAGTCTTCTCATCACTAACGGCTAGGGTTTTCCCATCCTCTTTGATCATTGGGTTGAGTCTCTCAAGACGAGCTCTGTTGTAACGTTGGGCAATAAGACATGGAGTATTAGCCAGTAACGCGTAAGCTACAACTACCTCGTGAAAGAAGCTATACCAGAAAAACACCGGAAGCAGTTGAAATATAATGAGGTACCGGTGCGTGAACTCCGCTCTCTTCGTCTCTAGGTAGAATCGAACTTTAGCGTTGCTAGCACCAAAGTCTAGCGATCTCTTGGAGACTCCACCTTTGAACATGTCTCCCGCCTCTGGTAGATACCTTTTCCACTTTCGTATGAAGAGGTACCTCTCATATAGCAACCCCCGTAGTTCAAAGGGGTAGATTCGATACGATCTCTCCCAAAGAGAGAGCCTCTTTAGCGAGATCTTAGAAGCGAAATATCCCACGACAAAGGAGGTCAACACCCAGTATGTGACGGTAATCGCCATCAACAGAGGTGTGTTGTGCAACGACACCACTATGTCAATCACAAGAACTCTCCCTTAGCGAGATAGAACGATCTTTCCAAGAGATCGACCTTGCCAAGTAGACCTTGACAAATGACCCTATAAATAGAGATAGGAAAAAGAGTAAGGCCAAAGGAGACAACAGGTACCATATCGGTGAGTATCTCCCAATTTTACGACCAAAGAGGTAGGTCTCGACCATAAATACAAAGACTGCCACACCGGCAATAGCAGTTAAAGAGGGCGAAAGCAAAGCGCCACTTCCCAACTGGCTAAGAAGTGCAGCGCTTGAACCCAAAAACCCTACGACCCACAAAACGCTTAGAGTGGTAGAGACCAAAGAGGTCCTAAGTGCACCAGGAGCCAAGTTCTTCGTAAAGCCCTGAACTAGTTGTCTAATCCCCTCTGGATACATCCTAAAAGCAACTCCGCGGCTCCCAGCAAACACCTTCACCTCATATCCAGAGCTCAAGAAGGACTGCGCTAGTCCAGCGTCATCTAGAACCTCCTTTACGATGCGTCTATGACCGCCGACTTTTTTATAAGCGCTCTTAGCTACACAAAGGACCGGACCAAAGGCTACCTTGGAGTGATGTCTAGGGTTCCAGATCGAAAACGCTCCCGAGCCCATAAGTGCCATTAAGTTAGGGAATAGAGCCAGCGACTCATAGATAGAACCACACCTATGATAAGGCTGAACTGAAATCAGGCATCCTTCACTTGCGAGCTGTGCAGCTCGCAACTTATCTAAGAACTCCTCATCTAACAAAGTTACGTCTGCATCTAAAAATACCACCACATCTCCCTTCAATTGGGATTGATAGGTGGCAAGAGCGTTTGACTTGGGGTTGCAACTACGTTCCAACTCATTGGCGG
>JAJYGI010000143.1 GCA_021790735.1 Actinomycetes bacterium | reverse complement strand
CCAGGTGGCTTTGTTAGGGTTAATTGTCTTTCGGCTGCCGCTTCAATGTGTACTGACGATATATCGTCAATCTCAACGGGAGTATTTAGCATTAGACCACCTCAGAGTCGATCGGGATCGCCTTAGTTCCGAATAGAAACCTATTAAAGATCATGTACTTACCAATCCAAAGCAGTCCAAAGGCGCCTAGTGCCGCAAGATTCACAAATATTGCATCGACAATATGACTTAGGCCCAAATGTTGCGCAAGGGAGTGAGCGTAGGCGACCGCAACCAGAGAAAGAGCTAGGCCTAACAGGGTTAAGACCCAAAACGGTGCCACCTCCTTCATGAAGTGTGACTTTCCTGTCTTCCCCCACACCCATGCTCTGTTCAGATAGTAGCCAGGAACCGCTGTCGTTGCAGTTGCAATTACATTGCATGTTGTCGCAGACCATTTCCGGATAATGCCAAAGAGAACGAATAAAATGATCTGAGACAGCGCAACCGTGATCGCAGAGACCGCTGAGTACTTTAGTGCCTTGACACCGACAAGTTCTTGAAGCCGATCCCACAGCTTTAACGCAAAGTTCAACACGTATAACAGTGTAACCAACTTCTTTCTGATCTACCCAATTGCGTAGTGAAACCCACGTCTTTGCAAGTACGAATCTCTATTACAGCCGCGCGCTAGTACTCTATAAAGTATGTCCGTGCTTATCTCTCGGGAGATACGAACCTATAATGTCGATAATGTAAGTGGTACTAACTCTGACTCTCCGTAGTGCCACGAGAAAACGACACAGCAGCGGCAACAACACACGCCACTAACGCAAAGATAAATGCTTCATGCAGCCCAGAGGAGAATGACGTCGAGATGAGGTGGGGGAAAAACCGTCGGCCAGTGAGGACAGAAGCATCTGCACGAGATAGATGGCTGAGAACCGAACTCCCAAGCAACTTTTGTATAGGGTCGTACCCCAAAAAAGCCGCGAACAGAATCGAAACAGCTGGTAAATGACTTACTTTAGTGGCTAACTCCGCACTTACTCCGTGGCTAATTAGACCAGTTGCCATCGTTCCCGGAAGAGTAGCCGAAAGTCCGGCGATCATTAGGGAGAAAAATATGCCTATAGAGAAGACTTGGGCTGAGTTTTGGAAAGTTGAGTTCATAGCGCCACCAACACCACGATCTTCGGCAGGAAGTGAGTTCATCACGGCCGCTCTATTTGGAGACGCAAACAGACCTTGTGACAGCCCTGATAACAGTAGCGTAAGTCCAAAGTATGGATACGAAAAGTCAACTGGTGCAAATATCAACAAGACAAATGCCATAGCCGTCCCCAACGGACCAACCGTAGCAAAGATTCTGGGGCCAAATCGATCGGAAAGATATCCAGAGATTGGACCAGCTACTAAGAATCCAACCGTAAGTGGAAGCATAAATATACCGGCCCATAGGGGAGTAGCTGAGAAGGAGTAACCGTGCAATGGAAGCCAGATGCCTTGAAGCCAAATTATAAGCATAAATAGCAATCCGCCTCTAGCTATCGATACCAAAAAAGTAGAAAGTGTGCCAAAAGTGAACGCCTTTATCTTAAATAAAGGAACCCGAAACATAGGGTTTGATACCTTTGTTTCAATGACAAAGAATACTATCAATAAGGCAAGCCCTCCACCCAACTCCGAAAGTACCGGTAGTGAACTCCATCCAGTCGTACTTTGGCCATGGGGCTCGATCCCGTAAGTAATACCAATCAATATCGATATCAACCCGATTGCAAAGGTGATATTTCCAGCCCAGTCAATCGTCGAGGGTCGACGAACCCCCCTTTCTTCAAGTTTGTAGTACGCCCAAACAGTTCCGAAAAGACCTATAGGAACTGATATCAAAAAAACAAGCCGCCAGTCTATCGGAGCTAATATGCCACCAAGAATAAGACCCATAAAAGATCCACTGATACCTGCAACCTGATTGATTCCCAGAGCCATCCCGCGTTGGTTAGATGGGAACGCATCCGTGAGGATTGCAGAAGAGTTTGCCACCAAGAAGGCTGAACCAAGTCCTTGGACCAGCCTCATGAGAATCAGCCATGTAGCCCCGCTCTTGCCATGCATCCAATCTATCGTCAGTAAAAGAGAGCCTACGGTATAGATTACGAAGCCTAGATTATACATCTTGACTCGACCATACATATCTCCTAGGCGCCCTAAGCTCACAACCAGTACGCTTGTAACTACAAGGAACCCAAGAATCATCCAAAGTAGGTAAAAGCTATTGCCGGGACCCAAAGGATTTAGACCGATGCCTTTGAAGATATCGGGCAGAGCGATAAGGGTTATCGACCCATCAATCGTAGCCATCAATACACCAAGGGTGGTGTTAGATAGAGCGATCCACTTATAGCGAGAGTTAGCGCCAGACTCTACTCGATCTTCAGAAGAAGCCTGATCACTTGTGGCAACGATCTCATGAGTCAATGAAAGTCGCCCCCGTTTCCAAATAAACACAAGTAGTATCGCGCCAAAGAGAGACTCAATTACTGGGCGCAAACGTTCCGTTAATACCCTAGCAGGATCTAGTTGATTAATACAACCATTCTCGAACGACTAAACTTTAAATTTGCGATGCTTGTCTTTGTCTATATGACTGCACGCAGTTTGGTATCGTCGGTAAAGCCCTGCACACTTAACTATCCAGCGAAACTTTTTCTCAGAGCCCGAGTGTTCAAACTATTAGAGGTAGGAATAGGTTGATTGAGGTTGGCAAGGACGACTTTATCTCCAGGATGAAGTTCTTTGGATACAATCGCAGTTTCGGTGGATCCTACTACCCCAACACTAACTGCAATAGTTGCCAACGATCCGTTAGCCTTTAATACCTGCACAGTTGCCTTTGTACCAGAAACTGTAATAGAAGACGTCGGGACTGCCAAGACCTTGGCTGCTCGTGCCAAGTAAAGTTGCACTTCGACATCCATTCCATCGAAAATCTTTTGATGAAAATCAGTCAGAGTTAACACAACGGGCAGAGTCGAGGTACCTGTGGCCTTGTCCGTGGTGGGCGTAGAGCCAATCGAAGATACTTTAGCAAGGTATGAGGTCACTCCGTCGACAGGGACCACCTTGGCCTCTTGACCTAGAGCCACGGTATCTATCTCCGTAGACGGTATCTGTAAAGTGACTTGAGTCCCTCCGCTATTCCCAATAACTGTAATCGTTGCGCCATTTGGCCCCGGTGCAACGTTCTCTCCTAACGACATGGCAACAGCTCCCACAGAGCCTGCGATAGGTGAGGAGAGAGTCTCTGGTTGATCTTGACTTTGTGCTGCAGTAAGAGCGCTTTGATCAGCCACAACGATCTGTTGATCAGCTGATGCAACAGCCTGCAGAGACCCAAGGGAGGCTTGGTTTTGAAGTGAAGTTTGAGTCTTAGATTGCGTCTTGGTACTCTGACTTCCTATTTGACTAAGATCAGACTTTAAAGTACCACACTGTGGACTCGACGTTGTCGTATTTGAGCAAAGTTCCTTGAGAGTTGCTTGAGCTTGTGCAACCAGTTGAGACAACTGACTACTCTGGCTAGATGGAGACGTTGTAGTCGTGGTACTTGCACTAGACTCTGCAGTCTCGGCTTGTGCTAGTGAAGCTTGAGCTTGTGCTAGTGAAGCTTGAGCTGATAACACTGCTTGAGCGTCCTGATTAGACGGCGAAATCGTCGCAAGAGCTTGGCCAGAACTAACGGCTTGGCCAACGGAGACAAGTACCGATGTTACCACACCGGCTGTCCCTGGCGAAACTACAGAAGACATCTCCGGTGATAGAACGCCTTCAAAGTCGCTAGTCTTTGTAACGTTTGCCACTTTAGCTATACCTGTTTGGTATATTGGAGTTTTTGAACGAAGTAAAGTGATACCAAATATCGCAAGTACTAGAACCAAAGCAAGTACTACAAATCGTACCACCTTGACCTTGTATCTATCCACCAAAACCCGCACCTTTGAATCTAGTGCTGCAAGAACCATTCGTAGAGGGTGATATCAGAACACTTTTCGCGGCTACTGTACCGATAGAGTTGACTGAACCTCTGACCACCACACACTGGCCCACAGAAAGACTTGCGGGACTCCCAACTCCCGTTGTCAGCACAACCGTATTCGGAGTGATCCCAATGCCTAAGACCTTTTCCTTTTGGGAGTTCGTTGGAACCGTCGTAAGCTGAATAGAGTTGCTTCCCAAGGTCTTGATTGTCCCCCGAACCACCTTGGCCAACCCAAACCTTCTCCGACCAGCGTTCGCTCCTTTCAACTTCCGGCGATGATCAGACGTACCGGAGGGTACAGAGCAGTTTGAACTAGACTTCGCCGCAACGACTCGAACTGCAACTAACGCGACTCCCGAGGAAGATGACGTAGAAGTCTCGACAGTCACACACTCTCCGACCGAAAGAGCCGAAACAGAGGTCCGAGCTGTTAGAGAGAAGTGGGTCGACGATGACCATGTAACGGTAGTTTCACCGGTGTTAGTGCCTTGGACCTGCATCTGTGGCGAATTTATGCTCGCTATTACTCCGGCTGCAGCGGGAGGCTTGGCTGTACGAACTCCCGCTCCACTTTGAGGAGTCGAAGAGGCTGCAGTAGTCGTTGCGGTGGTTGAACCGGATGAACCACACGCTGCTAGGAGCAGTCCGCTCGTACCAACTATCAAAACTTTACCAATGCTAACCATAAAACCTGACCTTTACTCCGATCTCAATGCGTCTATTGGAGACAAACGAGCAGCTCGTGCGGCTGGATAGACTCCAAAGATTAAGCTGATAGAGATCGCCGCTAGTATCGACAACGCAGTTACCGACCCCGGTATCTCTATAGGGAACTTAATTACACTCGGTAGAAATAGCTGTCCCAAAAGGCCCAGCGCACCACCGATTGCCCCCCCGAACGCTCCAAGTATTGAGGCTTCAGCCAAGAACTGTCGTCTGATAACACTCGGAGTTGCTCCGAGAGCCTTTCGGAGACCGATCTCCTTAGTCCGCTCAGTCACCGAAACTAACATAATATTCATCACCCCGACTCCACCAACTAAAAGCGAAACTGCGGCGATACCACCCAACAGCGCGGTAAGTGTCGAAGATACTGAGGTCGCAGCGCTAACTAGGGACTGCTCAGTCGCGATCGTAAAGTCTGCGTTTGCAGGATCTGTTATCCCATGTAGCATCAGTAACTCCTTGTTTGCCTCTTGATAGGCCGCTGACAGCGTAGCGGCGCTCGTCGACTTTATCAAGATTGACTGAACCGAGTCAGTAGAAGATGTACCAAGTAGAGAGTACTTAGCAGTCGTGATAGGTACTACCGCCAAGTCATCTTGATTCGATGTAGCTGACGTACCAGTACCAACAGGGGCAAGGACTCCGATAACGGTCATCGGTAAGCCTCCAACATCTACACTCTGGCCAAGTGCGGTTTTCGAGCCAAATAGTTCTTGTGCCGTAACGGCACCCAAAACAATTACGTTATTACTTGAGCTCATGTCTGACGACGTTAGGAACCGACCCTCTTCCAACGTTCTTGATCGAATGGAGAGCCAACTCGGAGTCGTACCATAGACAGTAGTAGTCCAGTTGGTTGCCCCAAAGGTTAGTGTCTCATGCCCAGATACAATAGGGGCAGTACTTTCGATCGCAGGCGCTACCTGGGAATTCGACAGAGCTGAAGCATCAGATAACGTTAGAGTTGACCCCGACCCCAGTCCACCGCGAACACCCTGCAAAGACGACGAACTTCCAGGTGAAACAGTTAACAGATTGCTCCCCAAAGCGCTTATCGTGCTTTTAACCTTTGCTTGGGCACCTTCGCCTAGTCCGACCGTAACCATTATCGCGGCGATTCCAATGACAATCCCAAGCATAGTAAGGACAGATCGCATACGGTTCCACTGTACTGCTGCGATAGCCGTAGCTAAGAGATTTCCCCAACTCACTGTGTAGGCTCCAGTTGTCCATCACGGATACGAATGATCCGACTCGCTCTCGACGCAACTTCGCTGTCATGAGTGATAACTACGATAGTTCGGCCCGCCTCGTGTAGCTCATCGAACAGATCTAGAACATCAAAGGCATTTTTCGAATCCAAATTACCGGTAGGTTCGTCGGCAAGTATTAAAGAAGGACCAACTACAAGGGCTCTTGCAATCGCCACCCTTTGTTGCTGACCACCAGAGAGTTCGTTCGGACGATGCCTAACATGGTCGGTTAGTCCAACTCTTTCCAAAAGCGCAAGGGATCTCTCTCCTCTTTCTCTTTTGTTGTAAGAACCATACATTAAAGGCAGTTCAACGTTCTGTAACGCTGTGAGCGGTGCTAGTAGATTGAACTGCTGGAAGACAAATCCGATGCGCTCATTACGGATCTGAGCTAATTCAAGTTCATCTAATCTCGATACATCTTTCCCATCTATCAACAATCGTCCCGAAGTCGGAACATCTAAACACCCTATGAGGTGCATTAACGTAGACTTCCCCGACCCTGAAGGACCCGTTATAGCAACATACTCTCCATCATAGATATTGAACGATACTGATGTTAAAGCTTGAAAACGTACCGAGCCCAACTCATATACCTTCGAGATATCTACTAGCTGGAGAAGAACTTTTCGTCCTAGATCCATAGTAGAATCATCCAGCTCCGCCACCGAATCCTCCACCACCGAATCCTCCACCACCGAATCCTCCGCCACCGAATCCTCCGCCACCGAATCCTCCGCGCCCTCCCCGCAAAGCAAGTTTTGCTAGATTAGGAACTCTCTCAACGATCCGATCGCCCACTTTGAGCCCGCCAGCCACGGTCACATTTGCACCGACAACTTTCCCGATCGTGACTGACACTTTCTTATCACCGCTAGAAGTAACCTCCATTACGTACGGGGTCGAGGTCAACGAATGCACCGCAAACAGAGGTATCTCTATGACGTTAGTAGATACGCTTGTAGTGATGGTTACATTCGCCGGAAGACCGTCGTATAGGCCCTTCGGCGACCCGGTTACAGAAACCGTCACCGGAAAGGTAGCAACCCCACTTGCGTCCTGGGCAATTAAACCAACGTCCGCCACCGTACCATAGACCGCCGTAGAGGAGCCTTGAGGTACAATGGAAACTTGTTCTCCGGTTTGCACTTGACTTATGCTCGCATCACTTACATTCGCAGTCACAATCCAAGAGTTGGGAGAGATGATATTAATCCCGCCATTCGAAGAACTCGAATTCGCCGAAACTGTCTGTCCGACCGCGTAGTTCTGTGAGACCACTGTCCCTGCGAATGGCGCAGTGATTGTCGCATTATTAAGACTTTGTTGTGCCGTATCCACATTTGAAGTCGCACTTGACACTGACGCCTGGTCCGCAGCTATGGTGGCAGAGGAAGCTCCTGAGGACTCATCCGCACTTAAACGTGCCTGATCACTTGAGAGTTGCGCTTGTGCTTGCGCCAGATTCGCTGACAGAGTCAAAGTACTCAAAGAAGCCAATGGCTGTCCCGACGTTACACTTTGCCCCACCGATACATCAACGGAACTTACGGTTCCAGAACCAGAAAACGAAACGACCTGTTGAGTCGCTGGTTGTAGTATCCCAGAAGCCGATATCGTGGTTTGGGCCGTTCCTTTAGCCACTGTGATGATGCGCGACTTGATGTTTCCTGCTGTAGAGGTCGTCTTTACTGTTACAGTTCTCAACATATACCCAAGGGCAAGGAAAAGTACAGCAAATACAGTCCTGATAGCGAAGTAACGAAAACTACGACCCTTCATAGATACCTTTCGCATAACTCCGATGAACTGATATTGACAACTGAAAACCTAACAGCGCGAAGCTGAAGCAAGACTAAACACGATAGTAAAAGTACTATGCCTCAACAGGAAATAGATATACATAGATAACTCCTAAATATCCAATAATTTCTCCCTAACACTCTTAACACTTCTATAGCGTTTCGCAAAGCTTTTACTACGCATTACGATGCGCAGCCGAGAAAGCGAGGTAACCCACATTTCCTAGCTAAAGTACATTTGGCAGTTCATACCGACTTGGCCAGGCATCATGTCATAGCATAAACTACCTCAAATAGAGGTCAAAGCTCCACTAGAGTCGCTCCTGATTTTAGAGTCGCAAGGCCAGGACTCGTACCTCTCCGAAGTGACGCTCAAGACATTCAAAAGACGTTGCTGATGTCCAAGCCCCTAGTCCTAGAAAAGCTCATGTCTACGGCAGCGCTTGGAGAGCTTCCATATCGCTAAAGATCACGCCTCGGGCCCTAAGCAAAAAGTCCTTTGGAGTCCGAACAGGCTTAAATACCTATCAACTAAGCACAAATCCAACTCTCTATTTAGCAAACCCCTTGAGGGGCAACATAGTTACTAGAATCTATTATCCAGATAACTTACCTAACGCCTACGCTCTAAGCTTATAAAGACCATACTTACTAATCAAAATTCGGAGGATATGTGGGTCTATCAATAGGAATAGTTGGACTCCCCAACGTAGGGAAGTCAACTCTTTTCAACGCCCTAACGCGTAACCAAGTTTTGGCCGCCAACTATCCCTTTGCAACCATTGAACCTAACGTCGGGATCGTCGCCCTGCCAGATTCAAGGCTTAATCACCTCGCAAACCTCTATGGCAGCGAACGAATCGTTCACGCCACCGTTACCTTCGTAGATATCGCAGGTATAGTCAAGGGTGCTTCTAAAGGCGAAGGACTCGGCAACAAGTTTTTAGCGGCAATCCGAGAGTGCGATGCCATCTGCCAGGTTGTAAGAGTATTCCACGACCCAGACGTAATTCACGTCGACGGAGTCGTTTCACCAAGATCAGATATCGATACAGTAAACACAGAGCTAATCTTCGCCGATCTTCAGACTCTGGAAAATCGCCTACAAAAACTAGAAAGAGAAAGTCGGAAGAGTCCTGATCTAAAGCCAACTTTAGACTCAGCGAAAATAGCGATCGACGTCCTAGATAACGGCACCACCATCTATGAAGCGACCAGCAATGGTAACATAGAGTTAGAAAACCTTGGCGACCTACATCTTTTGACCGCCAAGCCTTTCATCTATGTATTTAATGTGGATGAAGACGCTCTAAGCGATAGGGAACGCGGAGCTGAGTTGACTTCACTCGTATATCCGTCAGAAGGTATTGTACTCTCCGCTCAGATTGAGGCCGAACTAGCTTCTTTGGACCCTGAGGACTCGATAGAACTACTAAAGGAGTTCGGACTCGAAAAATCTGGACTCGAACAGTTGGCTCAGGTAGGTTTCGAAACCTTGGGCCTTCAAACCTTTTTGACTGCTGGACCCAAAGAGACACGAGCTTGGACAATTAAAAAGGGAGCGACAGCTCCACAAGCCGCTGGCACTATCCATACCGACTTTGAACGAGGCTTTATAAAAGCAGAGATAGTAAGCTACGAAGATCTACTCAACTACGGATCAATAGCTGCTGTGCGATCGGCAGGGAAAGCTCGTATCGAAGGCAAAGAGTACGTCATGCAAGACGGCGATGTCGTTGAATTTAGATTTAACGTCTAACTACGAGAACAAGATGCTCTAGCAACACTTTCCAAAAAACTGTCGACAAGCCGATATGCTCTTAGCTTTGCTAAGCTTTGCTTATTCAAAGTCTCCTCTACTATACGATCTATCGAGATTCCTAAAGCACTTAGTTCCAAGTTAGCGCCGGCAGAAAGCCAGCTGGATAAAACGCTCTCATTCACCTCGGGATGGAACTGTACTCCAAGTAGGGTGTCTAAAACAAATGCCTGCAACGCTTTGGATGAACTGGCTAACGTTTTGCCTCCCGGAGGCGTCGTCCAGCGATCGTAATGAAACTGAAACCACTCACCAACTGGTATCAAATCTGCATCAAGACTATCCACCATGTGCCATCCGATCTCAAAATGAGGAGCTCTACTTACCGTACCACCAAAGGTGTGAGCAATCGCTTGTCCTCCAAAGCACACTCCAAGCACACCAACCCCAGAGTTTCGTGCCGATTCGATCTCTTTGCTCTCGAGTTCAAACCAGGGTTCGATGATCGGATCGTAGACAGACCAGGGAGCACCCAACAGCACAACTACATCAAAGTTAACAAAGCCCGGTACCTCGACCGATACCCCTGGACTATCGTAACTCTCTTGGGGCACCACTTGAAACTCGGTTATGTCGAATCCTCGTTCTACGAGGCGCTCGCCAATAAACCCTGATGGGGAGGCATGATCGTGCTGTAAGATTAGGGCTTTTACCATGACCCACTATATCCTAAGTTGAAATACACTTGCGTCACTCTTGCGACTAGGCACTCGACAAAACTTCACCACAACCGTCAGCACTGGCTAACACCAAAGCACCAACCCACGTCTCCAACAGACAACGACACCTAGACTCCTTAAATCAAAGGTTTACCTCGCACGTCAAGCCCTAGTAATAGAAACAGAGGGCCTGGGTTGATAACTCCGTGAACGCACATTTAGCTACACGAGATGAGCTATTTAGCTCGGGTTATATCAAGCAATATGCAGCAAGCAGAGTCTTCAACTAACGATCTGTAATTTGGTAGGTTTTACGCTTGCGAGATAAAACAGAGCCCCGTTAGAGACTACAGAACGAATTGCCACGCCATAGGGAAGACACCACACAGAGCACGCCCAAGTCGGCAGTCGTAATGGAGTAGTAGTAGTAGTAGTAGTAGTAGTAGTAGTAGCAGCTTAATATGGCAGCAACACGTCAATTCCTTTACGTCTTCGCAACTTCAAAGGCACTCAATCATAACCTAACACCTCGCCAACCTCGCATTTTCAGAGATAGAACGGTCG
>JAJYGI010000015.1 GCA_021790735.1 Actinomycetes bacterium | reverse complement strand
TAAAGAAATCAACAGTCTCTCATCTACTCCAACAAATACGGAGCACCTATCCGTTTGACCACAACCACTAGCGAAAAGAACGTCGACCTATCTAGCAAAAACCTAAGGATCGTAGTCAAAGACGACGTTACCGAGGTTCACTACGCTTTTATAAAGTCAGTAGGTCGCCTATGTAGAACTGCTATTATTGCCGTTGATAAAGGATATGCCGAGGCATTCGTAGATTCAGACGGAGACAAACTTAGCGTAAGTCTTGGGCAAATCATGACCGAATATAGCGACAAGACTGGTAAGGCTGGTAAAGCTCGCAACAAACTCTATGCGCTAGAAAAGAAGCACAGAGCAGTAGGACATACAGCTAAAGCCGACCGTATCAGGGCCAATAATCTCGGTACAACGAAGATCAACGCTCGCAAGGACAAAGCTGATGTCGTAATCTCCGAAGATCTAAGCCGTTCTATTGCCAGGAAAAGACCTTGAAAGAAATACAACAAAAGAATGTCAGCATGGGCTAAAGGCGTACTTGCCGAAGCCTTGGAATCTAAAACACAGCAGCGTAAAGAGCGAGGCACTCCCTCGTGAATGCAGCCTATACATCGCAAATGGACTCCAATACACATCTACTGGAAGGTAGACGAGTACAGATAGATTTTACTGTGCAAACGGGGATGTTCTCCAAGCTGACTTCAACGCTGCTTTGAACCTGCTACACAGATACTCCGACCAAGATATCACTGCCTATACCCCTCACAAAGAAGTTCGGTGTATCTTGCTAGCATGTTCTCCGGCGCTACTGAGCGTCAAGGGCCACGAGTTACAAGGGATAACAAACTCTTATCAACCGTGTGCGGATAAGCCTAAGGATTCTGAGCAACTATGCTCAGGTTTTTAGGAACAGACGAACCGTTATCCTACAGACCTGGATGATCCATGGACCTTCTACTCTATGCATGGGATTTGTTGGAGGTCTTTGTGCGGAAAGTCAACGTCAACTAGTTTTCCAAAAGACATCTCTTAAGCGGTGTCGTGTGAGCCAAAAATCCGTTCAAAAGTGAAGATTGGTCCGATTTCGGAGTCGTGCGAACAAGTTCTATCACCAGCTGGATGGAATGACTCCCATTCTTCCTTTTTGGAAGTCTTCGACTGCTTCCATGATCTCTTCCTTGGTATTCATTACAAAGGGACCATAATGTACTACAGGTTCTTTAATTGGACGGCCTCCTAGAAGAAGGATCTCTACAGTCTGCGTCGGTGAACTCTGGAAATCTTTACTCCGAATTAAAATTGCGTCGCCAGCGTTGAAGTCGATAAGTTGATGGGCTTTGAAAGGGGCCATCTCGCTACCAGCCCATCCCTCACCATCTAGTACGTAAGCCAGAGCATTGTAGGTAGGTTCCCACTCTAGCTTGAGTTCGGACCCAGGATACATAGTGATGTGTGCATAGGTTATCGGGGTGTGCGTTGAACCCGCTCCTTGATGTCCCGAGATTTCGCCCGCTATAAGGCGAATTAATGATGTACCGTCATGGTTTGTCATGAGAACCAGAGAAGACTTTTCAATGGCTTGATATCTAGGGGGAGAGAGTTTCAGAGTTCTTGGGAGATTCACCCAAAGCTGTACTCCATGTGATAACCCGCCCTTTCCAAGGACTCTCTCTGATGGCAGTTCATCGTGCAGGATTCCTGCACCGGCCGTCATCCACTGAGTGTCTCCTTCTCTAATGATACCTCCGCCACCATTGGAGTCGCGATGCACCATCTCACCGTCTGTGAGATAAGTAACAGTTTCAAATCCACGATGTGGATGCCATGGGGCTCCTTTGGCCTCTCTCGGCTCGTACGTTACCGGACCCATCTGGTCGAGAAAGATAAAAGGATCTGTTCTTTGTATTGTGGAGCCAAAAAAACCCCTCCAAACTTCGAATCCCGCTCCCTCTACACCGTGCGGTGCTGTCGAGACTTGAAATACTGGACGGAGGCGCTTATCAGGCGTGGGTTCTGGAACTCTTGGAAGAAGCAACAGGTTGTTTACGGTTGCTGAAGGCATGCCTTCCTCATTTCTTGCGCTTATTGAAAAACCTTTCCTCTTTAGAGCGAATGAACAGGTGGTTTTATTCCGCAAAGAGTGCCTATCTGATTTCTTTAAATGAGAGCGGGCTCCTTGGAAAGAAGCTCAAAGTAAAGATCCCTCTCTCTATCATGGCAGGTAAGGAGGATAATCTGGCGGTTTTGGCGTAGAGAGATCTCGCTTAGTGCTCGGAGAGTGGCCGCAGCTCTTGCTCTATCGAAGTTAACCAGAACGTCGTCGAGGACGATCGGATAGTTGTGAGTACTTTGACCATGAACGTTAATGTACCCAATACGTATGGCCAAGGAGAGTTCTTCCAAGGTACCGGTAGATAGCTGGCTCAAGGTGCGCCGTTCCCTGGTGTCACCTAGTTCAACAAAGATGCCACCCTCAGACGGGTCTCGTGTGCCTACCATCTGGTAACGACCTTGGGTAATGAGTTGGAAGATCGTAGAAGCCTCTTCTAGGACCGCTGGTCGTGTGGTCCGCTCACGGAACTCTTTGACTTCTTGGACTAATCGTTTGACTGCATCGGCTACCACGTACTGGCGGATGTCAGAGTGTAGCTGTTCGATCTTTGCGTTTAGGCGTGATTCGGTGACGATTGGGGAGTTTTCCTCCGCTTCTCTTATGAGCTGATTGAGTTCGCCGAAGCGATTCTGGGAAAGCTCTACCTTGGAAACAAGAGACTCCTTTTCGTCAATTAGCTGCTCTACTGCTATAGTTAATTCTTCATTTGGAAGTTTCGATAACTCCTCTAAAGCCATGGGAGAAAATGTCTTCTCCACCTCTTTTTGCAGTTGCTTATAGGCTGTGAGTCTATCGTCATAGTTGGTAAGAGTCCTAGAGGCGTTGCGTAACGTCTCGATAGTCCGATCGATTGACTGTAGTTGATCGAGTTCCATCCTTATTTCTAGATGCGAAAGAGAGTCTCTCGCATTGTCTTTCTGGGTTTGGAGCTGAGCAACTAGAGACTCGATTTCACTCCCTAATGTCTGTAGTTTTTCATCGGTTTCTTTGACTTTTTCAACTGCGTTGTCGTTCTTGCGTAGAGCGTCCTCCACCTTATTAGCAGCGTTTAACAGAGAGCTCTCGTCTTTGGAATCTATTGAAATCCCTAAGGTTTGTGCGAGTTCAACCACGCCTTCGAGTTGCTCGTTAACCTCGCTTGACAAGGTCATGAGATCGTTGACTACTTTGTCAGCACTTCTAAGTGTTCGAAGGAGTCCGAGAGACTCCGACGCCGTTTCATAAGGGATATCTATCTCAATGCCACAATTTCTAAAGGTTGAGTTAATATATTTCTGAATACGATCTAAGCGCTCTTTCCCACGTATTACCTCTTCCGATGCATTACCTTGGCGCTCTTTTTTCTCTTCGAATTTACTAAGTTGACTTTCTAAATCTCTGAGATCTTCCCTTAGTGAGCTACGCTGGCGCTCAACCTCAACTGAGTTTAAAGCTTGAGCACTGGAGTAGCGCTTCGTTAGCTGGTCTTCGAGAGCTTTATATTCGCTGTAGGTCTCAGTTGCGTTTCGAGCTCTGTAACTAACGAATATAAGATCTAAAGCGATAAAGGTTGCAGACACGGATGTCAAATCTAATAGGAGGTCATGGCTAGTGAAAGAGAGAATAACGGTAGCTACAAGTAGCAACACGAGTACTATCAGTAGGATATTTGGTAAGACGAAGCGAGATGAGTTCACGTCTTGGCGTTGTTTTAGGGTGACGAAGGAGTCTAACGTCGCCAGCTCGACCTTCTTTTGTTCAATCTCACCTTTGAGGTGGTTGATCGAGGATAAGATTTCCTTTCCATCACCAAGAGTATCCACTTCGCGCTGGGCTTCTCTTAACATTGTTAGCTCTATTTGAGCTTGACCTACCGAGTCGAGAATGCCTTTCTCCACTTGCAGAGTAAAGATTTCATCCGAGAGGCCCAACATCTGGTCCTCGTTTGCTCCCAGCTTGTTTTGAATATCCACTTTTTTGGACATGTGCTCATTGATTGTCTTTTGATACCGCTCGACTTTTTCGAACAGCCATTGTATCTGAGCGTCCTTTAGATGCTGATAGTGGAGGAGATGTATCGGATCGATTACGTCAGCGCTATACCTTTCTAGATCATCAGCGAACTCTTGTTTGCGTTTTAGCGCTTGTTCCAACTCTCTCTGGGACGACTTCAAGTTTTCAAGTTCCTCCACCATGCTCTCAAGCTCCGATGGCGAATTTGGAAGCGTGGTAAATGGAATATGTTGACGAAGCTGGTCGAGTTGGGTTTTCGAAGAACTTAATTCGAGAAGTCTATCGTAGCCCTGGATCTTCGTCTCGTACTCCTTTATCGCTTCCTTTGCGTCGGCTATGTCACGCTTGACCCTGGACTGCTCTATGAGCTCCTTTTCATAGCTACGTACTCGCTTCCTTTGGCCACTTAACTCTTTTTCGAGATCGCGTATTTCGCGCATCTCTTTATTGATCAGCGGTATTCTTGCGTTTGCACTAGAACTAAATAGAGCGTCTTTCTCCTTGTTTAACGATTCAATGACTCGCTGGAGTGTTCTTCCCTCTTCAAAGTTTCCAAAGATGCTGAGCTGGTAAAGGAAGTTTTGTAGCTGATCAGAGGTCATTACACCTAGACCGGCTACCTCCTTGACGTCGATGCAGTAGATTTTGGAGTATATAGATGGATCTAACGCAGATCTAGCTAGTTCGAACTCTCTAGTGGCAAGCGGCGGACCCGTGACTGAAGTGATCTCACTGGACTCATTGAACTCTACTTCAGCGATGCCCGATTCCATCTCCACTCGTAGACGTCCAGGAGCGTACTTATTGGACGGAAGATTATCTTTCCGTCGACGCCCGGGCGGAACGGGTCGAACCAATGACGATGTTAAAAAAGCCCTTAGGGTTGACTTACCTGCCTCATTAGGTCCGTACACGAGGTCAATACCACCGTCAAGGTTTAAATTTAGAGCCCTTGCGTCTAAGGTCTTGGTGTGAACTTCGATTACCTTCACGTTTGTTTTTCCTGTCCATTATCTTGGAACTGTTCTTGAATTAGCGCCTCGACGTGTGACTGTACGTCTTGGACTAACTCCGATAAGATCAAAGCGTCGTTGAGTAGCTCTCTCGCATATGCTCCAACGGGAGCGAAAGGAGTGGTGATCAGTTCTTCGAGACTCTCATGAATAAGCCGATTTTCAAGCTGAGCTTCATTAGCTCTTAGCGCTGCAAGCGAACTTACGGCCGCGGTTGCGATAAAAGGATTGCTGATGTCTTTGATTAGGTGTTCAAAACGTATTGAGGTCACGAAGATGGGAATCTCGCTGCGGGTGTCGCTAAGATGATCGTTCAGTTCTTCGATCAGAGAACTCTCTTCTACTCTTGTTCCGAGGAGACTTCCGGTTAGAGTTACGCGAAGGACTACAGCTGCTGTCTCTGTGTCTAGATACTCTGAGCTTACGAACTTCTCCGCCGCCGATGAAATCAAGTCTGTAATCTCCGGTAACGAGTCCGAGTCGCTTATATCTACTTTGACATGACTGAAGACCACAGGCCCGAGTTGGACAAAAGTGAGACGAGGTCCTTGATCTTTGTCTACCTGAACTTCGTAGCACCCTTTTAGTCCGAGTTCAGAAGGTTTTGGCGAAAGCCCCTGCGAGTTTCCGCTATAGACGATGTATGGGTCAGCTGACACTACTTGGCGAGTGTGTATGTGCCCTAGTGCATAGTAGTCAAAACCTAAAGATTCAAGTTTTGCGGTTGTCGTGGGAGAGTATGGCTCATGGTTTGGGTCACCTCCAACGGACGCGTGGAGCAAGGCGATGGAGAAACTGTCGTGTGAAGGTCTTTCTAAAAATTTGGAGAGATCCTCTGTCTCTGATCGAGTTCCGTAGGAGATGCCGTGAACCTCTACATCATCGCCATCTTTAGTGGAAAAGGCGACTTTCCCTGGAGTTCTTGGGGGAAAGACGTAAACGTCCGTCAATCTTTGATCCGCGGGTACGAGCCCACCTTCGTCGACTGGGTCATGGTTTCCTTGAACGATGAATACCTTTATGCTGTGTTCTGATAGTTGCCTAAGACCGTTTAGCAGTCGACTTCTTGCCCGAACTCCTCTAGATCTTCCGTCATAGATATCGCCCGCAAGCACCACGAAGTCTACCTCGTCAGAGATGGCTAGGTCTATGAGGCGATCCCAGGCTGTAAGTGACGCATCTTTGAGCATGTCGGAGATCTTTGGATCTAATATCTTGAGTCCCTCGAAGGGAGTGTCAAGGTGAAGGTCGGATGCGTGGATAAACTTGATAGACACAGTTTTAGACCAACGTTTCCGTATCGAGGCTCGTGTTTGTCATGTAATTAAACCTAATGTATCGTTGTTACAAGGTCATCGAAAAATAGTTGGTGTAAGAAGCCCCCGCATTTGTTGGTCTGCAATCCTTTGTGACAGGCACCTAACCCTGACCAGAGACAGCGGAGTAGGGTACCTTAGTTGTATCGCCAACGGGGGGAGGTGTGATGGTTACCGGAAGCCCGTCATGGTAAAAGTCCATTGTGAGATCGATATTTCCTACTGAGGTATCAACTGGAATATGAAGCTGTCGAATGCGCCCTGCTGAGTCGACCCATACATTGAAATTTAACGTCTGTGGAATAAGCCCCCCTGCACCTTTTATAGCGGTTGCAAGGTTTGAAGGTAGCTTGTTGAGGTTGTTCTTCAAATTTACTTGACCAGAGTATTCAATGGTTTCTTTGCCCAAAATACTGTGTTTGCCCAGTTGTTTTACATTTCCGCTTGTCTCTTTCAAAAGAGACGCAAACTGTAATGGGTCAGCGCTCTGCCCGCCCAAGAATGGTGTCGTGCCTGAAAGTCCCGACTTCGGCAAGGCAATCTCGTACCACTTTGAACTTGAAGGAGCGGCACTTTGCTGAGTTGGCGGCACATGTAGATAGGCGGTGCCGTTGTCGACTATTGTAGTTTCGGTTCCTCCAAGAGCGGGCGAAGTTATCTGCATCTCTAGGTTAGGACCTGAGGAGGAGGCTTGTTCGACGCCAGTAGTCTTTACAACAAGGTTCTGGCCTTGTGAGGAGACATTCTCAGTCAATATGAAGTGGAAAGAGGTCAGGTTGTCGGTGTTATTAGCGTAGCTTTGCAAAGAGGCTGCATCGGTAGGTCCGATACCAGCGCTGGATCCACAAGCTGCCAAGAGGACCCCTCCTGCAGTAGCGAGAAGCGTCAGTATCCTTATGGAAGGAGTCAAAGGTTCTCCGATCTTTCGTCCTAAGTGATTATCTTAGGGGCCGGCTAATGAGCAATTCAAGAGTTTTAAGTGACGTAAAGCGAGTCTGAGTTTACTGGAGAAATTTCTCATAAGAGTTGTTTGAGAAGTAGATGTGAGACATAACTGTTCAAGCTGGACTTATTAAATCCCAACTACTCTTGTCAGTGATGTTTGCAAACATAGTTGCCTATGAGTTGGTAGTGGCGAGCTAAAGAGTGCGGATTTTTGCTGCGGTTTTAGGGTTTAATTTGGTCGACCTCATTCTTTTGGCCCTTATTGCATACTCAATTGTACGAGGTGTAAAAACTGGTGCTGCCATCCAGCTTGGAGCATATGGTGGCTTTTGGGTAGGCCTCATAGTGGGGGCATTAGGCGCCCCTACCTTTGGTCGACTCTTTTCACCTGGACTTGCTAGAACGATTGTCTCATTGGTGATTGTATTTGGTACGGCATCTATCGTCGCGGGACTTGGAAGGTATCTCGGTGCTACGGCCTCGAAGTCTTTGAAACACATAAGACTTGGCTCAGTGGACTCGGTGTTAGGTGGAGGTATCTCGGCGGTTGCTTTGATGTTGGGAGTTTGGATTTTTGCTGCAGTAGCGGTTAACTCCCCTTTTATGAGTTTATCGTCCGAGGTGGCGAGCTCTAGGGTTGTTGGTTTGATAGACAACGTGATGCCACCGGCTCCTTCTGTCTTCGCTAGACTCGATGCACTCATCGGTTCAGCGGGCTTTCCTTCTGTATTTGCGTCTTTACCTCCAGCGCTTGCCGGACCAGTTAATCTACCCAACTCCCAAGTTGTACAAAACACGGCTGCTAAGATTGAGGCTTCGACGGTAAAGATCGAGGGCGTTGGATGTGGAAACATACTCGAAGGCTCTGGGTTTGTAATAGCACCGGGACTTGTAGTTACGAACGCCCATGTCGTTGCTGGTATTGCAAATCCGGTAGTAATCGACTCGACTGGAGACCATCCTGCAAAGGCAATCTGGTTTAATCCGAAGTTTGATCTAGCTGTGCTTTCAGCTCCCGGGGTCAATGACCCGGCTCTTAAAATTGACCCCTCTGAAGTTTCCAGAGGAACCGAAGCGGTGGTCCTAGGATACCCTGAGGGTGGACCCTTAACGATTGGTTCAGCTGGAGTTATGGCAGCGTTTGAAGCAAGAGGTAGGGATATATACAATCAAGGTCTTACTATCAGGCTGGTCTATCAACTTGAGGCGATAGTGAGGCCAGGGAACTCGGGCGGACCGCTCGTTGATACACAAAACGGAGAGGTTATTGGAGTGGTATTTTCGCGGTCCACAACCAACTCTCACGTCGGCTTTGCCCTAGCTTCACCAGGCGTCCTTTCTCAGATCAAACAAGCGGAGGCTTCTCATGGATATGTATCCACAGGAGCTTGTGTTGACTAAGAGGCCTAAATGTGCATTGCGTATTGTCTAGTATGAAAATATGGATTTTGACGGACAAACGTTAGTGTCTGAGGTCGCCCCATCTGTATATCAGATCGATACTTTGCTAGGTGGGTGGCACAAAGTTACGGCAGGTTACCTTATCGGAGGTGTGGAACCTTTACTTATCGAGACTGGTAGCCAAAGTTCCGTATCGACATTATTGAGGGCTTTAAAGCAGCTAAATATAGCCTCTTCTGATTTGGCGGGAGTTGCGGTTACTCATATCCACCTCGACCACGCAGGGGGTGTGGGTGACGTTGCGAAGGCTTTCCCCAAGGCAAAAGTGTATGTCCATGAAAAAGGTGCGCGTCACCTCGTAGACCCTGTACGTCTGATAGCGTCTGCATCTATGGTCTACGGGGACCTTCTCGATAGTCTATATGGACGGATGTTACCAACGGAGTCCGAAAGAGTAGTTGTGCTTTATGACGGAGACGTGTTAAGTGCTAGCGGACGCGAGAGGATCATTGCGATCGACTCGCCGGGACATGCTAAACACCACCTTGGGTTTTTCCATGAGCAATCGGGCTTACTCTTTAGCGGAGATGCTGTCGGGGTGAGACTCCCAGATGTCGGAGTACTATGGCCCGCAACACCACCACCTGACTTTGACCTCGAACTCTTTGTTGGATCATTAGAGAAATTCAAAAGCTATCAGCCAAAGAGACTTGCCTTTTCGCACTATGGAATCGTAGACTCTCCGGAGGAGACGCTCTCGCTCTCAAGAGATACTATAACGCGTTGGGCTGAGGTCGCAGCAGATGCTTATAGGCAAGATACATCTATCGATGATGCACTCCAGATTGAGTTTGATGAGATGCTAAAGGATATACCAAGTGAGCTTCGACAGAGGGCTGAGACATTGAGCGGAGTACATTCAAACGCCCAAGGCCTGCACCGATGGTTGTCTAAGAGTCGTAACGATCACGCTGTCAGCGGCGAGGAATAAGTAGCTGTAACTGCCCATAAAGTCAGGCAGTTACAGCTTGGCGGAGGGAGTGGGATTTGAACCCACGGTATCTTGGTAGATACAGCGGTTTTCGAGACCGCCCGATTCGGCCACTCTCGCATCCCTCCAGTGGCTAAGAGCTTCTCAACTGTGAAAAAAAGCTAGTAAGCCTTTCTGCACAACGTTGCTCTAGGACTCCAGAGACAACTTCGACTTCAAAGTTTAGCCTTGGGTCACAGCATAGGTTATATAGAGAGGATGTGGCGCCGGCTTTTGGGTCGAAAGCACCAAAAGCTACGCGCGTGCATCTCGTTAGAATGAGCGAGCCCGCACACATGGGACATGGTTCAAGTGTGCTGTAAAGAGTGACGTCTTCGAGGTATAACTTGCCTAGTTTTGCAGACGCGTCACGAAGAGCAAGAATCTCTGCATGGGCTGTAGCATCTTGCCTTAGCTCTTTCTCGTTATGGCGTTGGGCGACTATCTGATCGTCGTATACACACAATGCTCCTATTGGAACGTCGCCGTGTTCCAACGCCAAGTCAGCTTCTAAGAGGGCTATCTCCATGAAGTATTTATGATCTTTTACCAATCGTTAGCCTTAATGTTCTGTTACGCATGAACCGGTACGTATCGTTTGGGTCTTGCCACCAATCTAGCGAATTTAGTCGGTGTTTTGATTGCGGCAGACGCTTAGGCGTCTCCGGGAAAAGTGATGTTCAAGATGTTGTAACGTCTTGAACATCACGTCAATAGGAGAGTTCTCTTTGATGATGAACTTCCAGAGATGTTACTTACTAGTGTGTAAAGTTTCAACTTTATGCGCCTGTTCACTTCCTCGGCAGTTCGAAGAAGTGAACGATCCGGTGAACTATCTGGTTGCTCGGGAGAGCAAAAAGGGCAACCGAGATGTTCGCTCGCTAAGCTGCTAGATTGAACTCGGCCAAGAGCCAAAGAAGAGAAACTCTATCTGCGAGTCAGGAGGAAAAGTTCTTCAGTCGCGCCGGGAATCCCCGTCCGTAAGAGCGGGGAGAGATAGGCGCATATTAGCTCGGTCTCCTTTGGTTCTCTATGTATGTCCTCAATACATCTAGGCTTGCGCCTCCCGCCGAAGCGACAAAGTACGATGG
>JAJYGI010000118.1 GCA_021790735.1 Actinomycetes bacterium | reverse complement strand
TATACCTATGTTGCCGGTCTATCTGTTCTACTCAATGTTTGGTTTCCAAAGAACAGGAGACGCCTTTTGGGCTGCCAACGACGCACGAGCTAGGGGCTTCCTGCTCGGTGCGACAGCCGGAAGAACCACTCTAAATGGAGAAGGACTCCAGCACCAAGACGGGCACTCGCAGCTGCTTGCATCGACCGTACCATCGATTATGGCTTATGATCCATCTTTTGCTTACGAAGTTGCCACTATCGTTGAACACGGAATCCACGACATGTACGGACCTGATGGAGGTCATGATCACGTCTACTACATAACCGTATACAACGAAAACTACATTATGCCGCCTCTACCCGAGGGAGTTAACGTAGCCTCCTTGAAGGATCAGATAGTAAAGGGTGCATACAAATTCGCGGACTTCAAAGCTAACGTCGATAACTCACGAATCGTCTCTAGCTCTACCCCACTAGAACACAGGCGTAAAGCTTCCGTCTTGTTCTCTGGATCGATATGGCAAGCTGCAACAGCGGCGGCACAGACGCTCTCTGAAAGGTTCAATATTGACGTCTCTGTATACTCCATTACGTCGTATAAGTCTCTTAGGCAAGAGGCACTTGAAGTAGAACGGTACAACCGCCTTCATCCGACCGAACAGCCCCGGACACCTTATGTCACAGAGCTTCTCCAAGGCGAGGGTCCGATCGTGGCGGTTAGCGACTTCATGAAACTAGTACCTGATCAAATCTCGCGATTTGTTGATCGTCCGTTTGTCGCTTTAGGAACCGATGGATTTGGAAGGTCAGACACACGGGAAACCTTACGAAGATTCTTCGAGATCGATGAAGGACATGTTGTAGTGGCCGTCTTAGAACACCTTATGCGCAACGGCGAGGCCAAGCCAGAAGAGGTTCAAGACGCCATAGATCTTTACAAAATTACATACGAGCGTAACGACCCAACGGTCAAACCTTAGAACAAGGCAAAAGACGTAACTGCCGCTCTAGGCGCTAAGGTATCGTCCGACAAGGTTTAAGTTCACAATATGAGGCTAGGGGATCGATCTATGTCCATTTATTTAACTACTAGAGATGACCATAATGAGCTCCTGTCGGAGGAGCCTCTAGCCTTATTGATCGGGATGTTGCTAGACCAACAGATTCCCATGGAACGGGCCTTTGCCGCGCCTGCACTACTAAAAGAACGATTAGGCGGTAAGGTCGATGCCGCTCAAATTGCCGCTATGGACGTAGAAACTCTAACTGAGGTGTTTTCCCAAAAGCCCGCCCTGCACCGGTTCCCAAAGTCAATGGCTGCAAGGTGTACTCTTCTCTGTGAGATAGTCGCCACGCAGTACCACAACGACGCCCGAGAACTCTGGCTAGGCGCAAAAGACGGAGACGATCTCGTCATGAGACTCACTAAACTGCCAGGATTTGGCGAACAAAAAGCCAAGATCTTTGCCGCCTTACTCGGAAAACAGTTAGGAATTACACCTCCAAATTGGCGTCAAGCAACGGATCCATTTGGACAAGAAGGTGTATATATCTCTGTAGCCGATATTACATCCGAAGAGACCCTCCGTCTTGTCAAAGACTACAAGGCTCTGATGAAAGCGAAGATTAAAAAGTAGACCAGTCAACGAAGTAGTGAGAGTGCAATAGTGACAAAAGCCGACGTAATACACGGAGCAAGCCTCTATCTCTGTACCCCCATAGTCGACAACTTGTTGGAGTTCGTCGACCAAGCAACCCAAGGGGGCGTAGACATCGTTCAACTCCGAGAAAAACAACGCCCGGATCAAGAGATCTTAGACAGTGCTCGGGCGTTACAGAACCTATGTCGATCCCGTACTATCCCATTCATCGTTAACGATAGACCAGATATTGCGCTACTATCAGACGCCGATGGGGTACACGTCGGTCAAGACGATCTAAACGTATCAGACGTGAGGCGTCTGATAGGTACGAACAGAATCCTTGGCCTTTCGACCCACTCAAAGACCGAGCTTTTAGAGGCTATCTCTTTAGACGTCGACTACATCTCCGTAGGACCGATTGAGCAAACACCCACCAAACCAGGACGTGAAGGTACCGGTGAGGAGTTTCTTGTCTTTGCTAGTCAAGTCTCTACTCTACCTTTCTTTGTGACCGGTGGCGTCGAACCGGTCAAAGTAGGGCCACTGAAAAAACTAGGTGCTTCTCGATTTGTAGTTGTAAGATACCTCGTCAATGCGAAGGACCCTAAAGCTTGCGCAAATGAATTGAAAGACCAAATTCTGAACGCTTGAACTAAAAGTTTCTGTCCAACCAACCAACCAACACTGCATAAAGTTGCGGATCGTAGCGCAAGGACACTTCATCAGTCATGAAAGAGTGAAGTTCCAGTTCAGAGAATCTATCTGTGTCAAACAGAGAGTCAGCGGTACGACTTCTATATCTCTCCGTGGTAACGATTACTAACGTCGGAGTCTTTTCTAAGCTGTCAAGAGCCTCCTTCTCGATCCTCACAACTTCACTTTCGACTGCCGCTAGATCGTAGTTAGCGGGCGTTCTAACAGAACTCAACGCTAGTCGGGTCAATAACGAGGATGGCTCAATAAGACCTTTTGGTCCCGCATCACTTCCTACCGCAACTACACCACGTACAGCTTCTAGTCGTGAAGCCACGGACAGAAACACCGCCCCCATGACATCAAAGCCCAAGAGTACGATCTGACGTGCCAGCGATTCTTTCTCAATGAAGAAGACAACCTCTAAAACGTCTTCAACGGCATTCAATAGTGTAAAGTCACCGTCTGAGTCGCCAACACCCGATGGCCAAAAAGACAGAACTGACCAGCCGGTTAGAGACGATACTCTCTGCGTTGCTTCGACATTTTGTTTACCAAGACTGCCGGGCCTAGCCCCAAGAACGTACCCTTGCGACATTAAAAGCAGCGGAAGCATATTTGCTCCTTCACCCTTTCCTGCTACATCTTGCAGGTAGTAGTCGATAGTGCCACGCCTCCCTTTCAACTCAGTCACAACTACATCGCTTCATAGTCATCTTTAGACACTCTCCTTATCGCCTTGGCTGTGTGGCCTAACGGCATTAGAGACTATGTTAGTCCTGTGCACTCTGAAGAGATTTGGGTTATAGCTAACTTAGGTTTGGGCGCCAAGTTCCAAGACCAGGCAACACTCGTATGCGACGCTCTAAAGAACGAAGGACTTAACGCCAAGACAGTCGACTCGTTCGATCTTTACCTTCACATTCGAGGCGGCGATCTGAGTCTTCTTCGTATTACTGAACCGCCTATCGCCGCTATTATCCAGGTAAAAGACGTTGTATTGATCAGAGCGCTAGAGTCGATAGGGGTGCCAACCTTTAACTCCTCAGAGGCAGTAAGAGTATGTGATGATAAAGCTCTAACTCATATAGCTCTATCTGAAAGCAACGTTCCAACTCCCGCTACCGTGGTTCCGCCTGAGAGGTACCCCGGGCAGTCCGTTCCAGAGACTTTCATCACTTACGCCGAGGAAGTCATTGGCTATCCAATCATTGTAAAAGCTGCCAAAGGATCCTTCGGGAAGGAAGTCTTCATGGCACAAGACCGCCTCCAACTTGAGACATCGCTGGCCCAACTTGCGCATCGACCTCTCATTCTTCAACAATTCATTCGATCTGCGCACAGCACAGATCTGCGGATCCAAGTGATAGACGGTGAGGTTGCGGCAGTCGTTCAAAGAAGGCCAAGTACTGGAGATTTTAGAGCGAATCTAACGCTCGGCGCCTCTGGAGAGTCCGTCTCACCAAGTGACGACGTCCTAAGAGTTGCAGTAATGGCTTCCAATACCGTGGGGACATTAAGCGCTGGAGTTGACCTAATAGTTGACGTCGACGGTAGGCCACTGGTACTTGAAGTCAACTCAAACGCTCACCTGAGAAGAGTGACTGAGATAACCGGCGTTCAGGTTGCGAGACTCTTCGCACAAGCTATTACCAAACAAATAGTCAACCTCAAGTAGCAAAGGGGCCACCGGAGATGACTTTGAGAGTACTCATCGTATATACAAGGAAAGATTTAGTCACAAACTTGTTCTTTGTAAAACAGCTCAGCGACTCACTTGAAAAAGCAGGACGAGATGCCACAGTAATTTCAACCGAATCCCTATCATTGGCCACAATCGAGCAACTAGAGCATCTCAAGGAAAGTACTTCCTTGGTAATCTTTCGATCGAGAGACGTTGCCCTGTCAAAGAAAATGGGGGAGATGGGGTTCAAGATTATAAATAATCCCTCTCTGCTTGAACTAGCCACAGACAAGCTCAAAACGTATGAGTTCTGCCTCTCACATAGTCTTCCGACGATACAGACCACTACTGTGGAACAATCGATAGAGGCCACACTCCCCCACAAGGTTCCATTAGTGATAAAGGATCGCTACGGACACGGCGGTTCCAGCGTCGTTCTTTTAGATACTAAAGACGATGTCCACACCCATCTCTCAAACAAGGCCTTGCATCTGTTCGTCGCACAACCCTTCATAGACGACGTCCTATGTGAGTGGAGAGCATACGTCATAGGCAGACAGATTAAATACTGGGTTAAAAAAACTCCCAAAAGCGGTGACTTTCGAGCCAACCTGTCGCAAGGTGCGAAGATCGAGAAAAAAAGGCCGCCTGATCAGATTCGTTCTTTAGTTGAACAGGTTGTTTGTTATCTTGGAGAAGGGGCCTACGGAGTAGATATTCTACAGACAAGACATGGAAACCTACTCGGCGAGATCGAAGACCCCGTGGGCTTTCGATCTCTCTATAGACTTAATCTAACCGATATAACAGAGACGTTAGCGTCGTACTTTATCTCCGTCTCGGGCCATGACTAAAGATCTTTCGCGTACTCTCTGTAGACCTCGAAAGCGCGCGGACCCCACACAGTTCCTGGTCCGCCCATCATCGCAATGGCAACACCTATCGCTTCTGCGACTTCCTGTTCGGTAACACCTTTTCTTATGGCGGACGAGACATGGCTAACGATACACCCGTCACACTCCTGGGAGATGGCTACGACCAATGCAAGAAGCTCTTTGAACTTACCAGATAAAGCGCCATCTTCATAGGCTGCCCTATGTAGGCCAGCAAAGCCTCGGTACACCTCGGGGATACGCTGTCGAAGCTCTCTTCCTGAGTCGCGCAAGTTATCGGAAAGCTCATGATACTTTCCCTCAGACATAGGTTTCCTTCCTGTACTAATAGTTAGAGATCAACAGACCTACGTAGAGAACGCTTAGACGATCGACTGGCTCTAAACAACTTGAGTCCATTTGCGAAAAGCGCTAACGCAGCTAGAGTTCCAACAGCTATCCAAGTGATTGAGTCTCCAGCACCCAATCCGAGAAATACCGAGAACGAAACAGCTAGACATAATATATTGAGTTTTCTAACACTAAAGTACCTGTGTCTACCTCTACGCCGCAGCACCGCCGAACTAGCAAAAACCTGATCGTAAACGTCGCCCACAAACTTTGCATTGTCTATTGCTCTTAGGCGATCTACGTACTCAGCATGACTAATTTTCCCCGCTCGCAAAGTATCTAATAACAGGCTCTTAGCCTTTGCTACGTCTTCTTCAGTAGCTCTTATCATCCATCCGCGCACAGTCAGCTCCAGCGACCACTAAGTTGTTTGACTATTGACTCTTTCGTCACATAACCATTCTAGCGACATCAACACTAAGAGTTGGATGTTCTTAGCTTAAGGTACGTTGCGACGAGTAGTAAACGAAGAAACCGAAAAGCATCGTCATCTACCAAGAGACGAAGGTTTAAAGTGACATCTAGTTAGTAGCTTCAGATGCCTATTTGAGTAGCCAGTTGAGAACGAAAGTACGACGAGTCACCAAACATAAGCTGTGAAGCTTTCGCCCTTTTAAAGTACAAGTGCGCATCGTGTTCCCAGGTGAACCCGATTCCACCATGGATCTGGATATTCTCTGAGGCTGCCAAATAGTATGCATCACCGCAGAAAGACTTCGCTAACGGTGCTGCAATCTTGAGTTCTCCTTCGTCGTTATCTGCAGCCCATGCCGCATAGTAAGCTGCAGATTTACCAGACTCTACCTCAACTAGCATATCTGCACACTTGTGCTTGATGGCTTGGAAGCTTCCGATCGGCCGACCAAACTGGATTCTCACCTTTGCATAGTCGACAGCCATCTCAATCACACGCTGAGCACCGCCCATCATCTCATTTGCCAACTGACAACAGGCTACATCCATGATACGGTCGTACAGTTCGCCGCCTCCGCCAACTTCGCCGATTAGCTCAGCTTCGACGTTATCTAAGTAAACGGTAGCTAGCCGCCTCGTCAGATCTAGCGAAGGGGTTTCCTCTAACTGGATACCTGGAGCATCACTGCTCGTGTGAAACATAGAAATCTGATCTCCGACACTCGCAAATATCAAAAGGTCCGAAGACGATACTCCGTCAATCACATACCTCTTCGTCCCGGTAAGTCGATACCTTCCACCAACGGCCTCAGCCCTGGTATTCCCTTGAGAGACGTCAAAGTCGTGAGCGTTCTCTAGCGCAGCCAGTGCGAAGCGGCGCTCCCCCGTTGCAATCTTGGGTAGAAACTCATGCTTCGCGTCCTCATCTGTGGATAACAACAATGCACTTGCTCCAAGGACAACTGATGAAAAGTAAGGTATCGGTGCTAGCGCCCGCCCAAGCTCCTCCAAAACAATACCTTGTTCGACGTAACCGTACCCCAATCCTCCATAAGCTTCAGGTATCGCAATTGCGCAAATACCAAGCTGTTGCGCTCCCTGCTCCCAAAGTCTTTCATTAACTCCAGAGCCGTCCTCCATGGTCCTTCGCACCTCAGAGATCGGCGACTTGTCCTCTAAAAACTTTCTCACCGACTTTCGAAGTTCTTGTTGCTCCTCACTAAAAGCAAAATTCATGGATCCTCCTAAACGCTGACCAAGGGAATACGCTTCCAGTTAGACCGTTAGATCAAGTAGCTACCTTTGAGTCAAATGAATTTTCACTATACTACAACCTCGAGAGGATAAAAATTGGACGCGGAACTGTACTTCGACGACGTTGCAATATTTCGAACTATCGTGGGGCCAATCGCTAACAACGTTTTTATAGTCCAATGTCTACAGACCGGCGACTCCATACTGATAGACGCGGCGAATGAACACAACAAACTTCTAGAACTATCCCAAAGACTCGGAGTGAAACGGGTAGTAGAGACCCACGGACACTGGGACCACATCGGAGCAGTAGAGGCCGTAAGAGAGGCAGGAATAGATGTCTCCGTATCGATGCAAGATGCGCACCGTCTTCCCAGCTACGATCAGATCATTGACGATGAGCAACTCATTCCGTTTGGACGTCAGAACCTCAGAGTACTTTTCACGCCCGGGCACACAGAGGGGTCTCTGTGTTTTGAACTTGTTGGCCATCCCATAGTATTCAGTGGCGATACATTGTTCCCCGGTGGACCCGGCGCAACCACATTCGAAGGCGGTGACTTTCACACCATCATCGAATCAATCGAAAGTCGTTTGTTTAGGGAATTCCCAAAAGACACGGTCATCCTGCCCGGGCACGGAAGCTATACGTCTCTCGGTGCTGAAAGTCCGCATCTTGAAGAGTGGATAGAGCGAGGCTGGTAGAGCAAACAGAGCTCCGCTATGGTAGCAGTTCCAAAGAAGTTATGCACTTACGGTGAGTATGGAGCCTCGCGGTGCCTCGGGATACGGCTAGTCTTATCGTCATGAACGACACCATTAAGACGATCTTGTCGCGGCGATCTGTCAGTAAGCTTTCTCATCCAGCCCCGTCATCAAAAGAGCTAAAAATGATCTTGAAAGCGGCATCTAGTGCGCCAGATCATGGAAGTCTTAGACCATTCCGCTTCATAGTCTTTGAAGGCGAACAAAAGTTGCGGTTTGCAAAGGTGTTAGTGGAGGCACTTCGAAATCGTGCCGAATCTAAAGGATCAAATCTAACAGAAGGACAATTAAAAAAAGAGAACGCTAAGTTCGAACGAGCTCCAACTGTCGTTGCAGTGGCTGCAAAGATCGATGTATACTCAAAGATCCCTGAGATTGAGCAACTCCTCTCCGCAGCTGCCGCAGTTGAAAATCTAATCTTGGCAGCCAAGTCTCTGAACTATGACTCCATGTGGAGGACTGGAGAAGCAACCTATGACAGCTACATCAAAAAAGCGATCGGGCTTGAAGAAAACGACCATATCGTTGCATGGGTGTACCTTGGTACAGATAGTTCAGGGAATGACGAACCTAGAGATCCTTCCGTAACCGATTTAGTTACGTTTTGGGAGGACAATACTTAGAGTCTTACTGCCTATCTATTTATAGTATCGTCATAGTGTAAATTCTACTGGCTAGAATCAAAGTCATGAACGACTCGCTCCTAGAAGTTACCGACCTTCACGTCGAAGCCGAGGGCAAGGAGATACTGAAGGGCTTAGACCTAAAGATCGCCCCTGGTGAATTTCACGTAATTATGGGGCCAAACGGCGCCGGTAAATCGACCCTAGCTAACGCTTTGATGTCCAGTCCTACCTATGTCATATCCAAGGGGTTCGTGCGCTTCAAAGGTGAAGACGTTACACTTTGGACCCCGGATGCGAAAGCGAAGGCCGGCATGTTCTTAGCCTTCCAATATCCAGAGGAGATCTCTGGAGTATCCGTAGTCCAGTTTCTCCGTCAAGCTATGTCGGCGCGAAAAGGAGTGGATGTCTCTGCTCTCGAAGTCCGATTTTCCTTACTTGAGTGGATGGAACGCCTAGGCATGGATCCTTCCTTCGCAGAAAGACACCTAAACGCTGGGTTCTCCGGCGGTGAAAAAAAGCGAAACGAGATACTTCAAATGGCGCTACTCGAACCAGATCTAGCTCTTTTGGATGAAACGGATTCAGGTCTTGATATCGATGCTTTGCAGACTGTAGCAAACGGGGTATCTGCGATAAGAAAGGAAAGACCTGAGATGGGAACTTTGATGATCACGCACTACCAACGCATCTTGGGATACCTAAAGCCTGACGTTGTGCATGTAGCAGTGGACGGAAAGATCGTGGAGACTGGCGATGCAGAGCTTGCTCTCTCCCTTGAAAGGAGTGGATACGAAAAGTGGCGAACGAACTAGTAACTAACAGCACAGTCGTCCAACGCGTACTTGATGCGGAAGCAATAAAGAGAGACTTCCCGATATTTCGCGACGTCAAGCAGGACCCGTTTGTGTATCTGGACTCTGCGGCGTCGTCGCAGAGACCCTACAGTGTCATCCAGTCGATGGATAACTACTACAGTGAGACTCACGCTAACGTCCACCGAGGCGTGTATCGCATCGCTGAGCAGGCCACGAACCTGTACGAAGAGGCTCGGGCTCACCTGGGGAGGTTCCTTGGGGCGCCTAATCCAGAACTCGAAGTCGTCTTTACAAAAAATGCCACGGAAGCCTTTAACTTATTTGTACATGGCTATGGAAGGAAGTTTCTATCGTCAAAAGACGTCGTTCTTCTGACTAAGATGGAACACCACGCCAACATAGTCCCATGGATGATTCTCAAAGAGCAGATCGGCTTCGATCTCCGTTTTTTAGACTTTGACGATGACGGCCAGCTAATACTCGACAACATTGAAGAGCAGCTCAAAGGTGTAAAGATACTCGGAGTCACTATGGCTTCTAACGTTTTGGGTACAATCAATCCCGTACATGAGCTAGCACAGCTCGCTCATGAAGTTGGCGCAGTAGTGATAGCAGACGGAGCTCAATACTCTCCCCACATAACAACCAACGTTGAAGAACTTGGAATCGATGCTTACTGTGTAACTGGGCACAAAATGTTGGGACCAACCGGAATTGGAGCTCTTTGGGCAAAGAAATCCATCCTCGAAGACATGCACCCATTTCTAGGAGGTGGTGAGATGATCCGCAACGTCACAACAGACGGATTTACAACCAACGACATACCTCACAAGTTTGAGGCTGGAACACCACCAATAGCTGAAGCGATTGGACTAGAGGCAGCTCTTACTTACCTTGAGAGCATCTCGTTGGATGCTATACGAACTCATGAGCTATCGCTAACAGCCTACGCGTTGGATCTACTCGAAGAACGGTTTGAATCTCGACTCAAAGTATTTGGTCCACGAGATCCAAATCAGCGCACTGGAGTAATCTCCTTTGAACTTGAAGGTATCCACCCCCACGACGTTTCGCAAATACTAGATCAAGAAGGAGTTTGCGTCAGAGCTGGGCATCACTGTGCTAAACCCTTGATGACTTCGCTCAATGTACCAGCCACTGCACGCGCATCTTTCTATCTCTACAATACAGAACAAGATGTAGAGGCATTGGCCAACGCACTTCAGCACACCGAAGAGTTTTTCAAGTAGAAGAGGAGAGTAAATGCCAGGTCTCGAAGATCTTTACCGGGAAATTATCTTAGATCACTACAAGAACCCTAGAAACCAAGGAACCCTCGAAACTCCACCTGCAGTAATGGAACAAGGGTACAACCCACTCTGTGGTGACGAGGTGAAGATCTACCTGCTTGTAGAGGACGATATGGTCAAAGACATAAAAATCGATGGGCAAGGTTGCTCCATCTCGCGCTCTTCAGCGTCACTGATGTCCAATGCCGTAAAAGGCAAGTCACTTAAAGATGTCTACAAGGCGATCAGAACGTTTAAAAAGATGATGGCACTAGACGAAGATGGGCATGAAGACGAAGAGACGATCGAACCAATCAACGAGTACACAGTTGGTGAGTTGATAGCGTTGCAAGGCGTCGTAAAGTTTCCTGTTAGGATAAAGTGCGCAACTTTACCTTGGAATACATTGAGCCAAGCCCTTGAAGACGCAACGAATAATAGTTAATCTCTCGTAAATTGGTGACATCCTCCCCGCCCTTACGGACGGGGCTTCCTAGGCTGCTCACGCAGCTTCGGCTGGTTGACGCTTCACTGGGTCGCTGTGCTTAACCTGATTAGGCGCA
>JAJYGI010000020.1 GCA_021790735.1 Actinomycetes bacterium | reverse complement strand
TGAGGCTATCAGTGAACTTATGGCTCATCCCGTACAGACCTATGGGTTGAGGTTGACGGCAGGCGGCCGAAGTATCGCCTATTCGGCGGACACTGGACCTTGTGATGCGCTTGAGTCGCTCAGTCACAAGGTGAATCTGTTCCTCTGTGAGTCGACTTGGATAGACGAGAACGAGGCGTACCCTTCGGATCTACACATGACGGTTTCGGCATGCGTAGATTTTGCAAGGAGAAGTAATGTAGAAAAGCTTGTCCTGACTCATGTGGCGTATCCAAACTCTCCGTTTGTAGCGTTGGCCAGAGCGCGAGAGCTAGGAGCAATAAACGTAGAGCACGCTTTTGACCTAGAAGAACATACAGTCTAGCCATAAGATGGACTTGAGGAGCTTTCGAACAAAGTAACAGCTAACTGGGTTTAGTAGTTAGATTTAGAACTAAGGCCTATCTCTTGTCCCAGACCTAGATTCAGCTAAGAAAATACCGGCGCAGGACTTGATGTCACAGGACGTGGTGGAGTATCGTGGGACTTAGGTTATAGCGACGCCGTGAAACGTCAATTAGATGCGTTGGTGTCCGCATGAGTGAGAATAAGTGCATAAAGCCCCTTCCTTTTGGGTGAGAAGATGTCACCTCCTTCAAAACACTCAATTACTCTGACTTTTCAGTTATTACCGCAGTGAGAGCTGTTAAGTGGGGTTGACTCGGCCCCAAGCCCACCTTGATAAGCAGCTAGAGAGAACTCGATCTCCGACAAAGTTCATCCATCCATCTCTATAGTTCGATAGTTGCAATCTATTACCTCGCGGCCGTAGGGAAAGGCGTACTTTTATCGTCAACGGATTCGTACGCGCTTCGATTGGCAGTCTTATGCAGTTGCGTTGGTATGAGTTATCGCTAAGGCCGCTAGGACACCAAAGTCAGAGACCTCTAGACTGCAGAGACGGAGCTGTTGTAGTTTGTCAAACGTCTCGCTCTGGCTAAGAGGAGTCACATGCGACGAACTCTTGCCCCGTATAGTTTTGAAGGTTCTCTCCGTCTGTGGGTGTACCTAAGTTGATTTGTCTTTGTAGATCGTGTAAGTCTCTAAAGTAAAGCCGGTGGTAATCTGATTCAGTTGAAGACCCTAAACTGAGCAAAGATGGATAAGAAAGTTGCTTTGTGGTCGAGTCATTCTCATCAAAGATATAGATCGTTGTTAGCTACAGCGATTCCCAATCTAATTACAGCGATTCGACTTCTACTTTTACCCGTTTTCTTGTATCAGATTCAGACGCATACTTCTCCGATTGCGATCGCTGGAAACCTGGCGATCATGGGTATTACAGACTTTTTCGATGGCTTCGTGGCTCGAAAGATACATGGTGTAAGTACATTTGGGAAGGTGTTTGATCCCACAGCTGATCGTATCGTTTTGGTAGTTGTTACAGTTGAACTGGTGTATGCTCACTATCTTCCGCTAACAATTGCAGTCCCCCTTTTGCTCCGCGAGGCCCTTGTATCGATAGTTATGATTTATCTTTTTGTAGTGCGTCAAACTCGGGTTGACGTCGTTTGGGTCGGGAAAGCGGGCACATTTGCTCTTCTGACAGCACTACCCGCTCTAGTCTTTGCCGGACACTACGGTGAACTGGGAATAATAATCCACACGTCAGGCGAGGTTGTCGCCGGCGTTGGTACAGTGGTTCTATATTACGCTGGACTTAGCTACGTAAAAGCCCTTGCACGACGGTCGAACTGAGTTAAGTGCCCTTAGAGATAGTTGATTGGTCGCAGTTATAAATCAAGACGGGATTGGACGAGGATTATATGAAGGCAGTCATAATGGCAGGAGGCGAAGGTACTCGACTTAGACCCTTGACGTCCACACAACCTAAGCCAATGCTACCGATGGCGAACGTTCCAATGATGGAACATATCTTGCACCTTCTTATACAGCACGGTTACGAAGAGGTAATCGTAACCGTAGCCTATCTTGCTAACTCGATAAGAACCTACTTTGGAGATGGACGTGACTTTGGGGTTAAGATCTCTTACGTCTCTGAAGACTCGCCATTAGGAACTGCTGGCTCTGTTGCAAACGCGAGAGAGCTTCTAAGCGATAGGTTCTTGGTGATATCAGGAGATGTTCTAACAGATATCGACCTAGGAGCGGCTCTACAGTACCACGATGAGCGGGGTGCAACTGTCACGGTGGTCCTGCAGAGAGTCGAGAATCCTTTAGAGTTCGGTATTGTTACAACGGACAACGACGGCACAGTTACCAGGTTCTTAGAGAAGCCGTCGTGGGGAGAGGTGTTTTCAGACACGGTCAATACAGGCATCTACATCCTTGAACCAGAGATATTTGACTACATACCAAAGGGCACGGTGTCTGACTTTTCTTCCGACGTTTTCCCTCAACTACTAAAGGCGAAGCGTCCAATATTTGGGTGGATCTCTGAAGGTTACTGGGAGGATGTGGGAACATTAGCTGGCTACCTCAAGGCGCATAGAGACATTTTAGATGGACGAGTAAAGCTAGCAGTGGATGGATTTCAGGTTCGACCGAGCGTCTACTTTGGTCCCGGTTGTCAGGTGCACCCCGACGCGAAGATTGAAGACTGTGTCATTATCGGACCAAATGTCAGGGTGAACAGTGGAGCGCATGTGAGACGTTACAGCGTGCTGGGAGCCTCTACTCGTGTAGGTGATGACGCGGTCGTAGAGAACTCCGTCGTCTCCGACCACTGTTACCTAGGTCCTCAGGCACATATAACAGGAGCAGTGGTAGGAAGCAACTGTGACCTACGGAGAGGAGTCACCCTCGAAGATGGAGTAGTAGTCGGAGACGACTGCTATATCGGCGAAGAAGCCATTGTACAACCATTTGTCAAGATCTATCCGTCTAAGAACGTTCAGTCGAGAACTACTGTAAACACTTCGATTGTATGGGAGTCGCGAGCAGTTAGAACGCTGTTTTCCGGTAGCGGGCTAAGTGGTCTCGCCAACGTCGACGTCTCTCCAGAGATCGCAGTGCGACTAGGCATGGCCCTTGGCTCGACACTCCCACCACGTTCAATGATCGTCGCCTCAAGAGACACCTCCAAGGCAGCGAGAATGCTTAAACGAGCCGTGATGGTAGGTGCGAACGCCGTTGGAGTGTCAGTATCAGACTTAGAGGTCGGCCCGATGCCACTGGTTAGATATCACATTAAGTATTCGGGAGCTGTCGCAGGATTCCGGGTATTCCTTGGCGACGATCCAGATACCGTCGAGATAAGGCTTTTTGGTTCTGATGGAGCGGAACTCTCTGAGTCGGAGATCCGCAAGATTGAGAGGGCGATGGCAAGGGAAGACTTTCGGAAGATGCCATCATCCGAGATCGGAGACATCTCATTTCCTGGAAGAGTTGTAGAACACTATGCTGAGTCTCTACTAGGTGTAGTCGATGTAAAAAGTATTCGCGAACGCAAGTTTAGAATAGTAACTGACTACTCCTTTGGTACGGTCGGACTTTTGCTGCACAACGTTCTCGCGAAGTTAGATGCGGACGTGTTAAGTTTTAATCCATATGCGGCTACGGGTAGAGCCATAAACTTGGTGCGCGAGGATCAGAGAAGTCGAGTGTCAAAGTCTGTGGTAGAGTCCGGATCTGATATCGGTGTTATATTTGACCCTTCAGGTGAATCCTTCGAGATCATTGATAATAAAGGAAGGGTACTGCTTGGTCAAAACTTTGTCTACGCGATGGTCGAGTTGTTCGCATCTGAGGCAGGCCAAGGTGACCAGATATTTCTTAGCGTGGAAAGCTCCAATAGGTCGCTGTCTTTGGCTAGAGAACACAACGTTGAGGCGTATTGGGCTAAGTCTACACCTCAGGCACTTTGTCTTGAAGTACTTCGAAGCGCAAAGATTAAGACCGCAGGTAAAGGGGAAGTCCCATCGGAACAAAAACTTCCAGATACTCAAACCATTGGTCTTAGTCCTCTTGGAGCGATGGTGTTATCCGGAGTTGTCTCAGGGCCCGACGGTATCTACAATCTGAGTAAACTTCTTGAGGTATTGACGCATCAGAACAGGCAGTTGTCTGACATTTCAAACAGTATCCCGCCGATGTATGTAAAGACAGCAAAAACGCATACTCCCTTTGAGCTTAAAGGTTCCTTGATGCGTTACCTGTTGGAGGCTGAGGCAAGCGAAGGCGTTCTGTTGGTTGATGGGATACGAACGGGCGACTCTGACGGAGGCTTCACATTAGTAGCGCCAGACCCTGAAGATGCACTCACCAAGGTGACCGTTGAGTCCGATGGAGAAGCAGCTGCCTTAGATAAACTGTCTCGAGCAATTGAGTGGGTTTCATCGATGTTGAGGGGAATATAGTTGGCGAAATCAACTTATCCGTAGTCGCCGGGCGCGCAACCTAAGTTGAATGATTCGAAGCGCCCCCAACACAGTTGTAAGTAGTACTCCTGCAACAGCAGAGAATAAAAGCGCAACTCCTAAAGGAAACTTTCCCTTCAAACCTAGAAAATCAATAGGTACACTCTGGAGATTCTCTAAGATAAAAACGAGAAGAAGAACCAGAATCAGTGCCGATACTCCTAAGCCAACAAACAGAGTCGAGGTTTTACTTCTCTGCCCAAATCGGGTTTTTATGACGACGTCGCTTTCAGATTCTGTCGTTGTAGATGGAGTTAGATCCCTCTTATCAACCTTCTCCTCGATGACTGATTCGAGGTTTTGCTCGTTATCTGGTTCCGTTTCCATTTTCGACTCCTTTGAAGGTAGGCTACTCGATATTTACAACTGTTCTACTCGATATAACAGTGGCATCCAAGCTCCGTAACGTCTGAGTCAATGTTCATAGGTCTCAGTGCTTCGCACTCGCTGTCAGAGGGTCGTTGTCTTTTGATATGATGTATCGAAAGTATTGGACGTAACTAGGAGAGATGCGATAAGGTCCCGTCTCGAAGATCAAAAAGATAAAGGAATAAAAATAGCTACTAGAGCTGTAATCTTAAAGTGATACTCACGTGCTAATGCACTTAGTAAAAGAGCACGTGAGGAGTTTGATACTTCTAGAATAACTTAGAAACCAAACCAGTACCAACGCCGAAGGATATAGTTATAGGCACTTTGCTCCACGTACTCACCGCCAAGTGGAGTAGTCGACAGTGACGGAGATGATCCTATGACTAACAACTGACTAACAACTTTCCAGGATAAACTGCTTATCTGTACACCTTCAACATGGTTGTAGTTGCTATCTTTACCTAGAAAACAATTCCATTTAGATGCGATGCAAGGCTCTTTAGCGTTAACTCCAACTTACTTGAACCTTTCCCAAGTAGTATCCGCTAGTATTCGAAGAATGAATCTTCCCGAGAATTTCAAGTACACAAAGGATCATGAATGGGCACAAGTTTCAGAGGGTGAGTCTGTGGTAAGGGTCGGTATCACAGACTACGCCCAAGACGCCCTGGGAGACGTTGTTTTCGTGGGGCTTCCCAAGATTGGAGAAACCGTAAGTAGCGGAGATACCTTTGGTGAGGTTGAGTCGACGAAGTCGGTATCCGATGTTTTTGCCCCTATCTCAGGTAAGGTTGTTGCCGTGAATTCGGAGCTTGAAAGTAACCCGGAGCTTCTAAATACAGACCCTTACGGAGCCGGTTGGATCTGCGAGATTGAATTTACGGATAAAGCAGAGGTAGAGACGCTGATGAACTCGTCTCAATATGAAGCTTTCATTGCTTGAGTGTTAGGTTTATAACAACTATAGATAGAAACTCTCAAGGTTTTATCAAGGTTGAGGGTAATCTTGTACCATAGCGTGAGAGATATAGATTTGGGAGTAACATTGGTCGCTTGTCTTCACTGTGGGCACGTCAATCAAGAGGGGTCACGATACTGCTCCTCTTGTGGACGACCAGTTACGCTTCAAGAGGACGAGACGACCTCTAGTTTCATTCAACTTGATTTAGTTAGTGATACGGGAGACGAAAAGTACCTACAGGCTCTATCTGAAGTGCCCAAGGGGAGCGCTGCGTTAGTAGTGAAATCTGGAGTAGGAACAGGCTCTTGGTTTGTTCTTGAACGAGAGATAACGACGATAGGTAGACATCCAGAGTCTAATGTGTTTTTAGACGACATAACGGTGTCGAGACGCCACGCCGAGATACGCAAAACAGGAGATCACTACGAACTAAAAGATACTGGTTCATTGAACGGCAGTTACTTAAACCGAGAACGAGTCGAGTTAGCGAGTCTTAACCATGGAGATGAGCTTCAAATTGGCAAGTATCGATTCACGTATATATGCTTCACTGGCGAACAAGAGTAGAGAGACACAGAGAGATCTGCAATGTCAGAGGCACTAGATTTCTTATCGATCGGAGAGGTGCTTACGTTAATTAAAAAAGACTTTCCTGACGTATCCATATCAAAGATCCGTTACCTAGAGAGTCAAGGTTTAATTGATCCCGAGAGGACACCCTCTGGGTATAGGAAGTTTTATCCTTACGATATTGAGCGGCTTAAGAAGGTGCTGCATCTTCAAAGAGACTCCTTTTTACCACTAAAGGTTATAAAAGACACGCTTGACGGCCGCGTAGTAGAGCCCCAGGAACTTGTGACACAACCGACCTTGGAGTTTCAAGACCATATTGAACCTTCGAATACTCCCTTAGAGTTCGACCTTGGAACAAACTTCGAACAAAGTCAACTCGTTGATCTTGTATCGCGTTTAGCGCAAAGAGATCATGTAAAATTTGAGACGACTCAGTCGATTGATGCTGGAGATGAGCACGGTCCAGTTGAAAGGGGAGTATCGCAGTTCAAAGTAAGCGGTGGCAAGTCTATGGGGATGGCTCCGACACCAAAAGTCGACGAAATAAACACGACAATTGAGCGTCAAGACCTAATTAGAACAGCGACCGTTCAAGGCGAAGACTCCGGCGTTAACGTACCTACGTCACCCTCAACCAGTCTGAGCAACGGTACCTCCGGTGATCAAGAACCCTTTGGGCTTGCACGCGAAGAGCTGCTTTCGGTCGAGGAGCTTTCAAGACTTACAGGAGCTCGGGTTTCAGAGATTGGCGAGATTGAATCCTTCGGCCTGATTGAATCGAAAGAGATAGCCGGCGAGCGCTACTATGGAAAGTTAGACTTCGAAATTGTCCAACTCGTTATAGTCTTCAAAAAGTACGGGGTGACCTCTAGACACCTACGTATGTATAAATTATCTGCTGAACGCGAGGTGGGATTCGTGGAGCAGGTTATAACACCGCTCCTGCGTCAAAGAAATCCCCAAGCGCGCCACAAGGCTCAAGAGCAGGTCTCTGATTTAAGGACACTCGGTAGTTGTCTTCGAGGCTACTTTATGGAGCGTCTACTCGATAAATACAGCCACCTTTAGGTGGTCCGATAAGACAGTTGGTCGAATGGACGTAGCATAGATGATCAGTGTAATGTCACAACGGATCGACACTTCATTAGTAGCGTCCTTGAGATCCGACTAGATTCAAGAGGTATGGTCGAAGTTGAATTAGTTGGGGTTAAGGTTGACGTTAGGACCAACTCTCCGGTGATGCTGCTACGGGAACTAGAGAGTCCTAAACGTACGCTACCTGTGTTTATTGGATCTCCGGAAGCGTCAGCTATCGAGATCGCCGCCCGCGGGCTCGAAACTCCTAGGCCGTTGACGCATGATCTCCTAAAAGATGTCATTGAGGTTTTGGGAGGGTCGTTACTTAGAGTAGTGATAACGGAACTCAAGGGTGGGACGTTCTACGCGGAGATGGAGATCATCCAGGGACGAGGACCGATAATCGTCTCTTGTCGTCCATCAGATGGAGTGGCGTTAGCGATTAGAACTGGAGCACCAATGTTCGTCTCAGAAGAGCTCATTGACGCAGAAGGTGTGGTCGTTGACGAGGTAACCGACGATGAAGAACAAGATAGCACACCTACCAATCCCGAAGAGATCGTCGGTGAATTCAGAGATTTTTTGGACTCAATAAAACCCGAAGATTTCTCGTAGAAGAATGAGCGTACTCGCTCGACTGTAACGACGTTCTTCTTCAGAGGAACTGCTTTCCTGCCGATGACACCTTGGGGAGAGGTTGTGGATAAGATATTAATAACAATGGTGTAAGTACGGTCTCTACAACCCATAGAAGTGAGGCGCAACGATGGAAGTTAATGACCCTACTACGACGGGCGATGTTTTAGCGGAGCCTACTTTTCAGGGAAGTTTCCGCGGTCCTCAAGCCTGTCGTTTAGTCAAGATTACCTATAGACAGCTAGACTATTGGGCGCGTACCGGATTGGTAGTACCCTCGGTCGAGGACGCAAACGGTTCAGGCTCACAAAGACTTTACTCCTACTCTGACCTTTTAGCGCTTAAGTTTGTAAAACGACTTTTAGACGCCGGTCTATCGTTGCCCGCAATTCGACGTGCACTGTCACAGACTAAGTCAGCTTTCAGCTTCATACCTGAACAGCTAACGTATTTGGTAGTAACACCAAAATCAGTGGCGGTCGCTGGCGGAGAAGAACTTATAGATCTACTTCAAAGAGGTGACCTATACTCTGCAGTAATCGTAGCCTTCAACAGCCTCAGAGATGAGCTCGATGCTGACGTCTTCAATCTAAAACAAAAGCCGGACTTTCTCCAACCTTCACTTTTTGAGACCATGTCACGGGCGGTTTAAATGAAGTCAGGTTGCTAGGTTAAAACATTCAATAGCGGTAAAGCCCATACTTGAGTACATACACGTTCCTGCTTGATCTGCTCTTGACGTAAAGCACCCTTATCCTTCGTAATTATTACAAAATTTTAGAAACCACTGCTATTATCGTTTCGTGACATTGAAACAAACTGCCTTACATGAAATGCACCTCTCGCTTGGCGCGAAAATGACAGACTTCGGAGGCTGGGAGATGCCACTGTCTTATCGAAGCGGTACCGTGCATGAACACCTAGCGTGTCGAACTTCGGCCGTAGTCTTTGATGTCAGCCACTTAGGGACAGTCTTGCTCTCTGGAATAGATGCCTACGATACCTTGCAACATAATCTTTCAAACGACTTAGGAAAGATTTCTCCTGGTAGAGCTCAATATACACATCTGTTAGATGAAAACGACGCATCCGTGCTCGACGATATCATTATTTGGTGGGATACCGAGAGTCGATTCTACGTTATGCCAAACGCATCTAACACGAAAAGGGTTGTCGATCGAATAGGGGGTGTGGACATCACTCCTACGCGTTCGATACTAGCGCTTCAAGGTCCCAAATCTAGAGAAGTGCTCCATAAAGTGATACCACCTGCAGCTGGAGTAGGAAGGTTTCGCCTCTCCCACTTTAACTTCAAAGGAGAAGACGTCATCGTAGCCGGCACTGGCTATACAGGGGAAGACGGCTTTGAAATCAGCATCGCCGGGGAAGCTGCCGTTGAACTGTTTCAGCAACTTTTAGATGCTGACGTAGTGCCAGCAGGTCTTGGCGCTCGGGATACGTTGCGACTTGAGGCGGCACTACCATTACATGGTAATGAGCTTGGGCCAGAGATAACACCCATAGAAGCGAGGCTTGAATGGGTAGTTTCTCTCACAAAAGGAGACTTCGCTGGACGTAGTGCCTATACAAGACATCAACAGGAAGGTCCTCGGTATCTGCTCTACGGCGCTGTCTCTGAGGGCAGACAACCAGTACGTTCACACATGACTGTCTATAGAGACGGCGACGAGATTGGATGGGTATCTTCTGGAAACTTCTCACCGTCTCTGAAGAAGGCCATTGCTCTAATGTTCCTACGCAGACCTTTGGCCTTTGGTGATGTAGTAGAGGTAGATGCAAGGGGCAATCTACTCTCTTTCAAGATAGTCAATCTACCTTTTGTGACGAAGACACCATAAGATATTACTAAGTGCGATAACAAGTTTAGACAGAACATCTCAACCCTTAAGAGCGCCTACTAGGTAGAGCAGATAGAAAGGAAAGACGAGGACAATGCCGTCTTTTGTTCCCCATAGCAACTCCGAGACCCAAGAGATGCTCCGAGATCTTCAGATAGATTCCCTAGATGAGCTATTCCAACTCATCGACCCAAAGTTACGATTGAACGAGGAGTTGAAAGTTCCCAAAGGAGTATCAGAGTTTGAAGTCCTTGATGAGTTCGCTAGGCTAGGACAAAGAAACCTCTCTTTTGGACGACCGCTTGTAACCTTTGCAGGTGGAGGTGCCTACGATCACGATCTTCCATCTGTACTAAGGACTCTTGGTGGCCGTTCAGAGTTCGTAACTGCATACACTCCCTATCAACCGGAGGTAGCTCAAGGAGTCTTACAGGCCCTTTTTGAGTTTCAAACCCTTGTGTCACGAGTCTCTGGGTTAGAGGTATCAAATGCATCTCTATACGACGGTGCTGCGGCCGTTGTTGAAGCGATCAATCTAGCGTGTGCTGCAACCTCTAAGAGTACGATCTTGATCTCCAATGGTGTCAATCCGCAATACGTAGAGACAGTTAAAACCTTTGCCGCAGGAACGGGACTCTCTCTTGATCGGCTCCGGCTCAACCAAACGATGCAGACCGAGTTTAGTAACTATGAAGACAGTGCAGCGGTAGCTGCCTTAGTTGTTGGATATCCAAACTACTTCGGAGCGGTGGAAAATCTAATCCAAGCACGTAACTTGGCCGACCGGCTTGAAGCGTTACTTATTGTCGTATATGACCCGATATCGATGGCACTGTTGAAGAGTCCTGGCGAACTTGGGGCCGACGTGGCGGTAGCCGAAGGACAATCATTCGGAGTCCCTCTATCATTCGGTGGCCCTTATCTGGGTCTTTTCTCCACAAAAAGAGAGTTCGTCCGCCTTATACCAGGGCGCCTAGTGGGGGAGACAAAAGATATCGAAGGTAAGACCGCGTATGTAACTACACTTCGAACCAGAGAACAAGATATTCGCCGTGAAAAAGCAACCTCTAACGTCTGCACGAATCAAACTTTGATGGCTGTCTGGGCAACCATATATATCTCTTGGTTGGGGAAAGAAGGTTATGTAGAAACTGCGAGACGATGTCATGACAACACTCGTTATCTAATCGATAAGGTAACTCAGATCGACGGAGTAAGCCTTTGCAGTCCGAGTTATATAAGGGAAGCGAGCATAAGCCT
>JAJYGI010000077.1 GCA_021790735.1 Actinomycetes bacterium | reverse complement strand
GCGGCGTTAATAGCATCTCTAAGAGAGGGTGCCAATAAGGCACAGGTAGTAGCAAGAGACACCTTAGACAAAGCGAAAGAAGCGATGGGACTAATCCCGTAGTCCGCTACCAGATCCACAACTCCCCAAGCGCCGCTTTGCTACTTGGGAGTAACTATAGTATGTTTCCAAGTGTAGGCTTAGAAGGAGTGAGACACGTCTAATTCACCACTTCCACCTGTCACCGATCTCGGATCGGGCACGTGGTCGATACCAATTCCAATACCTGGAGGCGGGCTGGGTTACGTTTTGGTATACGTCTTCGAAAGTTCCAATGGAGTATCTATATTGGACGTTGGTTGGAATACGGATGAAGCCTTAGAGACACTCAAAGAAGGACTCTCGTCCATAGGCACTGACTTGCGCTCCATCGAGTCCATAGTTGTTACCCACATACACCCTGACCACTATGGGCTAGCGGGAAGAGTTCGAGAGATTTCAGGTGCCAAGGTGGCTCTGCATCACCTAGACGCCGCACTAACGAAGTCTCGATATCTAGATCCCAGAGATCTTCTACTAGAGATGCGTTCATTCTTACTAGATGCTGGTGCGCCGAAAGAGCAGGTAGAAGAGTTGCAAACCGCCTCGCTGCCTGCGTTGGATCGTAGAAGTTTCGTGGAACCCGACATCGAGATCCAACACGAAGAGATTGCTCCAATACCCGGACGGTCGTTAAAGGTGATCTGGACTCCAGGCCACTCTCCTGGACATATCTGTCTCTATGAAGGAAGGTCGAAACGCCTTTTCTCAGGTGATCACATTCTCCCACGCATCACGGCCAACATCTCGTATCATCCCCAGTCGGGAGACAATCCGCTACGGGACTACTTAGAGTCACTAGAGAAAATCAACAACTACGATATCGAAGAGGTTGAGCCTGCACATGAGTATCAGTTTAAAGAGGTGGCAATGAGAATAAAGGAGATACAGCACCACCATATCGAGCGACTCGTTGAGATCAAAACGGTCCTTAAGTCGCCGCCATCAAAGACCGCATGGGATGTGGCACAGGAACTTACTTGGTCTAGACCGTTCAACAGCTATCCACCTTTCATGAAGAGAATGGCTGTGGGAGAGACGGTCGCTCACCTCAAATATTTAATCAGCTCTAAAGAGGTCATCGCGCATAACGACAATCCCGTTACGTACTCCCCCTTGGAACTGTAGTAATCTATAACCTTGACAAACTCTCAAAAGGAGACGATGTGGTCAAACTAGTTGCACTATGGGGACGGCTTCGAGACGAGAACTCCCAAGAAGAGTTTCTCGGTGAATACATGAAAGATCACATTCCACTTGTGAACAAAGTGCCACGCCTCAATTCCGTTACGCTTTCATACATACCCAACGGACCCTACTCACGTCTAGCTGAACTCTACTTCTCCGATGTCTCTTCTCTGCAGTTCGCGTTATCCTCGCCTGAAGGCAAAGCATTGGTCGATCACTCAAAAACTCTTGTAGATAAGTTTGGAGTCACGCTGACCAACTTCATAGCAGTAAGAGGAAAATAACTAGGCAACCCGATAGCTACGATGCAACTAGGAGACTAGCTATTCGTAATCCCTGTTATGACCTACGTGCCAACGCACTACTAAGAGGGTTTAGTTCTTATAAAACGGACATTTGAAGACGCACCAATAAACTCCACCGACAACTTATCAGCATAGCTTCTCTTTACATATCCCGTGGCTAACATAAGCTTTGAGTGGTCGTCGAGATAAAACGTAGTGACTTTACCAGCTTCGACATCATCAACGGTAAGTGTCTCAGAGTGGAGAGTTGCATCAAAAGAATTGGTGTCATCAAGCGGAGCAAGGGTTGAAAACACTAACGGCGCAGTAGAACCTCTTGAGTCCATCCGGGCTACTAGCTCCTGTCCTGTGTAACAACCCTTAGACAGCGAAACAGATGCTGTAAAAATATCTGGAAACGTTGCAGGGAAGGCAGAGGTATCGGAAAGATCACGCATTAGCGGGGCTACGCGTTCAGCTCTAAGTAGGCCAAGACCATTGATGTCCAGACGAGTCTCGAGTTCTTCGTGGTCTACTTCACTTTTTTCTCCTAATCTCAAAACAAACGGGGCTGGGATCAAGTTGGTCGAAGTGTAGGTTACGGGGCTAAAGTCCCCCATACTTTCATGATCTCTAATAACTACATGAGCGGAACCTTCAAGAACAAACTCCGTCTTTGCCCGAATTGCGAAGCGTTTTAGTCTTGCAAGAAGAGACTCGCTGTATCCCTCGTCAACTAAGAGGACAAAGTCGTCGTCTCTTCTCACAACTGTGACTAGAGAGTTTACCTTTCCACTTGGTTCAAGGATAAAAGCATCGACTGCGTCTTCTCGTTCGATTAGTGAACCGATATCTGCAGTAACTTGGCCCTGGAGATACTCGCTTGCACCTTTCCCTGTGAGCCTCACCGCATCAAGTGGAAGTTGAATCCCTCTCAAAGCTCCGCCTTTAATTCAGTACCACTGTTAGCTACATCGACTGCTGCTAAAACAGCTTTAGCCTTGTTGATGCACTCAAGGTCCTCCATCTCTGGATCCGAATCCGCCACTATGCCAGCACCAGCTTGTACCCACCCTCTCCCATCGTTCAACACCACCGCTGTACGTATGGCAATAGCTACATCAAGGTTACCGTTAAAACCTAAGTAACCAAAGATTCCGCCGTATACACCTCTTCGTAAAGTCTCAAGTTCATCGATAATCTCCATAGCGCGAACTTTGGGTGCCCCCGACAAGGTACCTGCTGGCATCGTTGCCCTTAAGACGTCAATTGAGTTAAATTCATCACGGAGGCAACCATGCACCTCTGAAGAGAGGTGCATGACATGGGAGAACTTTTCAAGTACCATAAACTCATTAACGGTTACCGATCCGAAAGATGATACTTTCCCTAGATCATTTCTTGCCAAGTCGACAAGCATAACGTGCTCTGCGACCTCTTTGGGATGTTCCAAAAGCTCCGCACCCAAGGCACGATCAGCGTCCTCTGAATCTCCTCTTGGTCGAGTTCCCGCTATTGGCCGAGTAACGATCTTATCGCCGGTAACTCTCACAAGAGCCTCAGGAGAAGAACCGACCACACTAAAGTCACTCGCCTTCAAAAAGTACATGTACGGCGAAGGGTTAAGCAGTCTCAAGGCTCGGTACAGCTCAAACGGAGAACTATGAAGCTGAAACCCAAAACGCTGCGATAGTACGACTTGGAAGATCTCACCATCAAGTATCTGCTCTTTAGCGACTTCAACTGCGTCTATATACTCTTGCGAAGACACGAAGCGTTGGCTTGGCTCAGCAACACTTTGAGTCGCCTCATACACTCTAGCTTGCGGTAAGGTTGGATGGGTCAAGTCCCTAACCATCGCCTCTAGTGATGCGACAGCGTCGTTAAACTCTCCTCGGAGACTCTCTTCCGATCGATCCTCTGGTACTATCACATTTTTCACCAGTGTCACTATTTGGCGCCAATGGTCAAAGATTGCCAGCTCGCCAACCACTTGTAAGTGGGCGTCCGGCATACCGGTGCCATCAGGTCGCCCGGGTCCCAAGATAGGCTCCACTTCACGAACCACATCATACGCCAGGTAACCGACTAACCCTGAATCAAATACCTCGTGAACTACAGGCTCACGATACGTTTTTAGTAGTTCATCTACATAGTCTAAAACTCTCTGGCCATCAGACTCCATCGGGAGATCATAACCATCGACTACGACTGAGTCGGTTGTCTTGGTCACCACAGCAAGTGGGTTACGACCTACAAAAGAGTATCTAGACCATCGCTCACCTTGTTCAACGGACTCTAGAATAAATCCGATACTGTCGTCTTTAACTAGACTACTGAACGCTGTCAGTGGGGTTAACGTATCAGCGATCAAAGACACCTTGACCTGAGCAAGCTTGGAAGATAGGCATCTCTGATAGAACTGATCGAAACCACTGAAGATGTCATCAAAGTTGCAGTACACCTTCTAGCGGTTCTCCTTAGCCACTGTATTGAAAAAGCATGAGTATGCTCCGGTATGACACGCACCTTCACCGATCTGAACCACCTTCACCAACAAAGTGTCAAGATCACAGTCGCTCTTTATCTCCTTTATGATTTGCACGTTTCCCGAGGTTTCACCCTTAGCCCAGTACTGTTGTCGAGAACGCGAATAGAACCACGTCCTTCCGGTCTGTATAGATCTCTCCAGCGCTGTCTTGTCCATATAAGCGACCATAAGAACCGCTTCGTTTTCATCAACGACAACAGCTGGAATCAGACCATCTGTCGAGTATCTTAGCGTATCGAGTTCAAAGTCACATATAAGTGACTTTGTTGGCATTGAGTTGTTCACAAATAAAGTCCTGTCTCGTTCTCTATGCGGTCTGCAGCGACTGCATGGATATCACGTTCTCTCAGTATTAGGTATGCATCGCCTTGAACCTCAACCTCATACCTATCATCAGGAGAGAAAAGAACCAAGTCACCGGACTTTATAGATCGCACACTCGGACCAACCGCGACTACCTCAGCCCACGTAAGTCTCTTAGCCACTTGAGCAGTCGCAGGAATTAGGATACCTGACCTAGACTGCCTCTCCCCTTCTCCGGTGGGTTGAGAGACCAAGACTCTGTCAGCCAGCATGGTTATTGGCTGCTTAGTTTTGTCTCCGTCGGTCACGGTACCTCCATTTAAGACAGTTAAGAACAAAGCTCAACTGGGCGAACATTTAGTCCTTTAGAAAATAGCGCATCTTTGACTTGTTTGATTCGGATCTCACCGTAATGAAATACAGATGCAGCTAATAGTCCCTGCGCACTACCCTCTAATGCTCCTTCAACAAAGTCTTCAATAGACCCCACGCCTCCAGAGGCAATAACAGGTATTGATGTCGTTTCAGTCATTGCCTTTACAAGTTCAATGTCGAAACCCTCCTTTGTCCCATCTCGATCCATGGAGGTGACAAGCAGCTCGCCAGCTCCCCGTTCCTCGACCTCTTGGGCCCAAGAGAGTGCGTCAACACCTGTTGGTTGCGTACCTCCATGAGTAAATACCTCAAAGCGATTGCCCACCCTTTTAACGTCTATCGCTACAACCACAGACTGGGAACCGAAGGTTTTGGCTACCTCACCGATCAACTTCGGGTTTCTAACGGCTGCAGAGTTAAACGACACCTTATCAGCCCCAGAGTGCAAGATAACTGCAGCCTGATCCAAGGATGTAACTCCACCGCCGACTGTGAGAGGAATGAAAACTGCCGACGCTGTATCCCGCAGCAGATCCACCATAGTTGAACGCCCTTCAACCGATGCACCGATATCTAAAAAGATCAGCTCATCAGCGCCTTCTTTCTCGTAGTATGAAGCTAGTTCGACAGGGTCACCTGCATCTTTTAGATCCAAGAAACCGACACCTTTGACAACTCGGCTATCTTTTACGTCGAGGCAGGGAATGACTCTTACGACGTCCACTTTGACAGAGCCTCCTTGAGGTCAATTCTGCCATCGTGTATAGCTCGCCCAACAACGGCTCCAAAGATACTGCGACTTGCTACGTTCACCTCAGAGAGTTCCTCAAGATCAGCAAGCGTCCCCACGCCTCCAGAGGCTATAAGTTCCACATCAAAACGCTCTAATATAGCTGTATAGGTTCTCGTATCAGGACCTTTAAACGTTCCGTCTTTCGAAATGTCCGTTGCCAGGATACGCTTGCAGCCAAAGTCCAAGCAGTCTTCGATAGCTCTAAAGAGTTCGATCTCAGAGTTTTCTTGCCATCCATGTGTAGCAACAGCTAGAGTACGACCAACACGCCGATAGTCCAACGATGCAATAACTCTACCTGGATACTCTTTGTTTAGTGAAGCAAAATACTCGCGATCATGTACGACTGATGTCCCAACGATAACCCTTGCAACTCCTTTTTCAAGGTACTTCCGTGCTGACTCTAGCGAACGCACTCCACCGCCTACCTGGGCTTCAACTCCTATCTTTGTCGCGACTCTTTCGATCAAGTCAACGTTCACAGGATAACCGACCTTAGCTGCATCAAGATCAACTATGTGAATAGAGCCAATTCCTAAACTAAAGAGATAGCTAGCCGCTGTTTCGACATCTTCATAGTCGATCACGCTATCGTAGTTTCCCTGAACAAGACGAACACAGCGTCCGTTAATTATATCGATTGCAGGTATCAGTTTCAAAGTTTTCTACCCTCCGTTATCGCAACAAAGTTAGTGAGAATACTCAGTCCTATCTTCGAAGATTTCTCAGGATGGTATTGAGTTCCAAATACGTTAGCAAACTGGACAGACGCCACAAATCTTTCGCCATAGTCACAGTATGCCGTAGCGAATGCACTCGAGGTTACCGCATAGGAGTGCACAAAGTACACCCAGGGCTTATCATCGATACCGGCGTATAACTCTCCGCTCTCTTTGTGTAGCTCTAATGTATTCCACTGCATCTGCGGTAGACGACGGGCATTTCGAATCTTCCTTACCGTTCCTGGCAACACGCCAAGTCCGGTATGACCTTGTGACTCTTCTGAGTACTCGAACAGCATCTGCATACCAACGCAGACTCCAAGAAACGGCGTCTTTCCTCCAATTAGGTCCAGTACTAAAGTTTTGAAACCTCTTTCGTCTAGCGCCTCCATGCATGCGCCAAAGTCACCCACGCCAGGAAGAACTACCCCAGAGGGAGATCCAATGTCTTTCGGATCGTTCACTAGATACGCTTCACCTGAGACAGCTTCAACAGCCTTGTAAGCTGAGAACAGGTTACCTATACCGTAATCAAGAACTGCAATAGCTATCTAGATCACACCCTTTGTAGATGGAACAGTCTCTCCGACTACTTTAACGGCTTTACCCAAAGCACGGCCAAAAGCCTTGAATCCTGCCTCGAGCATGTGGTGCGTGTTCTTACCTCGAACGTAGTCAACGTGAAGAGTGACTCTAGCGCCTATACAAAAAGCTCTGAAGAACTCTTCTGCTAGTTGAGGGTCAAATCCTGGAACACCCAATGCACTATGCCCAATAAGAATCTTATCTTCGTAGAATAGATACGGTCGTCCAGAGACGTCTAGCGTCACTACAGCGAGAGCCTCATCCATTGGAACTGCCTCCTGAGCGAAGCGTTCGATTCCAAGGTGATCGCCTAAAGCCTCTAAGACACAACCGCCGACGACGATTCCAACGTCTTCAACGACGTGATGTGCATCCACCTCTACGTCACCTCGAGCCTTCAAACTTAGATCGACTCCCGAGAAACGCACCACCTGAGCTAGCATGTGGTCAAAAAACGGCAGCGAAGTGGAGACGTCTGTTGAACCCGAGCCGTCGAGATCAAGTGAGACCGCGATCTCAGTCTCCTTTGTAACCCGGCTAGCAGTAGACCTACGGTTTAAAGCCACTAGTTCATCCTTTTCAAAGTCTTCTCTAACGCTGACAAGAACGCAGCGTTTTCGTTCGCTGTACCCACAGTAACGCGCAAAGATGGAGGTAAATAGGGCCAGTTTGAGGTGTCTCGGACAAGAACCGACTCTCTTACTAGATCTGCCCAGATCACTTTGGGGTCTCGGCCTTCAAACTCCATCAGTATAAAGTTTGCATTCGTCGGGTGAGCCTTCACGCCTATCTCAAGAAGGTGCTTATACAGTTCATTACGCAGATCGATAACTTTTTGCGCTTGGTTGTCGAAGAGTTCCTTAAGCTCAAGTGCCGCAAGGATCGCGCTCTGTTTTACCTCGTCGATGTGGTAAGGGAGAACCACTTCATCAAGGACGCTAATAACTTCTTCCGAACCTTCACAAAAACCGAATCTCAACCCTGCTAGGTTAAACCACTTCGAAAAGGTTCGAAGTCGAACTAGATTTTCACTCTCAAAGTTCTCAGACGTTAAGTGCTCTTGGACAAAGTCGCCGTAAGCTTGATCCAACACCACAAGCGGCTCCGCATTCATTGTTACCACCTTGGCGAGGCTTTCGGTGGACTCTAAGTTGCCAGTTGGGTTATTGGGCGAACATAGATAGACGATATCTGGTGAATAGCTCTCTGCTTGTTCAATCGAAGGAGTCGTAACACTAAAATCATTGTTTCGCTGCAAGACTAGGACCTCTGTACCGACCGTCTTTGCAATGTGAGAGTGAAGTGAGTAAGTAGGTTCAAATACCACAGCCCTTCTACCTGACCCACCGTAAGACAGTGCAATGTTCAAAAGCACCTCATTTGACCCGTTTCCACAAAAGATCCTCTCAGGAACCGAGTCATACGCCCGAGCAAGAGCCTCTCGGACCAAACGGTAGCCACGATCGGGATACCGGTTCAACTTTAGTTTCCTTAGCTTCGACTCTAAAGTCGGTGCAAACTCCTCCGGAGGAAGGAACGGCGACTCATTGGTATTGAGGCGAACCTTCACATCTAACTGGGGCGAGTGATATCCCCTTCTAAGACCAAGCGAATCTCTAGGTTTCATCTAAGTTTCCTTCATCGCATCTAACTCTTATAGCGTCACCGTGTGCTTGTAGACCTTCGGCTGTGGCAAGCTCCTCTGCTGCCCAAGATATCTGTTCAACAGCGTCCCTTGTGACCTCAATGAAGTGCATACGCTTACGGAAGTCACTAACGCCAAGAACAGATGCAAATCTCGCAGTACCAAACGTTGGTAAGACGTGAGAAGGTCCAGCCACGTAGTCTCCGTAAGCTGCGGTCCCATAAGGTCCAATGAAAACTGCACCTGCCGAGTCAACTAGATCTAAGTCTTGGTTCGCGTCGTGGTAAAGGAGTTCTAGATGCTCTGGCGCAATTAAGTTCGAGATCTCAAGGGCTTGGCTCCTATCGCGAACTAACGCTATGTACCCTTGCGCCTCGAGAGTTGAGGTTATCTGTTCCTTACGAAGAGCCGTTTGTAGATACTCCTCTAACTCCTTTTCTACAGCAAGCGCGTACTCTTCACTCCAAGTTATGAGCCATGCTAAACCATTGGGGCCGTGTTCCGCTTGCACTGCTAGATCTAGAGCGCTCCAACTCGGAGGTACAGACTCGTCTGCCACAACAACTACTTCAGACGGTCCAGCAAACGAAGACGGTACGCCAACCAACTGAGAGACTTCCCTCTTAGCTATTGAGACGTAGACGTTACCCGGACCTACAATCACGTCTACCTTAGGAACTGACTCAGTTCCGTAAGCCATCGCACCTATCGCTTGAGCCCCACCAATGCAAAAGACGTAGTCTACGTCGCATATATGTGCAGCCGCTAGAGTTGCGTCGTCGACACTGCCGTCTGCCTGTGGGGGTACGCAAAGCACCACCTCTTTGACGCCCGCGACCTTTGCAATAGTAGCCGTCATTATGACTGAGGAAGGATACCGAGCGATACCACCTGGAACATAGCAGCCCGCTCTATAAACTGGCTTTGTTCGATAGGTAATCTTCATGCCAAAGTTATCGATTAGTTCATGGTCACCTAGAGACTTTAACTCCTCTTCATGAACTCGAACGACTGAGTACTTTGCAGCCTCAAGAGCGTCTCTTAACCTCGAGTCGATTCTCTCGTAAGCCTGCTCCATTGCATCTCTTCCAATGCGGAAAGAGTCGAGATCAACCTTGTCGAACTCGACTGTCAACGCATGTATAGCACTATCACCTTCATTTTTCACGCGACTAAGTATCGCCCGCACAGCTTCTGTTGGATCGTTAGAACCGATACTCGGCCGGGGAAGGGCGTTAACAAGTGCCGTTCCTTTGAAGGGACGTAGGTCTAAACTCTTTAGCATGATAGGTGACTTCCTAAGTACATACGACCGAAGTAAACCGGCATTCAACCTTGCCGTAAAACCTACCTCGAATTTATATCTTTAACGCAGTAAACCCAACTACACATAAAAAGGGAAGACTTTGGACAACTCAGTTAAGGCAGAGATATCATCGATGCTGTACACTATATCGGAGCTTGCAAAAAGGGCAAGCAATCTTGGAGATCAGATGCGGGACTTAAAGGACGAGGTCTCGGCTTCGGAGTTGTACCAAGCGGAAAAAGCACTTCAAGTAGCCGCACGGCGGCTGAACAGCGCTTCACGCTAAGAGATCGAATACCCTGGACAAAGATCGGCTAAAAAGCATCCCCGGCACGCAGGCTTGGTTGCTTTGCAGATTCGTCTTCCGTGTAGGATCAGCCTCAAAGATACCTCTGCCCAGCTAGTTGGCTCAATAAAACTGCAAAGATCAATCTCTACCTTATTAGGACTCTCCCACTTCGTGAACCCGAGTCTCTTTGAAAGTCGCTTCACATGAGTATCGACCGCCAATCCGGGAACGTCATAGACGATTGGGAGAACTACGTTTGCTGTCTTTCTCCCAACTCCTGGAAGAGACGTAAGAAGGTCCATCTCCCGGGGTACTTCACCTTCACAACACTCCACAAGCTCTTTAGACAGTTTGATGATATTTTGTGACTTGTTACGATAAAATCCCGTTGGTCTCACAAGTGCTTCCACCTCCTCTAGAGGTGCAACAGCAAGAGAGTAAGCGTCTGGGTGCTGAGCAAACAACTTCCTCGTAACAGAGTTCACAACCTTATCTGTACATTGAGCCGACAGTACTGTAGCAACAAGAAGCTGAAACGGGGATTTGAACTCAAGTTCGCATAGGTCTCGAGCAGATCCAGGGTAGTGAAGTTCAAGTAAGTGAATAATCTGCTCTCGCCGCTGCTGTTCATCGTCAGTGGCTATTAAAGACTGCACCTGTGGCAATACAGCACTCCTCTACTATTACTTATAACTAGTTTGCCCTCCAAACACCCAACTACCATTGAACGCCCTCTCATCTGACCCAGTACATTCAAGGGCAACGTAAAGCGTAACTCCAATAAAGCAGCAGCCAAACACCAACTCCGAAGGCGCCAAGGTCTCTCAAACAACTAGCAACCAAGAACCCAGTAGACCTAACCTCTTATTTTAGCCCCAGCGCTCATGTGCCTAGGAATCTAGGTTAGTTTAGATAAAACATGACTGAATTGGACATACATCGAAGAATAGGCGAACAAGAGATAGCAGCCATTCTCATACTCGCGAAAACAATTGAGCGGGTCGACGGACATAAAGCTCTGGAGGACCACACCTGGGTTGATCTGGTGCAGGGTGGAAGAAAAGGAGTTAGCGGCCTAATCGCCTATCGCAGACAGCCAAGAGCTGCGGTCGGCTATGTGCAGATATCCAGAGGCTCTGAGTCTTGG
>JAJYGI010000025.1 GCA_021790735.1 Actinomycetes bacterium | reverse complement strand
CTTGACGCTTCTTCCATGCGCCTTGTTCCTCCCATTGTGACATCCTCTCCACCAACATCGTAGATTGGCATAACAGATGTCTACTGAAACTGGGGAACGTCGGTATTCATTACTCCTCGGCAACTAATTTCACCGATCATGACCATGTCAACGTAAACCAAACTCGCCTTCGACTTTTCGTACTTCGTCGGATAGGAGTCCGGCGAAGTACTAATTTCTAACCATCAGCAGCTGCAGCATATCTTCATGACTGAATTAGTTTTCACAGCTCATCTGTCTCGTCTAAACACTAGACGCCAAGTAGGTGAAGACCAAGCCTATATAGATGGACTACCGAGCTACTAGTTCAAGTTGTCCTTGCTCTCTACAGTACGGCTAGTTCCACTAGGAGAATTCTGAACACTTTCACTGATAACGCTATGTCTGCGACTACCAGAAACGAGAATGAACAGACCAAGAATAATCGTAACAACTCCAACGATCAGCAGAATGAGCCCAACTTCCGTGATTGAAAACCCTGTTGTCGTAGCAGTTACCGCATACTTCATAATGGCTCCTGCAGCAAGCAAAATGATGCCTAACACCACTACACCTGTGCCTGTTTGCTTATTCATTTCGAACCACCTCCAAGGCCAAGTGTAGCGAGATATAATTTTCCTAACGTGGTAGTAGTAATTATCTATCAAAACCCTCTTCGGTGCCAACCCCAAAAGATATCTCCCGAGAACTTGAAGTGATAAAGCTAGATCTGAAATAGACGTTCCCCGTCAGTGCTTAGTAATAGCCAGTCGACTAACACAACTCAAGGTATTGATGTAGTATAAAACCCGCCTCGCACGTAGTATTCAGTTCGTCTAGCAGGAAAGATGCTGGCTAACGTAGTATCCCAATGTTCGAGATATAACCGACAAATCTAGCGAAACGTCCGAGTGTACTACAGCAAGCCCTTTGAGAGCCTGTTCTCTCGCCTCATTCCAGCAAGTGTTCACCGCACTCTCGATATAAAAAAACCGCCCATCCGGTTGCACCGGAGGGCTGGACTGAGGCTAGTTTCGAGGACAATGACAAGATGTAGGGTTCTCATACGGATACTTTGACGGAGGTGATAAGAGGTCTTGCAAACCCTATACACCCTGTTCAAATACTAATTCTAAGTTGGACAACAAAAGAAGAGGCTCTCCGAGAATCTTCAAACAGTAAAATCCCACTCAGGGAGTATGTACTCAAACAACGCTACTCTCGCCTGGATCCCAAACAAATTAATAGTCCTGTTGTTGCCTACCGAGCAGGAAGTATCATCAAAGAACCCGCTGCCCAATTTCGAATTCACCACAGGACTGTGTCCAATGTGTTTGAGCGGCATCGGGTTCCAAGACGGAATCGTCCGCTTACGCCTGAACATATAGAGCACACGATTAGGACGAACCTAGCCGGAAGCTCTTCAAAGGTGATTGACAACTTACTTGGCGTGGATGAGAGCACAATCTTGCGAACTCTGAGACGAGAAGGTATCGGGATGCGTGACAGTCACGGGCGGAAGCGGTAGAACCATTAACTCATCGGTATGGTTGAACCACAGCGTATTTATTAGGCAGTTTATAGATATCTACCATCAACTCCGTATGTCAGCTAATCGATTGTCACCCAAAAACTGGGTCGCCCAGTTCATCGGTTCAAAACTTCGATGTCAGTCAGGCAGGACCATCACTCTTCACTTCCTCGACGATCGATTGAGTCTAGGCAGCCGAAGATCGTGACGGCCCACACGAAGATGATCACAAACCTCTATCGGTCAATGTCGCCGTTCAGCCAAACACTCCAAGGCACCAATCATACACGCTACGTGTATGATTGGTGTATGAGCAAGATGCGAACGAATATTGAGATCGAGAACGACTACGTTCGGACCATTATGGATCGATACGGCATACATACCAAGACCGAAGCCGTTGATCTGGCGCTTCGTAATCTGGCTGGACAACCGATGACGCGTGAAGAGGCACTTGCAATGCATGGGTCACGCTCGATCGACCAGATCCCAGCCGACAAAGGCCCAGCCTCTTCGTGATCTTGGCGGACACTTCAGCATGGGTGGAGTACGACCGAGCCACGGGCAGTCGGGTCGACCAGCGCCTCGTAGAGCTAATCAGCGAGGATGGCCTACTAGCCGTGACTGAACCTGTGCTCATGGAGATCGTGGCTGGAGCCCAGTCCAACGTGCATGAGGTCAATCTGCGACGACTGTTGCTGCGGTTCCCTCTACTGAGTTTCGACGGTGCCATCGATTTCGAGGCTGCAGCGAGGATCTATCGTCAATGTCGCAGAGTTGGTATCACCCCGCTCGGAATGGTCGATTGCATGATTGCCTCGGTAGCTCACCGGCACGGTGCATCCCTGTTGACTGCCGATGCTGACCTGAGCCGCATAGCGAGGACTATCGAAATCAGCCTGGACCATGCATCAATTGCGCCCTGACAACGCCTAGGAGCCAACAACTCCGACAGGAGTGACCTATAACTTGGACAACGATCCGTGGAGGTGAGCGGACTCGAACCGCCGACTTCTACGTTGCGAACGTAGCGCTCTACCAGCTGAGCTACACCCCCTCCAAACCTCAAAAACATACTAGCGACTCTCGATACTCGATCACCGCAAAACCCACATACCAGGAGGCTGTTAATGCATCTATACGTTGTCCCCAAAGATGGCGCCCATTACGCCTCCCGCCACTCCTCCGGTAGCAGCCGCAGTGGGTGCTCCACCCACTAGATAAGGCGACAGAGCGTTGGCAAGTATTGGAATGGGCATTGATTGAAGCCAGATCTCACCCGGTCCAGTTAGCGCTACCAGGTGATACCCGTCCCCACCAAAAAATATATTCGACATTCCCTGCATCGTTGTTATCTGAAACTGTACAGAGTCTTGGAACATACCAACATGACCCGGATGCACGAGTATCGTCTCCTGAGGCTGAAGCTTATAGTTAATAATCTCACCCGAGAGCTCTACCCAGGCAGTACCTGACCCCTCTAGCCTTTGGAGAATAAAGCCGTCTTTACCATAGATACCAGCTCTAAAACTCTGCTGTGCTCCTACTGTGGGTACGACGTCTAAAGTAGAACACAGCATGCCGTGCCTATGCACTAAATAACCGCTACCAGGTGAAATATTCACTGGAAAGATCCTTCCAGGAAGCTTGGTCGCAAAGGCCACCATACCGGCGCTGCCTTGAGCTTCATACTTAGTCAAAAACAAGCCACCACCACCAACAACGCGCTTTATACCAGAGAACAGGCCTCCTCTTCCACTTTGATTCAACCCCGTAGTCTGACTCATTCGCAGACTTGGAGTCATCCAAGAGAGTTCACCGTGAGTAGATATCACCGCTTCACCGGGCTCAAGAGACACCTCCAATACCGGCATCGTCGTTCCCTTTACAACTGCATTCATATACAGACCTCCGGTTCGCTCCAAGTGACTGGTCACAACCCAGTCGTCCAACTCTAACGCATCTTCAATGACAATGCGAGCATCAGAATCAATAAAACTTCTTACAAAGAACGCCCTCATAGGCATGACAATTCAAGATTTGGATAGGATAATAAAGTTGATGCCTTGCGTTCTTTTACTCAGACATACCGACCTCTCTCTTGCTAGTACAAGAACGGACACAGCGATCTAGCTAGAATCAAAACATGAGCGAACTTGTAACTCCACCGGTAAAGGGGCGACGTCACAAAGAGAGAGTTCGGGTAGAGAAAGATCAAGTCCATCAAGTTCTTGAGAGAAACTACCTTGGACATCTTTCAGTGATCGATAAGGCTACCAACTTCCCATTTACCATCCCGATAGCGTACTCTCTAGCCGACGATACGCTTTACCTACACGGAGCATCCGGTAACCATGCACTTTCGATGGCAATTGGAAGCCCCTGTAGCTTTGTGGTAACAGAAGTATCCGAACTCGTACTTGCTGAGACTATGTTCGATCACTCGATAAACTACGCGTCAGTAGTCGTCTATTCAACAGGGAAAGAGATTACCGACTTAAAAACTAAAGATTCACTACTCGTAAACTTCGTCGAGCGACTGTATCCCCAAAGGTCCAAAGCCTTGAGACCAAACACCAAGTCAGAGCTTCTTCAAACAAAGGTCATATCCTTGGAACTCAAAAACGCTAGCGTAAAGGTTAGGGAGGATCCCCTGGACGTCTGCGTTAAAGATGGAACCTGGATCGGCACCATACCAATACGTACGACATTTCAGATCGCAGACACTCTCCCTCACCCAAACCTCGGGCAGTCCATAACCAAGAAAACGAACGCCTTGTCTTAGGAGACTAGATCATTTTCCTTATGCTCTATCGACCTTACCAGCAGAGCTACCTCTCTAATCGTCACATACAGCTGCGCTAGCGATACCACTTCTTCGCCGTCTTCAAGTGATCTAAGAGCCGACTTGATCTTTTCTAGATGCTCTCGATGCCGAAGACCCCATAGAGCCAAAGGATCCATAGAGGCTTCACTTTCATCGATATGAGCTTCTAGATATTTAGTCGCACTTCTAGCTAACTCCATCTGTATGTAGGATAGATCAACAAACAAAAGTTCTCTCGACGACTCTTCCCAGTGATTCCCAACCTGCACAGACGATAGGTGAGATCTCAACGTTGGAAGGTTCGAAAGTGTTCCAACTGCGAAAAATATCCGAGCAGCCTTGGTCGGAGAACCCAAGTTGAACTCTTCTTCTAGCATCACCACCGCAGGTACAGACACCAGCGTATCGATCACCCCGAAAAAGGTGGCGACGTCTTTGTCTAGCCCAGCGTCTACGAGTTCCGAAGTCCGCCGTTGCTGCCTATCGAAACCCGCCTTGTCTAGCACAAAGGACAAGTTATCGAAAATGTCTGGAAATGCTGGCTCAAAGCGTCCAATTACGTCAGACAAGCTCTGGTTTATCTGTCCGGACGTAATTAACCAACGAGCCATCCTGAAAGAAGACAGTGCTAGGCGATTCATAAGGGACACCCTAAGTTTCTGAGGAACCTGAACTTGATCGACCAACCGTTTCACCCAGCCTTGTGCATCAAGTATCTCTAACGCGGCCATCAGCGCCTTTGATGCCTCTTCGACCGAGACCGAGGAGATCTCAGATAACTCAAATACCGAAGTAATACCGATAAGATTGACCAGACGGTTAGCAGCTACAGTAGCAATTATCTCCCTTTTCAAAGGGTGATACAGAGTCTTCGAAGTCAATTTAGAAGAGATCAACTCAGGAAAGTACTCTAAGTACAATGAAGTACTGAACTCATCTGAAACTAAGGGCGAGTTCAAAATATGATGATAGAGATCCAACTTTGCATATGCAAGCAGAACTGAAAGTTCAGGACGAGTTATAGTTCCACCTTTGGAGGCAATCTCCAAGACTCTTTTGGGAGTAGGCAAAAACTCCACCTCTGGATCCAGTTCAGCCTCGTCGATAAGACGTTCAGTCAAGCGAGAGATCGCATTCATCTTCGATCTCGCTTGTTCCTGACTTGCAGACAACACCCAGTTTTGATAGACGTTATCCTCTAACACCTGGGCTTTCACTTGAGAGGTAGCAGAAAACAACAAAGGAGTCCTCTCCGAAACATCAATGCGACCGACTTCAATAGCGGATGCTAGAAGAATTTTCAAATTTACCTCATGGTCTGAGGTATCCACACCTGCAGAGTTATCGATCGCATCGGTATTGCATCTCCCGCCTACGAGAGAGTACTCGATGCGGCCTTTTTGCGTAAATCCTAGGTTTCCTCCCTCGCCTACGACTTTAGCTTGAAGTTCCCTAGCGTTCACTCGAACTGGATCGTTGTTTCGGTCTGACACCTCATCATGAGTTTCAGTCGATGCCTTTACATAAGTGCCGACTCCGCCGTTCCACAAAAGATCAACTGGCGCTCTCAAGATAGCTTTAATAACCTGAGTCGGTTCATAGGATCCGGGATCTATTCCGAGAACTTGCGCGACCTGCACAGACACATCAACGGTCTTTAACCTTCTCGAAAACACTCCACCCCCTTTGGAGATCTTAGCTTTATCGTAGTCTTGCCAAGACGACCGCTCCAGGTCAAAAAGTCGCTTACGTTCTTTCAACGCAGCCTCTACATCCGGGTTGGGGTCAAAGAAGATGTCTCTGTGGTCAAAGGCTGCAACTAATCGCATAGATTCCGACAACAGCATTCCGTTTCCAAACACGTCTCCCGACATGTCTCCAATCCCGACGACTGTTATCGAGTCTTTCTCTGGATCTACACCAAGCTCTCCAAAGTGGTGGCAGACAGACATCCATGCACCCTTAGCCGTAATAGCCATCTTTTTGTGATCGTAGCCCTCCGATCCGCCTGATGCAAAGGCATCACCAAGCCAGAATCGTCTCTTGATAGCAATCTCATTGGCTATGTCAGAGAATGTTGCAGTACCTTTATCAGCAGCAACAACGAGGTAAGCGTCTTCACCGTCAAGCACTGGGACGTCAGCTGGGTGTACAACCTTACTGTCAACAATGTTATCAGTAAGGTCAAAAAGGGCAGAGATAAACTCACGGTAGCTCTCTACCACCTTCGACGACTCTTTGACTCCGTCACCTCGTACGACAAAACCGCCTTTTGCTCCGACTGGAACTATCACAGAGTTCTTTACACTTTGAGCCTTCATCAACCCTAAGACTTCTATACGAAAGTCCTCAAGTCGATCAGACCACCGAATACCACCCCTAGCGACATCGCCACCCCTTAGATGAACAGCCTCTGTAGACTTGGATAGGTAGTAGAACTCATGTTTTGGTAAGGGCTGGGGAAGCAGATACCCAAGAGAAGATGGATCAAACTTGAGAGCTACCCCTGCCGGAGTAGCCGGCAAGAAGAAGTTAGTACGCACCGTGGCCTCAATTAGAGCCGACAGTGCGCGAAACATCTTATCAAAGTCCAAAGACTCTACCACCGCAAGCCGTTCCTGCAACGCCATCACGTAGTCAGATCCGTTCACTTGCACGGAGAGATCCTCGACATTTACAACTCCAAAGCGGGCATAAAACTGTCGAATTAAGATCTTAGCTATCTGAGGATTGCTCTTCAGGGCATACTTGATATAGCTAGCCGAGAAACCAAGGTTTGAAAACCTAAGGTAGTGAGCATAAGCCCTAAGTAACGACACCTCTCGATAGTTCAAAGAAGCGCTCACTACCAATGCGTTCAGCTCATCATCTTCGCCTAACCCACTCCATATCTCAAGCATCGCCACCTTAGCACGCAAGAGATCGTCTACACCGATCGGTCCATGTACGCCTCTTTGATCTCTAACCTCTATACCTAGGTCCAACAACCAACCTGAGTCTTCTCCAAAGTTAAATCTGTAGGGCAACTCATTAATTACAGTAAAACCGAAGTGTTCAACCACGGGAAGTATCTCCGACAGAGCCATCCAAGGACCTATTTTGAAAATCCTCATACGCAGATCGGTATCGAGTTGTTCACGATAGTCAAGCTCGATATCTAGTGCAAGACTTGATCTTCGAAGTTCGTCAAAGTGCACTACATCTCTTGCACCTTGCTCAGGACCGTTGTCGTCGTGATATGAGGATTCGAAACTCTTCCAATAGCTTTGAAACAGAGATAGAGCCTTGGTTTCCCCAACGGTATTGGCTAATGCAAGCTTAAATCTCTCTCCCCAAGACATTGATATAAGATCAAGCTCGTCTTCGAGTCGTCCAAAAGTCTTGTCTCCCAAAACCTGTACCGAGGCATCGACTACAAATGACATGAAGCACCTTAGTCCCTCAACTACCGAAAGGCTAAGTTCCATGCTTCCTGGCCCAAAGTACTGTTCTAACCTTGAACTAAGATCATCCGTTAGGTGCTCGGAGTATCGGGAAGCCGGTAGGACTAGATCCAGTCGCAACTGGACCAAATGAGAGTCTCGCTGGTTCGAAAAAACGACCATCTTCAACCGCGGAATCTCCTCGACTGAAAGCGCTACCGCAACCAAGTCTCGAAGTTCATCTTTCGAAATGGCCAGGATCTCATCAGGAGCAAGAAGTTGAATAAAATCTAGAGCAGATCTATACGCATAGCTCGTCTCGGAAAGTGAGAGGGACGAGGTTGCATAGTTAACTTTTTCAAGAAGAAACGGCAGGCGAGAGACAGCATGAGAGAGCCTAGGCGGAATAAATACCCCAAAGAAAGTACTCCTTATCCCTAAAGCTGAGTCTAAAAACTCGATCACTCGGAGTCGAGTTCTTCTTACAACCGGCGAGGAGACGTTTGCTACGCCGGCAAACAAGCGAGACTCGCCTCTCTCGTAGGTAGCGTTGACCTTGTCTAAAAAACCTTCCAGATCGGCAACGTCGAGTTCGTGGACTTTGCACCCAAGCCATCTAACTCCATGGGAAGACTGAACTCTAGTGCTTACTGGGAGAAAGTTACCCAATCCAAGCGCATCATAGGAAAGTTCGGAACCCAGATGCTCTCCGACCAAAGGCTTAGCCCGTCGGTTAAGCTCTAAAAACATCTCTTGCAGATCACTATGTAAAAAAATAAGCTGTTGGTAAGCTTTTCGAAAAGACTCTGCCAATCCCTCAAGATCCTCCGAGGTGGCAATCTGCTCGAACTCTGCATAAAATAAAGAGGTCTGATCCGAAAGTGGCTCGCTTTTCCCTACTATCTCAATTAGCGAGGTGGGAACCATAGGATGGATCGAAAAGGTAGCGGAAACACCATGCTCCCTCATGACTTCGGTAAAAGTATCTACTAGGTACTTCATATCGGGAGTCACTATGGCGATAAAACAAGTAGATCCTTCTAGATCTCCGGTGTCACCAACTGCCACTTCCGCCTCTTCCACGGAAACGTCTCCAAGGGTCCGGCACCTTCCTACCCCAACACCAATTTTGGAGTCAAGGTCATAGGCATCTATTGCGCTATGAAGTTCAAAGGTCGCTCTAGCTATCAGATTGGAGGAGACCGAAGAGATCTCTTCCGAACTCATTCCTCCGACCACGTAATCGAAAAGTGTCTCAAGCTCCACAGGAAGCTCCCCTGCTAATTTACCAAGCAACTCAAGCGTCTTTGCTCGAGATACCCGATCTACCTCTTCCATCTACATCTCCCAAACTGAAAAGTTGATCGTTGACCCCATTGTCGAACCATCCAACAGTTTCACCCTAGCAGAATCGGCATAAACTTCCATGAAGTAAACTGCCCGTCTTGATCTTTCCGACAGCGTTACGCTGGTGATCTTCCTTCAGCTAAGGAGTTCCCTCCATCGATAACTACTGTCTGCCCCGTAATGTAAGAGGCATCGTTTGAAGATAAGAATGCAATAACGCTAGCCACTTCATCTGGCGTACCACTGCGGCCAAGCGGAGATGCAAGTCCATGCCTAGCTTCAAGAGGGGTCTGAGACTCAGTCGCTATCCAACCTGGTGCTACAGCATTTACGGTTATGTTCTTAGGAGCCAACTCAAGAGCCAAGGTCTTCACCACTCCCACCATGGCAGCCTTTGACGCTGCATATGCAACCTCTCCCACGTTCGATTGCAAAACACCCGTAGTGGAAGCGACCATAACTATACGTCCACATTGACTTTCGGAAAGATACTTTATCGACTCTTTAGACACCAAGAACGCCGAGGTTATATTCCTAGACAACGATAAGTTCCACTGCTCTAAAGTCATATCTTTAGCAAGAGCAAAGTGTTCTGGAGACGATATACTCCCCATACCCGCATTGTTAATGACTATGTCGATGCCCCCAAGGAACTCGTCCGCCAGATGGACGAGTTGTTTCACCTGCATCTCGTAGGTCAGATCGAATGGAGTCGCCTCGACAGAAACCCCGTACTCTCTTAGTTCATCTCGCCTGTCAAAGATTCGTTCAGTCGTAGAAGTTACAAACAGAGAGTATCCCATACGCGCAAAACGAACCGCTGTAGCAAAGCCTATTCCGCCTTTTGAACCAACTCCAGTAATGAGCACCTTTGACATCAGAGAGTCAGCTTACCTAACAATGCATTCACCTTGGTCAATTCAGTGTGCTTAGCCACAGGACAGCACTTGAACTCTTGAACTAGGAATCTAGAGGTAACGAAACTACCTGATCTAAGTCAGCTCTCTCAGTGAATGTATTGTGCGCCAGGTATGGCAACAGGGGTCGTCGGCTCTGCCAGTTAAAACGCTCTAGATCTGGTACCGTCTCGAAGTGAGTAACTGGTCCTAGGCATAACCAAGCTACCGGACGCACTCCAGTGGGTAATCCAATGAGATTCGAAAGGAACTTCTCTCTGTAGAAAGAAACCCAACCTACTCCAATCCCTTCAGCTACAGCTGCAAGCCACAGATTCTCGATACAAAGACATACTGAATACAGACCAGCATCATCGATCGCATGTCTACCTAGTACTGCTGGAGCTCCTCTGGTAGGGTCGTAGGTAACGACAACTCCTAAGGAAGACTCCATGATTCCTTCAATCTTGATCCGCTTGAAGCTCTCGCCTTTCGATGCATCTAAAGAACTCTCAAATATCTCACGTTCCTCATAGACATGATCCCTAAATTTAGAACGGATACTTTCATCATCGATAAGGACAAAGTCCCACGGCTGACTCATTCCAACACTTGGTGCTGCATGAGCGGCTAAAAGGATGCGTCCAAGAACATCTTTGTCAATAGGTTCCCCAGAGAACTGGCTCCTAACATCCCTTCTTGAAAACACTGTCTCATAGAAAGCTTTGCGCCCTAGATCATCTAACATGTCATCCCCAATATAGAAATCCCATCTAATTATTTAGATAGTCACCTTGAAAAATACCTCTGCTAATCTACCTTCCCCCAATTGGGCACGTCCAGCGCTCATCTCAAGCCACTTCCTAACCATTGGTTCTACTGTTGTGGGATCAGGTAGCTGAGAGTTGTGGCATAAGATAGCACCAACTTTTGCATCAAAGGTCTCGGTCACGTCTACAAAGGAGTTGACCTCAGGATGAGCAGAGAGGAGTACTTCTTTTACGATGAATGCGTCTAGTCCTTCCTCTAACAGCTCAGGAAACGCAAAAGGATTTCGAGAGTATGGGTAAACTGCGTCCAAAGTCGCAGCTCCCGCTGCACGGTGGTCAGGATGCGATGCCGGCACCCTAAGGTAGTTTCTCTCTGGAGACTGACAGACAACACGGTCTGGCTTTATCTTCCTAATCGCCCTGGAAATATCACGCACCAGGGATGGCACATTTCGAAGCGCCCCGTCGCAATATCCCAAGAACTCCACCGACTCTACCCCAACGTACGCGGCTGCCTTCTTCTGTTCCTCTCTCCGAATCGCTGGAATCTCCAAGCGTGGAATACTAGGGTCGAATCCCCCTGCGTCACCATCGGTAACGATAAGATAAGAAACGTTTGAACCGTGGCTGACCCACGAAGCGACCGAACCGGCCAAGCCAAAGTCTACGTCATCAGGGTGTGCCATCACGATCAGTACTTTATCTACTGGTTTTATAGCCTCTAACTCCAACATCTCACGCTCCATACTTATCCTTGTTGAGCTAAGCCTAACTCGCCAAAAGAAGTATCCTATAAAAAGTAGAGTCGGATAACACAACTTGAGATAGTTACAACCATTGTAACTATTCACCCCTCTGCCCACCTGGCAACTACACCCGTGTAGTCATCTAGGCATCTGACCTTGGGGCTCGTGAAATGTTCTGACGGTTGGTTCAATGTAGGGTATGTCGGAGGTGACTCACAAGGCGCTCGAAGAGGTGGCTC
>JAJYGI010000107.1 GCA_021790735.1 Actinomycetes bacterium | reverse complement strand
GCAAGCCGCTGTCGTTGCTACACATATTAGGCTTAAACCTCGGGTGAAGGATCCAGATCCGCGCTACGGTGATCTGATCGCAGATGTATCGAGGTTCTTGATTCAAAGAGCTGAGATGGCGAAACAAGCTGGCGTTGATCCTCGCTCGATAGTAGTCGATGTCGGTTTCGATCTCGGTAAAACTACCTCCCAATCAATGGCACTTTTCGGTGCAACCAAAGAGTTCGCCCAGCTCGGGTATCCACTGCTAGTCTCTGCATCTAACAAGGGATTCTTAGGGGAGACTTTGAACCTTGATATAACCGCGAGGCGAGAGGCTTCTCTCTCTGCCGTAGCTCTCTCGATGGTTCAAGGTGCTCGAATCTTTAGAGTTCATGATGTAAAAGGTACCAAAAGAGTGGTAGATACACTATCGGCCGTTATGGATCCAACTAACTTTTCCCTTAGAGTTGGTGAGCAAGCGTAACTTGACTGAGGTGATCGTGAAACGCTTTACTGCAGTGGTCTGTGAAGATGACGTAGAACGGTTGGACCTAACTAAGAAGGTCTCAGATGCGATAGAGGAACAAGAAACTGATATAGAGATACGGGACCTGGATCCAAATGAAAGCACTTTAAGTGAAGCGCTTTCGGGCCTCTCTCAACTCCCGATGTTTGCATCAGGCGTCTTGCTGATCTTGCGTTTTGCAAAAATAGCCGAAGCCGAAGCGTCTATGCTCATCGAGGCTATGGATCAAAGCTACGAGTCAAACTTTCTTGTAGTAGCGACGCCAAAAGCTCTACCTCGCAACCTATCTAAGTACTTTAAAGATAACGGTACGATCGAGAGCACTGAAATCGGTAAAAAGGGTTCCGAGTATGCCACAAAGTGCTTCGCTGATACTTCGCTGTTGTTGTCGATAGATGCTAGATCTGCCATAGTTGAAGCACTAGGTGAAGACTACTCGATGCTTCCGTCGTTGCTGAAGACTCTAGAGACAGCGTTCTCTTCGGATACAAAGATTACAGCACAAGACGTGCGTCCTTTCCTGCATGAGATAGAAGACCTTGCTCCATGGTCGTTATCCGATCTCATAGTGCAGGGAAAAACAAAAGACGCACTCGACCTACTACGCAAGTTAGAGCGTACTCAGATGGCTTTCCCAATAATTGTGGCGGTGATTCAAAAGAGATTTGTTGAGTTAGCGGCACTGTCCTCTCCTACATTTAAAAGTGCGGAGGCGAGAGCTAGTGCGTATCTCAATGGAACTGGTCAGCCACCCAAGGCTCCTCCTTTTATCTTAGAGAAGCTTTGGAGAGAGGCGGTAAAGTTTGACGTCGCTACCTTTGCTAATGCTTTTAGCACCTTGGGCGAGCTGGAGCGGTCTTTGCGAGGTGCATCAGGGCTTGAAAGTTCTGTGTCTTTGGAGCTAGCCGTAGCGAGACTGGCCAACATGTGCGCTTCGACTCAAAGACGAAAAGCCACCTCAAGGAGATAGCTTTTCGCATGAAGAATGAGTTTTGTAGATGCTAATCTTGGACTGGAGTTTGAAGTGCTCTAACCTTTTTTATAAGCCGTGACTTTCTTCGGGCGGCTTGGTTTTTATGGATTACTCCCTTTGCAGCAGCCTTATCCAACTTCTTGATAGCTAACTTCAGGTCGGTATCGGAGTTATTCTCGGCGTCAACCTCTAGGACTGCATTTTTTACTCGCGTCTTCAGCTCGGATTTGACGGCCTTGTTTCTCTCTCGCCGGACTTCGTTCTGCCTATTTCTTTTTATCTGGCTCTTAATGTTTGCCATGTCTACCTTTATCTAAAACTCTTCAACGATGAAATTCTTTGTATTAGCGTAGCAAGTCTATAAGGTTTTAGTGGTGGTGTGAGCTTCTCCGCCTAAGCTTTTCATCAAATGATCGACCAAACCCGCATACGAAACCTCTCAATTATTGCACATATAGACCATGGTAAGTCAACTCTATCCGACCGGATCTTGGAACTTACTGGGGCCGTTGATCCTAGAGAGATGAGAGAGCAGTACTTAGACTCCATGGATATTGAGCGTGAGCGTGGTATAACGATTAAGGCTCAAAATGTTAGAGTGAACTGGAAGAACCACATAATTCATCTGATCGATACGCCGGGTCATGTGGACTTCGGATATGAAGTTAGCCGCTCATTAGCGGCTTGTGAGGGTGTGGTATTGGTCGTGGACGCCTCTCAAGGAATAGAGGCGCAGACGTTAGCTAACTGTTACTTGGCGTTAGAGCATGACCTAGAGATTGTGGCAGTATTGAATAAGATTGATCTTCCAGCGGCTGACCCAGATCGATATGCAAGTGAGATCGACAAGACGCTGGGTATCGACAAGGACTCGATCTTACGAATCTCAGCCAAGACGGGCCAGGGTGTGTCGGAACTGCTTGACGCTATTGTGGAGAGAATTCCGAGCCCAGCTGGAGAGGCTACAGCTAAGACACAAGTGCTGATCTTTGACTCATACTACGACCAGTACAGGGGGGTTATCTCTTCAGTACGAGTGGTCAATGGTTCTCTGAGGGCGAACTCTAAGATCCGATTTATGCAGGCCCAGGCGATCCACGAAGTAGAAGAGATTGGTGTTAGACTCCCCGTATCTACTCCGGTGGTAGAGCTTGGTCCGGGGGAAGTTGGTTATCTCATTGCGGGCATCAAAGACGTTGGTGAGGCTCGCAGTGGTGAGACCGTTACCGACTCCCTAGACCCCGCTGAGCATGCTCTTGAGGGCTATCAGGATCCTAAGCCTATGGTATTTTGTGGACTTTACCCTGTCGACGGCGATGAGTTTTCTGATCTTAGGGATGCGCTTACTAAGTTGAAACTTAACGATGCGAGCTTTACATATGAGCCGGAGACATCTCAAGCGCTGGGGTTCGGCTTTAGATGCGGCTTTTTGGGCCTCTTACACATGGAGATCGTAAGAGAGCGTCTTGAGAGAGAGTTCAACTTAAACCTCATTGCTACAGCACCATCAGTAAAGTATCTGGTGTATTTAAACGGGAAAGAGGAGCGGGTCGATGTGGATAACCCCTCAGAGCTCCCTCCGGTATCACAGATCGCCAAGATAGAGGAGCCTTACCTAAAGATCTCGATAATCACTCCTGCTGAGTACGTTGGCACTTTGATGGATCTAGCTCAGCAGAGGCGGGGGACGATGCAAAAGATGGAGTATATCTCCACTGATCGAGTCGAGATGGTCTATCGGATCCCACTAGCGGAGGTCGTCGTCGACTTTTTTGATCAGCTCAAGAGTCGAACGAAGGGCTATGCATCTTTGGACTATGAAGCGGATGGGTACGGAGAGTCAGAACTCGTCAAGCTTGACGTCTTGCTAAACAGTATTCCCGTGGACGCGTTTTCCTGTATTATCCATCGATCTAAGGCTTATGATCACGGGAAAAAGATGGCTCAGAAGTTAAGGGAGCTGATACCTAGACAACTCTTCGATGTTCCTATCCAAGCCTCAATTGGTGGGAAGGTAATAGCCAGGGAGACGATCAAGGCACGACGCAAAGACGTGTTGGCCAAGTGTTACGGTGGAGATATCTCTCGGAAGCGTAAGTTGTTGGAGAAACAAAAAGAGGGCAAGAAAAAGATGAAGTCGATCGGTCGTGTGGAGATTCCCCAGGAGGCTTTCATCTCTGCTCTCAAACTGGAGGACTAAGTGACGGTCGCTGTGGTGTGGTTTCGACGTGACCTCCGTATGACAGATAACTATACGCTTCATCGAGCTGCAACTGAGTCAAGCTCGACCTATGGAGTCTTTGTTCTCGATCCAGTTACTCTAAGACGTGCAGGTGAACTGAGACTTAGATACCTTCTGTCTGCACTTTTTGACTTGAACGAGCAGATGGACGGGAGGCTTAACATCTTATATGGAGACCCAGCTAAAGAGGTGGCCAACTTTTGTGAAGTCGTAGGAGCGGAGAAGGTCTTCGTCTCCTCTGACGTCTCTCACTACTCGAAGTGGCGTGACGGTCGGGTAAGGGATGCTTTGATCGAACGATTGATTTCTTTTGAGGTTTGCGACTACCCAACTACATTTATACCTCGTTCGATCTGCAAAGGTGATGGTACTCCCTACCAAGTGTTTACTCCCTACTTTAAAGCGTGGTTGGCGAAGGTGCCCGAGGTTCAAGCGCCGCCGAAAGCTTTAGTCAACTGGGAGTACCTTGCCAATCAAAGATCGATACCTTTGAGGCTTAGTTCGCTTCTACCTTATGAATCAGGTGGAGAACGAAAGGAACTTGAAAAACTCGAGACATTTGTTCAATCGACGTTGGAAAGATACGAAAAGGAGAGAGACTTTCCTTCAAAGTCCAGTACTTCTAGGCTGTCCGCTGCGCTTCATTTTGGGGTTATCCATCCGCGAACGATAGTCTTAAAGCTCGACGTTCAAGCCCACCGGAGGTTTTTATCTGAACTTTGTTGGCGCGACTTCTTTGCTGAAACCCTTGAACTTCACCCTGAGTCATCGTGGAGGAACTTAAATAGTGCCTTCGATACACTTGAGGTCTCATCAGCGGCAGGATCTGCTAACTTTGAGGCCTGGAAGTCAGGAGTGACAGGGTATCCAATCGTCGATGCAGGTATGCGCCAGCTCCTTCGAGAGGGATATATACATAACCGGGTGCGTATGATCGCTGCCTCGTTCTTAGTCAAGGACCTTCACATCCACTGGAAGGAAGGAGCCAAGTACTTCTTCGAACGTCTCATCGATGGAGACGTTGCGTCAAATAGCCATGGTTGGCAGTGGGTTGCAGGTACAGGTAGAGACGCCGCTCCTTACTATCGCATATTTAATCCAACAACTCAAGGCAAGAGGTTCGACCCCAACGGTGAGTACGTAAAGACCTACGTCGAAGAGTTGCGGTCTGTTCCGGAGTCGTTTATACATGAACCTTGGTTGTACGCCAACTTTGGGGGCCTCGGTTACCCTTTACCAGTTGTAGATCACCAAGTGGAGCGAGCCGAAGCTCTTAGAAGACTGGAATCGATCAAGAGAGACGTTTGTTAGGCTTGCGTTTAGTGAGTTGGATGAAGGTTGTGACAGCGACGATCAGATAGAGACAGTAGACAATAAGTTCCAACGGCGTTGGTTTAGCGGCGTACCCAAGCAAGGTGTGGGCGATATCTCCAATGTTGGAGGACTCGTTGAGATAAGCGTTTGTGTTCCATAAGGGTCTGCTTAAAACCTTGATCCACCCTAGATACTGAAGGTTCTCAATCATATCGACTATGAGTGCTGCGGAGAAGACGATTAGAGCGGCGCCGAGAGTGCGAAATGCGAGCGAAAGGTTTATGCGTTTTCCAAAACGGTATACAGAGATCGCGAAAACCAACGTTGCTGCCACTCCAAGTGCTGCGCCGATCTCGGGACCGCCGGTGCCGGTTGCTAGTACGATAGCCAAGGTGAAGACCATGGCCTCGAGTGACTCTCGTGCAATGGCTTGAAATGTAACCACGAAAAGGGCTAGATTACCGCCCCCTTTCCCTTGTTGCTGTGCAGCTTCGACTCTGTTGGTTAAAGCTTTGGGGATGTCCTTTGAATGTTTTGTCATCCAGAAGGTCATATATGTAAGGGATACGACAGCCACTGCATAGGAGCAAGTCTCAATTACTATCTGGGTTCTTGTACCGGCATAGGTATGGATCGTTTCGTAGATTACTATCCCCACCACAAGAGCCGTTGCAAGCGCAGTTACTATACCCAGTTGAACAGCTCGAACTCCGCTGTGTTGTCCAGTCTTTTTCAGGTAAGCCATAATCACTGAAACGATCATCGAGGCTTCAATGCCTTCTCGAAGAAATATCGCAAACGTTGCTAACACAGTTTCCCTTTTACCTTTTAGCTCTATTGTATCGTCTTGAGTATCGTTACGACCAACGAGCTGAAGCGACTTTACCCCTTTATGGGAGGAGAACTGTCCTGGGATCGTTATTTTGCGTTAGAGATTTGCGACCTGCTGCTTCTTGGAGAGCGGGATCAAGGAACTGTAAAGTGAGTAAAGACTGACTCCTACATGCCTTCAGAGCCCTGAGAACCGAGAAGGAGTCTTTCAACGAAAAGGTGCACTACACGTCACGGTCACCTCATGTCCGAATGCAGTAAGAGACAATGCCTTGTGAGGATAGAGTCGGCAGGAATACGAGAAGATGTAGATGAACTGCCCCTATGACGCCGACGGCTTTACATCTATTGACTCTATCTCAAAGACAACAACTTCTCGAGTTTGAGTTCTAGCAACATAGCCTCCGGTCCACCGTGTGGCAGGCTCTTCATCTCACAAAGATCTCGAACCTCTGTGGGTCAAGATGCTCTTAGCCGACTCTGAGGTTTATCTTCCTATGTTTGTAATAGATGTGGGGTTAAGTGTCGATATCACTTTGTGGACTTAGAGGCAAGAGGCGTCCAACCTCAAGGAGAGTGTAGATGGAGCTGAAAGAGAAGGTGATCGAACAAGCGACAGCTTCGAAGGTCAAGAGACCCGTAATCTCTTTAGTGATGCCGTACTTCAACCCTGGTGGCAATCTGAGGAGCACGGTAGAGGAGGCTCTTTCTGTTCTATCAAGTATCGGTATTCCATTTGAGATCATTGCAGTGTGTGACGGTTCCACAGACGGCAGCGAAAGTGCTCTTGATGGAGTTGCAGACGAGAGACTAAAGCTTATTAAACGCTCCAAAAATCAAGGGAAAGGTTTCGCCATCCGCGAGGGGTTCTCTGTTGGAAAAGGCGAGTTCGTTGGCTTTATGGATGCCGACGGAGACATAGACCCCAAAGTAATTCCAAAGTATATCGAACTTATCGAGGCGAACTCAAGTGACGTGGTACTTGGGTCTAAGTGTCACCCAGACTCAGCGGTGGAGTATCCAGTGCTTCGGCGCCTGTACTCATACCTATATCAGCGGCTTATTCAGATCCTTTTCCACCTAGACGTAAAAGATACCCAAGTTGGCATTAAATTTATCCGGAAGAGCCTTTTCGACCAGATAGAACCCCTAATGTGTCAGGAGAGGTTTGTCTTTGATCTCGAACTCTTAGTGGCTCTCAAATCTCTGAACGATAGTATCATCATTACCGAGGCTCCTGTTTGGATTAGAAGGCGTTTCTCCTCTACTATTGACATCCGTGCTGTGGTAACGATCGTATTTGATACGCTTTCGCTATATGGCCGATTTAAATTAGGCAAGTACAGGATTTGAAGTTTTTAAGTGCCAAGTGTCTAGTGAAAATGGATTTCTCAACTTGATCGATCGCGCAAAATACGTTGAATTGAGTCGAAGAGGTAGAATGTACTACATAATTGAAGCATAGAACGCTTCGGCGAGGTGTAAAGACGTGGGTGAAAGGTTAGATTCAAGAAAGACAGCTGTCCTAAAGGCAGTAGTTGATCAGTACGTTGCTATGGCAGAGCCGGTAGGTTCTTCTAATGTCGCGGCCACGGGTGAGGTGCAGGCATCGACAGCGACTATTCGTCATGAGATGGCTGCACTAGAGCAAGATGGTTACCTAGCCCAACCTCATGTGAGCGCAGGTAGGATTCCCACTGATCGCGGATACCGCTACTACGTGGACAATATATCTTCTCCAAACCCGTTGGGGTCGGAACACTTCTTTCAGCTTCAGAGCTTCTTCGACCATGTCAAAGGGGAGCTTGAGGATCTGTTACAAGATACGTCAAGGCTCCTCTCCTCTCTTACGAACTTTACCTCTGTGGTGACTGCGCCACCGACGCAGTCGGTCGTCGTAAAGCATGTGCAGGTGGTGGGAATCTCTGCAACCATGGGTTTGGTCATTGTAGTGGGCTCAGATGGCTCACTGGAGAAAGAGGTCTTCGACGTTCCAGAAAACGCAGGGGATCTGGACCTTCTATCGGTAGAGCTGTCTAACTTTGCCAGTTCAGAACTGAGAGGCAAGACAATAGGCGAGATAGATAGTGTTACGCTTGAAAATCCCGCTCTAGAGCCGCTGCTCTCAGCTGTCAAGGAGGCTATTAGAACTCTTGGTGACTCCAGTACAGAGGAGCTCTTTGTGAACGATGCTTACAAGGTAGCGAGTGCGTTTTTAGCAGCTGATAAGGTGGGAAAGATTCTTGAGACTCTTGAGCAGCAGTTACTTGTGGTATCTTTAATGAAGTCGATGCTTGTCAAGGGACAAAGCGTTTCGATTGGTAATGAGATCGGAGTTCCATCTCTTTCAGAGTGCGCCTTGGTGATAGCTCCTTACGAGCTAGATGGTCGGAGAGTGGGGTCAATCGGCGTGATAGGCCCTACTAGAATGAACTATCCCTTGGCCCTAGCGGCGGTGGAGCAGGTAAGTAAGAGAATCGGTAGACATTTAGTTGAAGGGTAATCCGTGGCTGACTACTACGAGCTGTTAGGCGTCTCGAAAAGCGCAACAGAAGACGAGATCAAAAAGGCTTATAGAAAACTTGCTCGGGAGCTACATCCCGATACGAACGGTGGCGATGCCGTAGCGGTCGAAAGGTTTAAAGAGGTCACTATCGCCTATGAAACACTTCGAGACTCTGAGAAACGTAGACAGTATGACATGTTTGGTGATAGTGCTGCTAGGGGTCAAGGTAGTGGAGACTTCTTCTCGCCCAACTTCGGGGATATCTTTGAAAACATCTTTGGCCAAGCCTTTAATGGCGGCTTCGGTGACGGAGGAGGACAGCGCAGTGCTAGACACGGTGAAGACATGGAGACCTCGGTAACTCTGAAGTTTGAAGAGGCGGTATTTGGCACAAAAAAAGAGGTTTCAGTAAGACTTCCAGTTACCTGTAAGACCTGTGCCGGTTCAGGTTCGAAGCCCGGTACCACTCCATCTGTCTGTAAGACCTGCGGTGGATCGGGTCAAGTGCGTCGCTTTGCTCAGACTCTCTTGGGTCGAATGATGACTACTAGTACCTGTGATACCTGCTACGGTGAGGGCAAGATAATTACAACTCCGTGCTCGGACTGTCGTGGCGAAGGTAGAAAGACAGAAGAGCGGAGCTATCTAATTGAGATTCAACCAGGAATCGAAGACGGTTCGACTTTGCGTCTTACGGGCAAGGGACCAGCAGGCCCACGAGGTGGTTATCCAGGTAACCTCTACGTTCATGTAAGCGTCGAAGCCTCAGACGTCTTTAGGCGAGTCGGCCAAGATCTTCATGCTCAGTTAGGCATATCGATATCCCAAGCAGCTTTAGGAACGAAGCTAGAGTTCGAGTCTCTAGATGAAATGATTGAGGTGAGTATACCGCCGGGGACTCAAAGTGGTAAGGTGTTACGCTTCAGAGGAAAGGGAGTTCCAAACTTCGGAGGTCGTGGACGAGGTGACCTCCTAATCGAGCTCATGGTTATGACGCCTAAGGACCTCATGGAAGAAGAGATTAATCTATATACACGTCTTGCGGAGATAAGGGGAGAGAAGATCTCTGAGCCTCATGAGCATGGACTGTTTTCGAAGATTAAGTCGGCTTTTCGATAGTTAGTACTGCTTGCGTAACATGATTGATGAGGTTGAGGATCCGCGCAACTTCAATGGCGGCCCAATCTTTTATGTTTCAGACCTCGTAGAGCCAACGCTTGAACTACAGGATTTAGAGCATCTTGCTCTCTCAAGGCGACTGCGTTCGAAGGAAGAGATTCTGCTAAGCGACGGCAAGGGTACAGTGAGGTCAGGTCTGGTTACTATCGACTCAAGACATAAAAGTCGATTGAAGGGGGAGATTTCCGAGCTCGGTCCAGTATTTAAGCTCGATCCACCAGAGCCAAAGGTACGTGTTGTGAGCTACATGCCACGAGGTGAGCGCCTTAGCTTCATGGTTGAGAAGGTGGCCGAAGTGGGGGTGGATGAACTTTTCCTAGTATCTTCACCTCTTGATCGACGCTCTGGACACCCAATTGGTAGTGCCACCTTGGCGCGACTTGAACGAGTGGCCCGTCAAGCCTCTATGCAGTCAAAGAGAGTCTTTCCTTTGAGTATCGGTGGAGTGCTATCCCCACATGAAGTGATCAATCGATTTGGTGATGATGCTGCGCTCTGTGACCAACGAGGTGGTCTCCCGTCGCTAAAGCGAAAAACTTGGATCATAGGACCCGAGTCAGGTGTGGTCGATGCATTATTTGATGAAGTTCCTCGTATTCGTGTCGGTAGTGAAGTACTTAGAGTGGAAACGGCATCAGTGGTTTCGGCGGCACTGCTTGTAGCATTACGGGATAATTTACTAGTTAGCTCTGATATCTCACTACAAAAACGTGATTAAACTTGCGTGTAGGTCACTGAGAGTGTAATATAGGTGTCTATGGATGATGATAACATAGTCGATCAATATGCCGTTAAGGTTGGGAGCAGACTGCGTTCCGTGAGAAAGCAGAAGAAACTTTCACTCCAAGCGGTCGAGATGGCATCTGGTCAGGAGTTTAAGGCATCCGTTCTTGGTGCTTACGAGCGAGGAGAGAGATCAATCTCGGTTCCAAGACTTCAGCGCCTCGCTCACCTTTACAACGTTCCAGTGGATCAGCTTCTACCTCAAGATAGTGTATTTGAAGGAGATTCGGTAGGATTCTTAAATGGAATTGGTATTTCAGATAAGGTTAGTAGCCATGTAATCTCGATCGATGATCATGAAAACGGTGATATATCTCCTCGTCGATTTCGTTGGGAACCTGAGGTAAAGGTTACTATAGACCTCTCTAAGCTGCAACAAGTACGTGGCCCTGAGAGGGATCTTCTGAAGCGGTACCTTGATATGATCCAAGTGCAGCGTCAAGACTTCAATGGTCGAATGATTACTATTCGTTACGATGATCTTCGAATTATCGGTGCTCTTTTGGAGATGAACGTTAGGGAGATGACTGATCGCCTTGAGGAGCTGGGCCTTCGACTTGTAGGCTAAGTTGGGAGTTATAGAGGACCTTCGATCAGATCGGCTTTTGTTCTCACCCGGCGTATATGTGCATACTCCATTTTGTGAAAGGGTCTGTACTTACTGCGCTTTCTCGGTTCAAGTTGCGAGGCTCGACCAGGTAGCTTATTACCTCGACGCTATGACAAGTGAGTACCAGATTAAAAAGAGTCTACTTAGTCGTCCTCCGCGAACACTTTATATAGGAGGTGGAACTCCGTCTCTTCTCGACGGTGATCTGCTTCGGAGGTTTGTGCTAAGTATGAAGTTGAAAGATCTCGATGAGTTTACCATAGAGGTCAATCCGGAGTCGATCACGAAAGAGAAGCTTGATCTCTACCGAAGAGTAGGGGTCACGAGAGTATCTTTAGGCGTTCAGTCATTTGACGACGAGATTCTTCGCTTTTTCGGACGCTCCCATGATGTGCGAACTGCGACGAAGGCGATCGAGATGATCTCTAGAGCAGGTGGTATTGCACTTTCAATTGACCTCATCTACGGTGCTGGTCCCGAAAGTGACTCTTCATGGGAAAAGACGCTTTCTGCCCTAACAGCGGTAGTTGATCGAGTCGATCATGTAAGTGGCTATGCCCTTACCCTAGAGAGAAAGACCAAACTCAGTGTTTTGTCTAAAAGATCACAAGGTGCGAGCTCTTCAGTCGTCCAAAGCGACGATACTTTGGCACAGAGATACTTCAGGTTGAGCGAAGTTCTGGAGGGATCTGGATTCTATAACTATGAGACTTCAAACTGGTCCAAGGTGAATGCCGAGTCTCGTCATAACCTTAACTACTGGGTAAGAGGGGAGTACCTTGGAGTTGGGTGCTCTGCTCACAGTTTTATCTCTGGAGAGCGCTCTGCAAATGCGTTTTCTATGGCCAGATACCTAGCAAAGATCGCTAGGCACGAAGATCCAACAGAGTTTCGAGAAACTCTAAGCAGCGAACAGGAGTTGCTCGAGGGTATCCTCCTAGGACTGAGATGCGCAGTTGGCGTTCCTACTGCTAGTCTCCGTCACGTTCCGGCGGTCGTTGAGGATTTAGTGTGCATTGAGGGTGAGTACCTTACGCTTACTAAGAGAGGACGCATGCTGGCTGATCGAGTGGCCCTAGAGCTACTGACGTCGTAGCGATCTTGTGTTGAC
>JAJYGI010000046.1 GCA_021790735.1 Actinomycetes bacterium | reverse complement strand
GTTTCAAAGAACTCTGTTGGCAAGACTGTAGATGGGCTAGTAGTGACTTTAACGGTTCACTTGCGAGCGTTTCTTGATCTCCTACTTACTTGCGAATTCGTTTCCCATGCTATGGAGTACTTTGACCTTATGTTCTCCTAGCAGCCCTTATGATGCATCTGCGAACAGTGAACATGGTAGGTTGACGAGCGTAGTTGGGTATCTACGGGCCCTTTCCCGACAAATCTTCGCTTAGGCAAGATTTGTACCGTCTGCGTCGCTGTCTTTGTCTCCATGCTGGCTGTTTATTAAAGTTAGGGAGCCGGTTACATGGTCGTAAGAGCTTGGAATAGTTGTAAGGATGAAGTCAAATCTACCCAGGCGAGAGAACGTCACCACTCCTCTAACAGCCCTAGAGTCGACTAGCGTAATCTTTCCGAGACCCAAGAGATGGTCTACCTTTAGAGCAACTACTGCTCTAGAGTTGACTAGGTTTAAGTATCCTGAGGGTTGTGGCACACCACTTGCGACAAGCGTGACGTTCCCGATGTGACCACGATCTAGCGTGCCTTTGACCCAGACTCTAACAACTTGTTTGACGTTGGGATTTGATGCGCTAGCAGAGCCGTAGAACTTGAGTACAGTCGGTAAGCGACTTTCACCATCGGGACCGTTGGGTAGAACGCCAGAGTTGAAAGATGAATCGGATGCGTGCCCTTGGCGACCCTGAGCTTCGAGGGGAAGTACTTGAGAGTTGGGAGAGGCGTTGTGAAAACTCGCTGCTGAATGTTCGCTTAGAAGGTACATCGGTATCGAAACTACTATTAGAACGAGTACGAGTGTAGCTAGACGTGACCATAGCGAGTTGAGTCCGAATCGAGACTTAAGCGTTATCCAAAGCGACGCGATCTTGGAGTATGTCCCTGTTATGGTGGCGATCGCGAAAACTAACGTTGAGAGCGACAATAACATCCAGACTGCGGACGTTATTGTCTTTATATCAGCTGTGGCTTGGGAGATGGCAGATATGGTGAATAAGATCGTCTGAGCCTTCCCAGAAAGGTTAAGGAAGATCTTGGATTGCTGGGCGGCTATGGATGTGGCCGATAATATGAGAATCCATAGTAACTCCGATGACCCAAACAGCAGTCTAGGGAAGAAGTTCTGAGTTGTGGGTAACCCGGACTGTAGGAAGTAAGTGAAGAACTCAAGAGAAGCACCTATAAGGTAGGCCAAAGAGAGGATCGGGATGCGAGCTTTTGAAGGTGACTTCGATGTAGTTGCAGCGACTGCTACTGCTGTAGAAGCGATCAAGCCACCCAGAGCTGCTAAGGTTTGGTTCGATAACTCTAACACTCCGCCTCCTTTGTTCTCTAGTTATGAATTTTGTTCTATACAATTGTTATAGATGTTTTATGTGAGAACGCTGGGTTCGCTGGCGACCGCATCTAAGTATTTGCTAAAGGTTAACTTCTGCTTCACCGATAAGGTCGTCTTTGGGCAAGAAGATATGACTGGATGCCAAAAAGCCGAATATTGCAAGTGTCGGTTTCGTGAAGTCGTTATCGAATCGTGGAGTTCCGCCGTTTGATAGTTATAGGTTGAGGCTGACCGTGGACCACTCAGCATCTCTTTATGAGGTTGCTCCCCATATTTTGTGGTATGGCGAGACTTTAACTACTGGAGATGCCGTCTCGTTTAACCATAAAGTAACGTCTCTGCGGCGGTCATAGACCGATGGACTTCGCTTGGATAACACTGTGATCCGTAGGACTGGATGTTCCTTGTTGAAAGAGATGACGATGATACTCAATGATTGAGTCGGTACAATTGCATTGTGGATCTTAGTGCATCTCTACCATCAGGCGACATTGAATCGAATGTACTAAGCGTCTCCGAGTTCTGGAGGGAGATTCATGAGGCTCTCTCTCCTCTAATGGCGGATGTTCATCGTGTGCGCTGTACTGTGTCCTCTTCTAAGAGGAGTCAAGCGGGTCATATCTTTTTCGATATGGTGGAAGCTGAAGAGATGGGCCATACCTCTAAGTCTGTGACAGCAAAGATCGCTGCTGTTATCTGGAGAGACCAAGCTACTGTGATTCAACGCGAGCTTGCACAGAGGTCTCTTTCTTCGTTTAAAGATGATCTCGAGGTTGTAGTTGTGGGGAAACTCAACCTCCATCCATTGTACGGAATGAGATTTCAAGTACTGGGACTCGATTACGACGTACTTAGACGAGATGAGTTGATACGACTTGAAGAGATAAGGCGTATCTTGCGCTCAGAGGGAATTTGGGATGCGAATCGCTCGCTCAAGTCTCCTTATCTCTGCAGAGAAGTCGCTCTTGTAACGTCCGCCAGCGGTGTCGTAAAAAAGGACTTTTTGAATCCTTTGGTAGAGAGCGGGATTAGGTTTACTCTGAAACTCTATCCGACCTCTGTGTCTGGTCCTTACGCTGTCGATGATCTCGTGCAGGCACTAGCGCAAGCTGGTTCTGGAGGTCATGATCTAGTGGTTCTTATACGTGGCGGAGGTTCAGCAGGCGAGCTCTCCGTCTTCAACGAAGAAAGGGTCGTCCGAGCAGTTGCTACTTGTGAAACTCCGATATGGTGTGCGATAGGGCATTCTACCGACTCTGTACTGGTAAATGAAGTTGCCAATCGTTACTTTGATGTGCCGCAGAGTGTCGCGAAGGAACTGGTTGAGAGCGTTTTAGAGTTCTTAGCCTCCGTCTCTTTATTAGCCGAACGGATCATGAGGGTGGCGTCTAACGCTCTAGGGAGGGAGGAGGAGTTCTTAGGTAGAGTCAAAATGGCATCTACTATGGCACTCGACTCCGTGCGCCATAGAATGCGGTTGTCTTTTACGGACGTAACGAGAGGTGTTGCTGATGCTCTAAGCGGCGTGGTTCGTCGGGAACAGGAGGAGCTTTTAAGAACAGCCAGAGCGATATTGGGGGAAAGTGCTCGACAGGTCAACTTTGAAGAGATGGACCTTAGTCGAAGATACTCAACCCTTGCATATAGTTTCAGGCAGACTCTGGACTCTGAACAAGGTTTATTAAAAGTACTGACTTCGCAAGTGGAACAGAGCGATCCGGAGGAAGCGCTGAGGAGAGGCTTTGCGGTGGTGGGGGATGATCAAGATAGATGGATAAGGACTGCAATGCAAACTCGTACAACTAAGGTGGCAAAGATTTTGTTTGCAGATGGAGTAGTTTCTGTAAGAGAGTGCGAGGAGTAAGCAGAGATGGAAAGCGACGAACTTTTCAATATGAGCTACGAAGAGTTGAAGGCAGAACTCCAAGGTATTCTCGAAACCTTATCGACGGGACAGGTTAGCGTCGACAGTGTAACTGAACTCGTCGTAAGATCAAAGGTCATCGTCACTGAATGTCAGAAGCGTTTAAAGGGTACTCGCGAACAGATAGAGGCGATGATAGCGGAGATTCAAGGCGGCGACTTCTAAGTTGTCGGATCCCTTGCTTGAGATTGCATCTCTACTTTGCTGCAGGTGCTTTTTTTGTTAGGCTCAAGGACAATGGAACGATGTGACTGTGTCTCTAGAACTTTCTGAGTTAGCCCAGATGTGGTAATTCGAAGTGACTTTATCCCGGCTAAGCTACCTTTGGTTACTTTGCCCTCGTAGCTCAGGGGATAGAGCGGTGGTTTCCTAAACCATGTGTCGCAGGTTCGAATCCTGCCGGGGGCACTCTTGAATGGATCTGCAACCTTCCTTCGATATACGTGTTTATGGATGGAGGATGCGAATGCTAGCTAGACAGTCGACCTTAGTTAAAGGTATTTCTTCGGAATCTTGATGTTTTTCTTTCGACGGGTCATTGCGATGTTTCCCTGAGATCACCACTGATCTATAGACCTAATAGTTGGGTCACGGTGTAAGTGAAAGGTAACGTCATTGTGCGACGTGTTTCTAGATGTTTACCTAACGTAAAGATTGATGTTGTCGTTAGGTCACATAAGTTGGATAGTGTCTATCGCTATGAACCAAAATTCAAAGTTGAGACGATCATTCAAACTGAAGGCAATGGGATTAGTAGGTGGGATTAGTGCCGTGACTTTGTCGGCGTGCGGTTCTTCAGCCTCCTCATCAGCAACCCCATCCAGCGCAGCGGCGGCGAAGAAGGTTCCACTAGTTGTCTACGCAGCCGAAGGATATGATGCTGCAATCGTAAAAGGTTTTCAGCAGGCTACCGGTATCCCAACGGAGCTAGAAGATCATTCTACGGGAACTCTGCTAGCTAAGATATCCGCTGAAGCTAACAATCCCCAATGGGGAGTGTTCTGGTCTGACGGCTCTGAGTCATATGCTGCTCTAGATCAACAAAAGATGTTACTTAGAGGCTTTGAGCCGAATACTGGTACTCTAACTCCGCTAGGTAAAAGTCTGGTCCCAGCGGATAAAAGTTACATTCCGACGGGTACTACGATTGCCGGTGCAATTGTCTATAACTCTAACGTAGTAAAGTCCCCGCCAACTACTTGGAATCAGCTACTTTCTCCCACATGGAAGGGGGCTGTGGGTATGAATAACCCAGCTATCTCTGGTCCCACGTATCCAGTCGTTGCTTCGATTATGGATCAAAAGGGCGGAGTAAGCCAAGGTGAAGCCTACTTCAAGGCATTAGCCGCCAATGGGTTACACGTTTACTCGACAAATAAAGTTACTTTAGGTGCACTTTTGCAGGGCACAATCAAGCTGGCTCTCGTACAGAACTCTGCCGGTATTGGGTTTGAATATACTAACCCTTCTTTGAAGGTGGCTTATCTAGATAAGTCAGCTTTGTTGCCAGGGATTATTGGAATCGACGCGAAACAACCAGCTGCGGAGATTGCCGAGGCCAAGAAGTTCGCTGACTTCGTATACTCCAAGGCCGGTCAAGCGCTTATGTTGTCTGGTGATCCTCACGGAGACTCGCTCTTTTTCCCAATTATCGTCGGTACCAAGGCTCACAAGGTTGTTCCCTCACTTGCGTCCATACCTACTGACTACCCTAATCCTGTTGTGTGGGGTCCACGAGAAGCGTCGCTCAACCAGTGGTTTACTAGCAATATCGTTCAGTGAAAGCGATAGTGACGCCAACGGAGTCCCAGGAGACTACTACTAAGCCTGTGGATGGATCGAGTGGCAAAAAGTTGAGTATTCGTAGCAAGCATGGCTTATTCGAGTATCTTAGGGTCACTTTACTGAACGCGTTAGAACACGTTGGCTGGCCCGTATTTTGGGTGGTCTTAGCTCTCGTACTAATAATTCCCAGTGCTGCTTTTCTTGTCCTTGCCGTTTCTCCTCACCTGTTTGGTCAAGGCAGTGCTTGGTTTAGTCTGAGTAGCTTCTCTTCGGCTCTCTCCGGAGTTACGCTTCAAGGTATGCGTAACTCAGTTGTGGTTGGAGTTGTCGCAGCTATATTTGCGACGTTTGTGGGTTCGTTTTTGGGATTTGGACTACAGAGAACAAATATGAAGGGCAAAGCTGTGTTCTCTGTGGCGATATGGGGGATTTTACTTCTTCCAAGTTACATTATCGCCGTGGGCTGGCAGGTGCTTTTGGATCGCGGCGGAGTCTTGTCTTCGATTAACCTTTTCTCACCTAAACTTTTGAATCTATTTTTCGGACCGGTTGGCTATGCGTTAATTCTTGGGATAAAGGGCGTTCCATTTGCGTATTTTGCCGTGGCGGGCCCTATCTCATCGCTAGGAAGCAGTTACGAAGAGGCGATAAGAACGCATGGAGGTGGACGTATTGAAGTTCTGCGGACTCTCGGACCGGTGCTTTTGCCAGCGGTGTTCTCTGCTCTAGTAGTTGTTTTTGCCGAGTCTGTTGCGGACTTCGGTACTGCGGCTGTGATCGCCCCTAATGCTCACTTCCCCGTAGCAACCTACAATCTCTATGTGGCCCTGTCATCCTACCCTGCTAATTTTTCAGAGGCCGCTGTGATTGGGTGGATGTTAGTAACTGTGGTTGGAGTTGCTCTCGCCGTGCAACACCATTTTACGAAGCGGCGAAGATTTGCTACTTTGGGCGGCAAAGCGACGGCTGCGAGAATCAAGCAAGTCGGCTTTTGGGGACAGTCGGCGATCCTTTTTGGGTTCTTTGCTTTCTTTGCGATTGCTCTAGGAGTACCGACTCTTGGTGCGCTGTCTTCATCGATGCTCAAACCGTTGAGTTCGATGTCGTTAGGAAATCTGTCCTTTTTTGCCTATCGAGGTATCTTTAGCGTAACGGGTTTTGGTTCGTCGTTAGTATTTTCATTCAAGATGGCCGTGCTGAACGCTACGTTGGCAGTGGTATTGGCTGCGATCGTAGCGCGAAGGTTAACGTCAAGTAAGGTCGGTCTAATTGGGAAGCTTTTAGATGTGACCGTAATCATAGCAATTGCGCTCCCGGGGCTAGTACTTGCTGCAGGCTATATTTTTGCCTATAACTTGCCCATCCTTCAATCTATCGGGTTACATCTGTACGGCACTGTTACCGTGTTGGCTATGGCGTACCTTGCTGGTGCTCTTCCGTCTTCAAGTCGAGTTCTACTTGGGCCGATGGCGCAGATTCAAGGTTCTCTTCTTGAAGCTGCTCGAGTCAATGGTTCTAGAGCGTTCGTTTCATGGAGAAAGGCAGTATTGCCCCTTTTGGCTCCTAGTCTGCTTTGGGCCTGGTTGTTAACGTTTGCAGGCACGTTTTTGGAGCTTCCAGCCTCTGAGCTACTTGCTCCTCCAGGAGTTACGCCAGTCTCTGTGGCTATCGTTCAGATCTTGAATAAGTCAAATCTTTATCAAGGTACAGCACTTTCTATCGTTGCTCTCTTGATTGATCTAGGGATGATCGTACTAGTAATGATGGTGTTTAAAGTTCTCGCTCCTAAGGGGTGGAGAAGAGTCGGTGGTCGGGTTATCTAAAGGGGAGTAGTTTGTCGGAGTTCGATGGGGCACCAAGTATTAAAGTTACTTCGGTATCGAAGGTCTATCCTGGAGGGAAGAAGGCTCTTACTGACGTTTCGTTTGAGGTAGAGTCAGGATCTTTTGTAGTCTTGCTTGGCCCCTCTGGAAGTGGAAAGTCAACCTTAATACGTTGCATCGCTGGTCTTGAGAGAGTGAGCGAAGGAAAGATACAGTTTGACTCCAAGACTGTTAGCTCGAAGGATCTCCACATAAAAAGTGAAGAACGCGAACTGTCTATGGTTTTTCAGGACTATGCGCTTTGGCCGCATATGACCGCACTCGACAACGTTGCCTTTGCTCTTAGGCGTAGGTCACTCCCGAAGTCACAAAGAAAGACCTTAGCTACTTCAATGTTAGATCGAATGGGTCTTATGCATCTGGCGGATCGGTACCCGCAGGAGCTCTCTGGGGGTGAACAGCAAAGAGTAGCACTTGCTAGGGCATTGGTTGCTCGACCAGGCCTTATGTTATTTGATGAACCACTGTCGAACCTTGATGCTGATCTTAGGGAGAGATTGAGAGTGGAGATCTCGACTTTGACACGCGAGGTCGGTGCTACTGCTTTATATATTACTCATGACCAGTCAGAGGCGTTTGCGCTAGCGGACTATGTGGGAGTTTTGGATCGTGGAAGGCTAGTGCAGTTGGATAGACCTGAGGAACTCTATGCGAAACCAAAAACTCCTTTTGTGGCGCGTTTTACAGGGTTGGCTGGAGACCTGCCGGCCGTTGTAGACTCTGTCGATCTGTCTCGTCACGTGGTCTCGACGCTGGACGGATGTGCTTGGTTGTCGGCATCCTCAAACGTTACGTTACAAAAAGGCGAAAAAGTGAGAATGCTCATACGGGCGGCTGCAGTTAAGATGGCTGCACTTGCGGTATCTGGAGTCAATCCGCAAAGAGGAACTCTCTCTGGAACAGTTAGTGACGTAGCTTTTCGGGGGATAGGGTACGAGCATGTAGTAGAGGTCTCTGATGGATATAGGCTCTCGGGGATCTTTAGCGACCTGAGACACAGTCGAGGAACTGGTGTTTTGTTGTCCTTTGATCCAGAGGGCTGTATCTTGTTTCCTGAAAAAAGTGAGGGAGCTTCTTCAGTTACACTTGATAATAAGAGTCTTAAGACGGATGAGACGCGTCTTGAGGTTTCGCCTAGTCTTCCTTGACGTCTATAGTTAGGGTTGATCTGTTTTATGTATTTACTCACCTATCAACCCTCTGACGTTCTCTTAGGCGTTTTTGCTTAGGACTTTGGTCGGCTAATTTATTGTTGGGGTCGTCGATCTGATAGCCTCTCCATCTTTGCCCTGCTGATCTTTTATACTCCAAAGCCACAATGAATATAGACTGAGCGTCTCTTTCACTGTCAGAAGTCTTTGGTAAAACTCATCTATTTACCCCTCTAGGTGAGTAGAACACTAGGACTAGAAACTTAGATGAAAGACGACGCTATGACTCAAGAGTTTAAGGTTAGGGGAAATGGCATCGGAGGCGCTCCTTTAGTTGTAGTGTTGCGTGGTTTGCTACTTAGTTTGGGACTCTTGGCTCTTCTCGGTTCCTCTTTTATTCACCTCAAGCTCTTCTTGAGTGGCTATAGAAGTATCTTCGTGATCGGATACATGTTTTTAGGGCAGTCCGTAGTTGGGTTGGCACTTGTGCTCGTTTTGGTGCTTAGGAGGAGAATGCTGTGGCTTGTTCTTTCGGCAACGTTTCTCGTAGGCACAGCAGCAGCGCTGTTGATTTCCATAAATTTTGGACTGTTTGGATTCAAAGATAGCCTTAGTGCTCCTTATGCACAGGCCTCGTTTTTTGTCGAGATTGTTGGAGGTATCGCTCTAGCTGTAGCATCTTGGCTGTATCGATCGAAGACCACTACACTTTATTGAATCTGTAGGGATCTGCTCCTATAAGATTTCGAAGCTGGACTTTGTCAGATTGCTCGAGCCTTTCTTAGCCACTTAATTCCTAGGTAGACCAAGATTCAAAGTGGTTCGTGCAGCGGAGACGAGATCTTTAGACTGGCACACCTAAGATCTAACTTTCGAGCCGCTTTGGGCCGTTGGAGCATAGATATCCCTGGTCAAACATGGCATATAACCTTGCATCCATAACTAGGCTGGCGATCCAGAGATTGGTTTGGACGACGTGAGTTCGGTCTCGTCCGGATTTAGTTAAGTTGCTTGTCTGAATGAGTGATGGCCAGCACTCAACATCGCTACCAACGGATACAGATCCGTAAAGTTGAAACGGTGAGGAGATGAAACTTTGCTTGCTATAGCTTCTTGCTCTAATGTTGCACCTTCTGAACTCGTCCAACGTTTTCAGGGTCGATCGATCCTTCGTGTTTGATAAATAGTCAAGCATCGTGGTTGAACTAGGGTGACCCCTAGATAGCGTTGATTCCACTAATTTAATTTGTTGGCGACTAAAAGCGGTTGTTCGTGTTGTCGCTTGTATCTTTGATCTCCGCAGCCAAGAGTCGGTGTAGATACTGTGTCTCAGCAGCAAGGGATAGTTTAGAGACGCTAAGGCGTTCATCTCCAGGTACCAAGCTGAGGCGGAGCAAAGTGTGTTGAGAAATGCAGCTGGATGTGAAAAAGCGAATTTGAAAGCTAACAAAATCCTCTTTGAACCTTCGATGCCATGTTTTGTCTCGGAAAGCAGGTTAACTGCTAGTTGATCCCGAGTTGCCGGATGAGATACTTGAATCGTTGTAAAAGGGAAGACGCTTGAGGGCACCCAGATTGAGTTATCACCAGTTTTGGGTTTGCAAGACGCACTGAAATCAACAGCTATGATCTTCGGTATCAAGTTGCTCAAAGGTTGTACCCGTCTGAGTCGATTGCCTAGTCCACAATATAGAAGAGGTCTTCACTAATGACAGACAATAGAACGTTTATCTCCCCACGGGAACTTCAGCGACTTGTGGCTCAACGAGACCGGAGTGTGGCAGTGATCGACGTGAGTTGGCTTTTGGGAAGAGATGTAGGCAAAGCGTACTATGAACGTGCACACCTGCCAAACGCTAAGTTTATTGAGTTTGAGAAGGTTCTATCTGATTTACCAGGAGGAAAGGGTCGCCACCCCCTGCCTCAGGCTAAAGATGTTGAGGAGGCTTTATCCGAAGTTGGAGTTAATTCAAGTGATTTCGTTGTCTTTTACGATCAAGGTGACTCTCTAGCTGCATCTAGAGGTGCTCTTACGCTCAGACACTTTGGTCATCGATCGGTCGCAGTACTTCTCGGTGGGTTCCAACGCTGGACTGCTGAAGGGAACGCTGTCTCTACAGAGATAGCTTCAGTTGAAGCCTCTGAATTTCGATTTGATGAAGCTAACCGGAAGGAAATCTTCGTGGAAGTCAACTATGTCTTAGAGGGCAAGGCGTGTTTGATTGACGTACGTGAACAAGTTAGATACTTGGGTATCTCAGAGCCGATAGACAAAGTTGCAGGCCATATACCAGGGGCTCTCAACCTGCCTTACTCGTCGGTCTTTCATCCAACTACTGGCTTAAATCAGCTCGTATTAGAGTCGTTTTTTACAGAACATCGTCTTGGCCCCGATTCGCTGATGACGACATACTGTGGGTCTGGAGTGACAGCATCTTTTATGGCTCTTGCACTTGAGTATTTGGGGATGCAAGATGCAAAGGTCTATGTGGGCTCCTGGTCAGAGTGGGTTGAGGACCCAACTCGTGAAGTTAGCGTTAACACTGAGTAACACTATGATCTAAGGGAAGAAACCGGACAGTCGATGCCCCTATGTTGTAAAGTAGCGATAAGCTATTTGCATAAGGAGTTGCCGTGCGAGTAGTCGTAGTTAGACACGCAAAGGCTGGTGAGAGAAGCTCGTGGGAAGAGCAAGAGTTCGAACGCTCCCTAAACCAGGCTGGCATAAAACAAGCTCAAGCGATCGCAGAGTTTCTCAAAGAAGGTACTTTTACTGCGCTGTTTTCGAGCCCGTACAAGAGATGTGTTCAAACGCTAGACCCCCTAGGTGATGCTCTTGGTCTAGAGATCAAGTTAGACGAGCGCCTGGCGGAAAACACGACGTATGTTGCGCTTCAGAGTTTCCTTCTGTCTCTTGGCGGAGACGGATTCTACGTCGCATGCACCCATGGGAACGTGGCTCCTGAACTTGTTGAGATGCTTATAGGCTCCAACATGGAACGAGTGGGAACTCCTCTTCGCTGTGCGAAAGGTAGTCTCTGGGATATAGAGATAGTTAGAGGCGGTGTAAGGAGAATCTCTTATAGAGAGGATAACTTTAACACGGTATATGTTGGCTAATCAGAGTTGTAATAGTCTGTAGTCAGAAGTGGCAGTTTTCGAAGGAAGTATTTGTTCAATGTCACAGTCAAGTACGGCTGAAAGTTGTCGAAAATACTAGCCGACTACTTTTTAAAGAGACCGTCGACCTCTGATAGCGGGCGTACTTAGGTTAAAATTGGTGGTGATGGAGATGAGTACTCATTCGAGAGTCATTGGCTACAGTCCCTACGAACAGCAGGGTGCGACGGGGTCTGATCCTCATAGGCGTAGCTTCGGTAGAGGAGCGTCACTTCTCGCCTCTTCTTTAGCGGTGTACCCTTATACGCAGTCTTCAAGAGTAGGTACTTTGGTGGTAAAGGTGGCGGAAACTATAGCTGAGGTACCCTCAAGTGACCTAGCCGACAGGCTCTCTACGGCAACTGGAAGAGGTTGGTTTAGTGCAGTTGGAGGAGTGTTTTCCTTCGAGCTAGTCTCAGATCCTGTGCCAGCGACGGTCGTCGAAGAGATCATCGTTGACCCCTCTAAGGTAGACTGTCGGATCCTTTACTACTCTTTGCCGTGCTTTATGAGTTCTACACAGGTGATCTTCGACGCATTTAGTAGGATGAGAGACCTCCCCAAACTTTAGTATCCTGGTTGTTTCGAGTCAGGGTGCTCACGTGCCTTCATCCACCTCTGCTCCTCCTCACCAATTGGAGTGCTTGGTTCCCCAAGAACGAAGGGCCAAATCTCCTCAGCTACCTTTCTCCAGTTGGAGGTGGCTTTCATTTGGGCAAGAATAGCGTAAAGTCCTAGATTTATTCTCTGTACTACAACAAAACTTTTGGGAACGTTCACGTACTTAGAGAGGCTCGATTTTCTGTCGAAGCTATG
>JAJYGI010000103.1 GCA_021790735.1 Actinomycetes bacterium | reverse complement strand
ACATTAGATTTCGAAACTACGATGTTCTCTGCAGTCACATCGACTCCAAGATGACTGCCTGCTACACCACTACTTCAATTAGGTCGCCGCATTGTCACGTCACTAGAAGGGTCCAATCGACAGGCCTCGGATAGACCACAGGAAGTCTGATCTCAACTCCAACGAGTCAGCAATCGTCGTTTCAATCGCACTTGCAGCGTTGTAAGTGTTAGGATTTCCTTTGAGGAAATCAACAGTGAAAGGTCCCCTAGTAATGGCGAGTGCGTTCTGGCATCCCTTTGCCGATATGTCTAAAGTTAGCAAGAAGCCCTTTATCATTGAAAAAAGCGACGACGTTTACGTGTGGGATAAAGACGGGAAACGATATCTCGACGCGACGGCGAGTCTGTGGTACATGAACGTAGGGCATGGACGCAAAGAGATCATAGACGCTGCCCATAGACAAGCGGAAAAACTTCCGGTCTACTCGACCTTTGGAGACTTTAGTAACGAGCCAGCAGAGACACTCGCCGAGATGCTGTCTGAAAGGGCTCCTGAACCAGGCTCAAAGATCTTTTTTGCCGGCGGAGGCGGGGAAGCCGTCGAGACTGCCGCAAAGTTAGCCCGAAGATACTTCTCCGTTCTTGGAAAACCTGAGAAGCTCTACATTATTCACCGACACCACTCCTACCATGGCACGAACGGGTTAGGTACCTCTCTAGCCGGAATTCCCGCAAATAAAGTAGGCTTTGGACCAATGGTGAGAGAGTCAGAGGAGGTTCCCACCCACGATGCTGAGGCTCTAGAAGCATCGATCGTTCGCCTAGGAGCAGAGAACGTAGCTGCGTTCATCGTCGAGCCGGTGATCGGTGCAGGTGGAGTCTATCCCCCTCAACCCGGCTATCTTGAAGCAGTTGCACAGATCTGTGAGCGCCACGATGTCCTACTAATAGTCGATGCCGTGATATGTGGATTTGGACGTCTAGGTGGATGGTTTTCACCCGAAAGGTTTGGAGTCAAGCCAGACTTGATCACCTTCGCCAAAGGTGTCACTAGCGGATATCTTCCCTTGGGCGGTGTCGTAGTCTCTCCGAAGGTCGCAGCACCGTTTTGGGACGAACCCGGAAATGTATTCCGACACGGACCAACCTACGCCGGTCACCCGACTTGCTGCGCGGCTGGTATCGCAAACATCTCCATCTTGGAGAGAGAGGGGCTCATAGAGAGAGGGGCTCAGCTAGAAGAAGAGCTCCTTCAAACCCTCCAGGTGGCTGAGAACTTCTCCATAGTCTCTGAGGTAAGAGGAGGGGTTGGGCTCCTAGGAGCGGTAGAGCTTTCCCCTACCTTCTTGAAGAGTCAACCACAAGGAGTTGGGATGCTTCAAGACGAGATGCGATCGAGAGGAGTGATAACGAGGACTCTGTCAACATCGGTAGCGTTCTCACCGCCTTTGACTATCGAAAAGCACCATCTAGAAGAGCTCTCCGACGCTCTGTCAGACTCTTTACGTGCATTAGAAAAGCTCGCTTAAAAGATTCAACCATCCAATACCATTCGATTTTGTTAGCGCTATGCAAACTGTGCGAATCTGATCTATGGTTTTAGCATGGCTGATACAGATAGATCCTCGAAAGCAGACCCCGATAACAAGGTTGAGGTAGGCAACGACTCAGAAGACCCTTACCTATTAAATACCGAATCTCTATCCAAAGTAGAGATAGTCGAGATCTCTATCGACGGTATGTGTGGGGTCTACTAAGACGGTGGGCGAAGGTGGCAACTCTGAAGGCTGAACGTAGTGTAAAGTACCAACGTACGACGACCGTCTCGGCTCGAGTCGAAGCATTTGGTGCTTTGGCCTACGACCATGCAAGTCGGCGGCTGGTTTCACTTTCACCGCAACCGATCGGTGAGGTTCTTGTACTCCTCCAACAGCCGTTAACAGTTACAGAGATCACCGAACGCCTAAATGAGCTCAACCTCGACTTTGATGAGACGGTAGTCAGCAAAGTAGTACAGAGCTTGATCGCTGCAAATATCTGCTTTGAGGTAGCAGCTAATGAGTAACTTCAATCACCTAAAAACCGGGCTGAGTGCTCCAATATGTCTAACCTGGGAGCTCACCTATGCATGTAACTTGTCTTGTGCACATTGCCTTAGCTCGTCAGGTAGAAGAGATCCACATGAACTCAGCACAGATGAGGCCAAAGAAGTCATTGATCAGTTAGTAGAGATGAACGTCTTTTACATCAACATAGGTGGCGGAGAACCAACTATTCGTTCAGACTTCAAAACGATAGCATCTTACGCCCTGTCAAAAGGAGTCGGCGTAAAGTTCTCCACCAACGGCAGCCGCATCGACCGTGATATGGCGCAATGGATTTCAGAGGAGTCCTACCTCGACGTGCAAGTTTCGTTGGACGGAGCGACTGCTAGTACTAACGACGAGATTCGAGGACCAGGAAGCTTTCAAACTGCCATCACCGCCCTAGAAGTTCTCCAAAGCGCTAAGGCCCCTTCTGTGAAAGTTTCGACAGTTATCACCAACAAATCGATATCTCAACTCGACGAGCTTTACGCGTTAAGCGCTAGCTACGGCGCTCAACTTAGAGTTACCAGGCTTAGGCCATCAGGGCGTGGGGCTCTCACATGGGCTAGTCTCAAACTCAGCCAAGTTGAGCAAGAGTATCTTTTCCGATGGTTGAGTTGTCATAGGGACGTGTTGACCGGAGACTCATTTTTTCATTTGAGCCCGCTAGGAGACCCCCTCGATGGTCTAAACATGTGCGGTGCGGGTCGCGTGGTTTGCCTAATCGATCCCGTGGGCGACGTCTATGCCTGTCCATTCGTCATTCACGACTCCTTCAGAGCCGGTAATCTTAGAGACACATCGTTTATGGAGATCTGGAGACACTCAAAGGTCTTTGAGTGTCTGCGAAATGAGACCGGACCAAAGTCGTGCTCAACGTGCAATGCGATAGACAGCTGCCATGGAGGATGCATGGCTACCAAGTTTTTCAACGGACTAAGCTTTGATGACCCAGATCCTGAGTGCGTCTTTGGTCGTGGTGCCATGACACTTTCTCGCGTCAAAACCTCAATAATGCCAGATCTCTCACGATCTAGACCCATCTATATACGCCCCAACAAGTCAGCCAAGAACTCTACAGTTGCATCTCGGAAGATCTAGATGACCGAGTCACACACGTTGACTTCGCCGATCGAACTAAAAGGTCTAGAACTTAAAAACAGGGTCGTCATGGGTCCTCATAGAACCAATCTTGCTATGGGGAGATCGTCAACAGAGAAACTTCTTAGTTACTACATGGGTCATATCCGGGGAGGGCCCGCAGTACTGGTAACCGAGAGTGCATCAGTTACAGTCGATGACTGGCCGTATGAGTATGCACCACTGGCTCCAGCTATCATCAGTGGATGGGGAGAGCTCGCTTCATACGGGAAAAGACACCACTGCTTAGTCGTTGCGAGCCTCTCTCACTCCGGCTTAGAAGGCACATCGAACTTTTCGCAGTACGCTGTTGTTGGCCCCTCGCTCATACCTGATGTAGACTCTAATGAACTTCCTAAAGTAGCTTCCAAGACTGAGATTCTTGAGATCGTCGAAGCTTTTATGAGTTCGGCACGACTGGCCTTTGAAGCAGGCGTACAAGCGGTAGAGATAAACGCTTCGCATAGGTCCATCCTTAGACAGTTTCTCAGTCCACTAACTAATCAGCGCCTCGACGAGTACGGCAAAGACCCGTCACTGTTTTTACTGCAAGTGCTAGAAAGGATTCGTCTTGAGCTCCCAAGTCTCATCCTAGGCGTACGGCTCTCCATCGATGAGCTAACTCCCTGGGGAGGGATCGTCAAGGAAGCTTCTCTAGCTACAGCTACTCACGTGAAGCCATATGTCGACTACATAACTGCTACAACAGGAGGGCTCTTTACAAAAAGTCGATACCGCTCCAACTTTCGCTATCCCTATCCCACCCACGTCGACCTTGTGAGAGCGCTAAAGGAAACGGTCGGCACGTCAGCTTTAGTAGTAGCTCAAGGTTCGTTCTTCGATGTCGACGAAGCTGAATCTGCCCTTAGCCAAAGTAGCTGTGATCTCGTAGAGATGACGAGAGCGCTTATAGCCGACCCTGCTTTGGTACACAAAGTTCAACTAAAGGGTCCGACATCGTTTCCAATAAAGCCCTGCGTAGGATGCAACCAACTATGCAACCCAGAAGACAGTCGCAACATCGCAGTTGACTGCATAGTAAATCCCAAACATATCGATACCACGACGCTCACTTACCTTGAACCACGCCTATACCCAAAGAAGCTAAGTAGAAACGCTATCCACAAAGTACACATAGTAGGGGGAGGCGTCGCAGGCATCGAACTTGCTACGCTCCTTGGGCCGAGGTATGACGAGGTCCACATATATGAGAAAGAACGATCTTTAGGTGGACTCATAGCGTTATTTGAAAGAAGAGTTGATAACTCTAGGTTCCATCTGCTCCTCACTTACTACAAAGAACGACTTTCAGGCATCAAGAGTATACGCATCTCATTAGAGCATGCAGTGCGTTCCAAAGATGATCTTTGGAGTCTAGAAGAAGACGATCTAGTGGTGCTAGCTACTGGAGCACAGTCGACTCCCCTTGTCTACGTCGTCCCTCCACCTCTCTACTTATCTGAGCACACTGTTTACACCGACACTGCGAGCTACAAAGGTAAAGCGGTAGCGATTTTGGATCCTAGAGGCAACACCGAATCCGTTATAACAACGGAGCAGATAGCAAAGTACGCACAAGAGGTTTACTACATCTGTGAAGATCCCGCATTCGGATCTAGGATCGCACAGACAGGTGACCTTTTGGACTCGATCAGGCGTCTAAAACACCTAGGTGTAAACCTCCTGACCTTCACAGAGATACGATCCATCGATCCCAGTGGACAGATAGATCTCAAGAGACGCTTCTCCAACGAAAATCGAAGCATCCAGGTAGACCTCGTCCACGAGATCGGGGGACGAGTCGCACCTACCCTCCATCCCTTTGCAGAGATTTCTCACGTTCGCATCGGAGATGCGCGAGTAGCACGAACCATATACGATGCCGTTACCGACGCCCGAAAGCTCGATCTGTACTTGCTAGATGAGAGAGACACATGAGTGTCAAATACCCATTATTAGCCTCTGAGATCACTCTTGGCACCACCACGTTAAAAAATCGTATAGTCTTTGCGGCACATCTCACCAACTTCGCCCGAAAAGGGGTGCCCTCAGCGCAGCACCTCGCCTACTACCGAGCCAGAGCGAAGGGTGGAGCGGCGCTAATCATAACAGAAGAGCTCTCCGTTCACCCTAGTGATTGGCCATATGAAAAACTCATTCACGCCTACAACAAAGACGTGCGAATTGGATTCGAGGCAATCACCGAAGCTGTCCATGGCTATGGAGCCAAAATCTTTGCCCAGATCAACCACAACGGCTCACAAGGATCGTCGCTATACTCAAAGTACGCACTTTTGGCTCCATCGGAGATCCCTGATCCACTCTTTAGAGAGAATCCAATACCGGTAGGGACCGAGGAGATCCATGAGATCTGCAGCTCCTACGGATTCGTAGCAACACTCGCGAAAGAGTCAGGGTTTGACGGCATAGAGATTCAGTGCTCCCACTCCTCTATCGTCCGGCAGTTCTTAAGCCCCCTTAGCAACAAGCGAAAAGACGGTTACGGTGGTGACATCCAAGGACGCTCAAGACTACTCTTTGAGATCCTTCGAGAGGTTCGAGAACAAGTTGGGGCGTCTTTTACAGTAGGCATCCGAGTCTGTGGCGACGAGATGTTAGAGGGCGGAATTCAGATCAAAGACACCTTGGAGCTCGTCAAAGTAGTAGAGGACTCGAAACTAGTGGACTACCTCAATACCTCCATCGGTGTAGCCACAGCTTCGTTATACTGCATAGAAGCATCTATGGCGATAGCTCCGGGATACAACCTGTACATTCCCTCCCAGATTCGAGCAGCTACGGAGCTTCCAGTTATCGCATCTGGACGAATAAAGGATCCTGCCCAAGCCGAGCGAGTTCTAAGAGATGGACAAGCCGACCTCATCGGGATCGTAAGGGCACAGATTGCGGATCCAAACTTTGCCAACAAGTCCTTAAGCGACCACGATGACGCAGTTAAACTCTGCCTCTCTTGCAACCAGGAGTGCGTCGGGAGGATGGGGTTGAATAGATGGCTTGGCTGCATCGAGAGTCCAAGTTCAGGTCGAGAGTTTCTAAAACAACCAACACCTCGCCCAATGTACGCACTACATAGAGGGATCTACTCTCCAAAGTCAATCATCGACACTCACATTTCGATCACTAAGAGCCAGCGAGTACTTGTCGTTGGCGCGGGTCCTGCGGGTTTACAAAGCGCAGTCTCTCTTGCTAACAAAGGCCATAGAGTAAAGATATTCGAGGCCAAATCCTCCGTGGGTGGTCTCGTCGCTTCAGCAGCTAAAGTACCCACGAGAGCAGAGTTGGGCGATCTGATAAGAAACTTAACTCGAGAGGTTAAAGCCGTCGGTACCGTCATCACTTTAAATACGTCTCTGGATGTAGAGGCCGTAGAGGAGCTCGGACCAGACGTAGTAGTGGTAGCATCTGGATCAAAGCCCAAGTTACCTTACTTTCTAAGTAGATTTAACCTAGCACCGATGGACAACGAACTAGGAGTCTGCGACGTTGTGATGGTATTGGAAGACGAGGCGTCTCCCACTGGAGAAGTGCTAGTCCTAGATGAGCTAGGTTTCCACCAAGGAACATCGGTAGCGGAACTCCTCGCCGCTAGGGGGTGCATAGTAACTGTCTCAACACCGCAGCTCTACGTAGGTCAAGATCTTGGAGTCACACTAGACCTTGAAAGCTGGAACCTCAGAGCTGCCGCTCTTTCGATCGAGCAACTTCCCGAGACGATAGTCACCGAGATAGAGGGAAAGACGGTGAGCATCATGGAGCACATTACGAGCAGGACCTTTGAGCGCCGCTTCGACTGGATCGTTCTAGCTAACCACCGAGAACCTAACAACTCTCTTGCTGACGAACTAGCTCTAACAGGGTTTCCAAGCACAAAGATACATCTCGTAGGAGACGCGCTAGCTCCCCGAAGGATACATCAAGCGATAATCGAGGCCGAGAGAGTGTCTGAGGAGATCTAATGAGCAAGACATCACTTCAAGCCTTGTACATATACTTGTCCTTAGAAGAAGAGACCGAGTTCAACCGTTCGCTATACGGCCCTTTGACCGAAACCTTCGAGAGACTCTCAATCTGTATTGTTACAGATCAAAGGAGGGTTCTTCAGACAGCTAACCCTTCCCAGGTAGTATCAAACAGAGGTAAGGGTGAAAACTACCTGGTATTTTGTAGCAGCTTCGATCTTGGTTTAGTTGCTCAAAGACTCAAAGACCTACTAAGTACAGACAACTTCGATATAGTTGTCCTCGAAAGCGATCCTCTATCATTCGCTCTTGGGGTAGAACTTCAACGAATACTTCACAGCTGGGTAACTCTCACCCAAGTCACTGAGGTCGTCGGCGATAAAGTATTTTGCGTACGCAGTCAAGGGAAACGCTCTAGTGTTTTTCCCTTAAGTCCTTATCAAATACAACTTTGGCAAAGGGCTAGATATACAAAACAAAGTACTGTATCTCTATCTCAGCTTGAACGGTTAGAGATTTTAGAGGTTCAAGAGGCGCTAGATCACGATCTCTGCTACCACGTCGATACGGCAGAGGCAACTTTCGCTTCCAACTCTAACCGTGAGAACTTATCTGAAGACGACGTAGTCCTGGTGGTCGGTGCTGGCGTGAAAGACTCCGAAGGCGTCGGCGTCGCCGCTACTGTCTGTAAGACACTAGATATCGGGCTAGGAGCCACTCGAGTAGTAACCGACCGAGGATGGCTACCGTACTCCTATCAAGTCGGGACCACCGGAACAACGATCGCTCCTAAGATCTACCTAGCCTTTGGAGTCTCTGGAGCGATCCAGCACCTAGGAGGAGTCGAGATGCCACAGTACTCGATCGCTATCAACGTAGATACGGCGGCTCCAATCTTTGAGGCCTGTAGCTATGTCATTCGAGCCAGCGCCAAAGAGACCTTAGTTGAACTAGCAAAACTCCTCAACGATGAGCAGTCTTTTACCCCAGATAGCAACTAACAATGAGTACCCTTTACGACGTCGTAGTAGTGGGAGCTGGACCCGCTGGCTCGGCTGCTGCTATTACCGCTGCAAGAGGTGGGAGTAAAGTCGCACTGATCGAGCGAGGAATCTACCCTGGAGCCAAGAGCGTCTACGGCGGAGTAATGTATCTAAAGGTGCTTGATCGCATCGTTCCAACATGGCGAGAGGAGATCCCCTTCGAACGTTGGATTACGAAGCGCCACACCATGGTATTAGACGGCTCTACTTCAGTGACAGTAAGCTATCACGACGACGGCTGGGGACGGCACCCTTACAATGGAGTTACATGCCTGCGCTCGAACTTCGACTCGTGGTTCGCTTCTAAAGCCCAGTTGGAGGGTGTCGATCTGATTACGGCGACCACAGTGGTCGACGTGAAGTTCCACAGTGGATCAAACCCCTCTGTTATGGGTGTAACCCTTAGCAACTCAGATCAGACCGTTGGATGCAGGTCGGTGGTGCTTGCAGAGGGCGCTCTGAGTCCACTGGCAGATCGACTAGGTCTCAGCTCTCCAAGTAAAAATCACCACCTGACCCTAGGGGTAAAAGAGGTGTTGAAGTTAGACCCCTCAACCATAGATGAGCGATTTGGCGTACCCCACGACCAGGGCGTCGATATAGAGATACTCGGAGGGCTTTCACCTTTAGTTGGTGGAGGGTTTCTCTATACCAATCGAGACACCGTATCTGTTGGCGTAATTATTTCGTTAGAGTCGCTCAAGCACCACCAAGTGCGGGCAGAGTACGCCCTAGAACAGATCAAGCATCATCCGTCTATCGAACCTTTCATAAAGGATTCAATGCAGGTTGAGTACTTAGCACATCTCATTCCCGAAGGGGGTTGGAGAGATCGTGGCACACTGATGAAACAGGGGGTATACGTCACCGGTGAGGCGGCCTCATCCACACTCGCTCTTGGCATCTGGCTCGAAGGTATAAACTACGCTATAGAGATGGGAGCTATAGCCGGTGAACACGCTACACGTTATAGCGAAGGTAAATACGGCGATGAGGCATCACGTCAATACGAAGACGACATAAAGAGATCGTTCGTTGGGAAAAATCTCAAAAAGCTTAGGTTTGCACCTGAAGTAGTACTGTCTAATCCTATCCAGAGAACCCTTCCAATACTCCTTAACAAAACCGCCAGCAGCATCTTTACAGTGACTGACCCACTTCCAAAGTCCGGTCTCATAAAGACGCTCTATAGAGCCATTAAAGAGGCTAACGTAGCCGTTGTGCCGACGATAAAGGCTCTACTTAAGACGTTTTGGAGCTTCAAATGATCCAGCGATGGACACAGAGTTGCGATAATGATATCTACGAGAAGGACTCCATTATCACCTACGTGTCGATGACTGAACGCCTATCAAATAATAACTTTTTCATCGACAAAACTCCTCATATTATAGTCAACCAATCGATCTGTTCAGGGTGCGAACAGAGAACCTGCATCCACGCCTGTCCCGCCGAACTCTTTGTTGAACTTCATGACGGTTCTATCGGCTTCAACTACGAGCAATGTTTAGAGTGCGGAACCTGCCTCATTCTATGCTCCAAAGACGGAGCCCTGACTTGGAACTATCCAAATGACGGCCGAGGAGTCAGCTACCGCTATGGATAAAACTGCTGCCCACACGATCACCGTATGCATCTCCTCCTCACCTACGCAAACTCAAGGTGAAGACTCGCTCAGCTATCCCCCTAATGTAAAGTTTCTACCTAGTGAACTAGGCGCTATAGAAGCTGCACTCTCATTGAAAAAGACGCTCAGCGATCAGGTGAATCTTGAAGCTCTGTGCGTTGGATCACACCTCGACATCTTTCAACTACGTTACCTTTTGAGCCTAGGTTTCGACGCAGCAACGATACTTGAGATCGATACGCCGACTATCAAGAACGTAGTCGACACAGTTACCGCACAAGTGCGCAACGCAAAGGAGTGCTCTATATTTTTTGGAGAGTACGGCTACTATGAAAGCCAGTTAGTGCCCTTTATGTGCGCATGCGATCTTTTAGGGTTCCTCCCCGTATTCGGCGTCGACAAGATCGAGCTAGGCGACGACTTTAAACTCAAGGCCCACATAGAGCTAAGGTCAAAGGTGTTAACTTCACCAAGCGCTTCCAAGATGATAGCTACCTTCAAACCAGTACATTTTCTCACCCATAGCATCTCATTCAAAGACGCCCAGTCCGTAGCTAACGGTACCAAAGACGTTAAAGTACTAACACCTGTGCCAAAGTATATGGCCAACTTTTCAACCACAAAGGTTGCAGACGTTCTCTATGAAAGAACGTATCGCGCTCCAACAAAGATTCAAGATTCTCCTCGGGGCAAAGATATTACCTCTAAAATGACTCAGATGCTAAGCGGAGGACACAAAAGCGATGGCAAGATGTCAGTAAAAGACTTAAACATCCAGCCAAGTACACCACAAGAAGCAGCTAAAGAGATAGTCAGACTCCTAGGCATATGGGGAGTGTTGTGAGTTACATTTTCCAGACTCTTGGCGAGATCACGACTGTAGAGGCTACAAAAAGTGCAAGCTCAAAGATCCTCATACTTCCTCTCGGATCAACGGAACAGCACGGCCCACACCTGCCTTTAGACACTGACACAAGGATAACCGAAGCTATCGTTGCTACCTTGGCCAGGAGATACCCAGAGCAGATAACTGTAGCACCGACCTTGCCGTACGGATCTTCAGGGGAGCATAATCGATTCGTTGGCACCATGTCCCTGTCGAACGAGGTTCTCGCTGAGGTCATCAAGTCACTTCTCTACTCTTCTTCTACGTATCGAGGAACTCTCGTCGTTACAGCACATGGTGGGAACGCACCGATAGCACAAAAAGTAGTAAGCGAACTCAGAACCTTAGGGGTTCCAACGGGCATTTGGTTTCCCACTCGCGCTCTATTTATTGAACGGGCCGAGAAGCTCCTAATAGATCCTCACGCTGGGAGTGGGATCTTAGATCCGGATCTACATGCAGGAAGAACGGAGACATCGATAATGTTGGCCCTAGATGAGTCAAAGGTAAGTATGCACCTTGCTCAAAAAGGAGCAGCCACCAAAGATCAATCCGCATTAGATCAACTTAGAGAAAGCGGCGTCTATGCTCTGTCACCAAATGGGGTACTCGGCGACCCCACAGGCTCGAACAAAGAAGAGGGATCGCTTCTTCTTGGAGTCATGAGCGAAGCACTAATAGAGTTCTTCAAGACGAGATACTTATCATAGATGAACAAAATGCACGGTTCAGTCGTCGTAACTGGTGCGGCAAGTGGAATAGGATTGGCCGTCGTAGATCTCCTCTTGGACTCCGGTTACAAGGTTTTGGCTCTTGACATCTTCGAATCAGAAGAGATCCCATACACCTCCTCAACTCACGAAACGTTACTAAAGCGTCAAGAGACGCACGGAATCGAGCAGATTGAGGTCTACCGATGTGACGTTCGAGAGTACGATGAACTCAACGCCCAGGTAGTGTCATACGTTGCTTCTAGGTCCCAACGTTTCGGAGACCTTGGACTTTCTGCAGCTATCGCATGCGCTGGAGTCGTAGATGGGAGAGAGTACTCATGGCACCTACCAAAAGACGTCGAACGTCTCATAGTCGACACCAACCTCTTTGGGGTTATGAACCTAGCTAGAGCAACGATAGACCAAATCATAGAGTCGAGTGACCCGATCAAGCGATTCATAGCCGTATCATCTGTAGCAGGTGTCAAGGCGTTACCCCGTCTCGGAGCCTACGTTGCATCTAAGCACGGCGTCAATGGGTACGTAAAGTCCCTCGCGCTAGAGCTAAGAGGTACTAACGTTACAGTAAACGTCGTCTCACCTGGATCCACTAGGACGGAGATACTTGAACAGTCGGCTAGAGTTTACGGTCTTGAGTCATCTAGCCGTTTTGCTGATCAACACCTCACCCAGCGACTTATCGAACCTAAGGAGATCGCAGACGCCGTCATGTTTTTACTCTCCGAACAGGCAAACTCAATAACTGGAAGCGTATTAGCGGTAGACGCTGGCCTTTCTCTTACCTAACTCGAAGGTACTTCAGTCACCTACCGTCGTCAATCAGCAAAAGTCCATAGGGGCAATCTCGACGCTGCGGGCTTCAGTCTACTAAGAGC
>JAJYGI010000112.1 GCA_021790735.1 Actinomycetes bacterium | reverse complement strand
ACAGTCCCAACCAAGACTGCCTCGATATGATCGCAAATTGGTAGTTAGGCTTTGTCAAAAGTACATATGTAAGATGGCCGAAAACGTAACCAAGCCCTACGCGCGTTAACGCCATTGCGAGAACGACGCGACTCCAAAGGAGACCCGAAACTCCGCTTGGATTTTCTGCTATAATAGACTTCTCTTTGACACTTTCGTCTCGTTGGCGTAAGAAAACTGTCGCCATTATAGTTTGGAACTACTCACCAAATGGAACACGAACCCTACTTATCTATGCAGCCAGTATCCCCTAGCGACTTGTCCGAACTTAAGTCGAAAATAGACACTCAATACTCTTGGTGTTAGAGCTTTCGGCTGTACCAACAAGGTAAGTCAAAGACTAATTTTCTTCCTCTTAATTAGTAAAGTTGGTTTGGTAGATGGGCTCTTTTGTGGTGGTGGTGTCAGAGTGTCCTATCCATGGCATTGTCTAAGGAGTCACCAGCAGTTTCCATCTCTTTGGGTTATTCCCGAGATCCCAAGCATCTCTTTAAAAGTCCTTAGTTATGTACCTAGAACTATAGCCTAAGTGGAAGATGGTTCTTTGAAAACACGACGTGAACCCATCAAAGAAATAGTCGACCTTGAGCATGCATTGCCCATTGCAACGTGGAACATGTTCACTACTGGTACCTCCTTCCGTGATTTAGGTGTTTACTACTAAAGTCGACTCAACCCCTACAGAGCTAAGAAACTCTACTATCTTGGCGTATCCTGGCGACTGGGCTGACATCGGGAAAGTGAAGTTTTGTCAGTACCCATCAAGAAGCTTCCGCAAGCTCAAGTCTACTCAAAACATGAAAGTAAGAAAGGTTTGCGCAAAGGCGCAGTCACATAGTAGAAATGTTCTGCGATAGCAAAGCGCTTCAGCTAAGTCAACAAACGTACCTCTTAGTAGGACGGCTACGATCAGTCAGCTGCCTCAGCCAGAGCCTCAGCCAAAGCGGGATGGACAAGTAAGGACTCGACGATGTCAGCTACCTTTAAATTCGCAGTTACAGCAAGCGCAATTACGGAGATCAACTCCGCCGCACGTTCTCCAACAATAGAACCACCCAGCACCACCCCTGTAGCTGGGTCAGACAGAATCTTTATGAACCCACGCGGATCTCCATTGATCAGAGCTCGGGCGTTAGCAGCGAACGGGACTTTGGTCACTCGCATCTTTCTTCCTAGAGCAAAGGCTTCGGCCTCAGCCAGCCCCACATCGGCGATCTCCGGTTCGGTAAAGATGGCACTCGCTGCCTTGTCATAGTCAAGATGACGGTGTTCTCGAGAGTCGAGACCCATTACGTGTTCTGCGACTTTCCTACCTTGCATTATCGCAACCGATGCCAAAGGTAGCTTTCCTGAGATGTCTCCAGCAACATAGATATGCTTTACGTTGGATACACAGTGGTGATCCGTTGGTATATATCCGCGTTCATCTGTTTGGACTCCAGCATTCTCCAACGCTAACGACTCGTAGTTTGGTAAGGAGCCGACTGCCAATAGGCAGTGCGAACCCGCCACGCTTCGCCCATCGTCACACTCAACCACCACACCACCGTCTTCATCTCGAAGAATCCCTTTAGCCCGTGCTCCTTTATAGAGTTTGACATCGGACTCTAAGAAATCAGCCTCCAGTGCAGCAGCAACCTCTGGGTCTTTTTGCGGAAGAATATGCTGTCGAGATACGATCAACGACACCTTTGAACCGAAGGTACGAAACATGTGCACAAACTCCACGCCCGTTACTCCCGAACCAACCACTACCAAGTGCTCTGGTATCGCTGGAGGAGGATAGGCTTGCCGAGTAGTGAGAACCCTAACACCGTCGATCGGCGCCCAGTCAGGAACTCGAGGTCTAGATCCAGTGGCGATTAAAAAAGCGTCACCACCAAGTTCAATCTCTTCTCCTTCTACCGACTTCACGGCGACACGATATGGGTCTAAAAATCGCGCTTCGCCCCTTACAACCTTGACTCCTTGGGAACTTAGCAGATCGCGATTGCTCCGCTCAAGGTGGTCTATTATGGACGATATCCTCGCCTTTATGGACTCTAGTTCAGGATGAGGTTCTATCTCCCGTATGCCCATGCGAGATGCTTTCGACAAAAGTGCAAGCATTCCGCCGGTCGCGATCATCGCCTTTGACGGGATACAGTCCCAAAGATTTGCCGCTCCTCCAAGAACATCTTTTTCTACCACTGTTACGTGGGCTCCCAGTCGCGCCGCATCCGACGCTGCTTGAACACCAGCTGGACCGCCACCTACTACGACAAAGTTCACGCCCACATACTAGCCAAGATCAACCTACACACCAAATGAGTGCCCTCCTAAAAATCTCGACATCACCTGTATCTCCTCGCACTGTCTATGAGCACTCCGAGCTTGATCAACCAGGCATGTATGTTCCGTAGACTTCTCTCAATACATCGCTAACCTCTCCTAGTGTGGCAAGGGAACGAAGAGCATTTTTCATTGGGTAGAGAACGTTCGAGCCCTCTATCGCTGCCGCTTTGAGATCTAAAAGGGCTCGGTCGACCAACACTTTGTCTCTTAGAGCCTTCAGTCTTTGCACACGCTCAGACTGCTCCAACTGTTGCTTCGGATCGACAGGAAACACATCTTGGTCGACTCCGTCAACTTCACTAAAACGATTGATACCTACAACTATCTTCTCGCCAGAGTCGATTTTCTTAGCATACTCGTAGGCCGCTCGCTCAATCTCATCTTGCATATAACCCGCCTCTATAGCAGCTACAGCACCACCACGTTGGTCTATCTCCTTCAGATATAACCAAGCTGCCTCTTCAACCTGGTTAGTAAGGGTCTCAATAAAGTACGCACCACCCAGCGGATCAACAGTGTCGGTGACGCCGGACTCGAAGGCCAACACTTGTTGAGTCCGAAGAGCAATCTTCGCTGCCTTTTCTGTCGGTAGACCAAGGGCTTCGTCAAATCCGTTCGTATGTAAACTTTGAGTACCACCTAGCACGGCGGCGAGTGCCTGTAGGGCTACCCGCACAATATTAACCTCAGGCTGTTGAGCGGTGAGCGTTGACCCACCGGTTTGAGTGTGAAACCTCAGAAGCTGTGACTTTGTGTTCGTGGTGCCAAATCGATCTTTCATGATTGATGCCCACATCCGTCTTGAGGCTCGATATTTGGCTATCTCTTCAAAGAAATTATTGTGTGCGTTCCAAAAAAAGCTTAACCGAGGAGCGAAGTCATCGACATGGAGCCCAGCTTGAATCGCAGCTTCAACATAGGCGATCCCGTTTGCCAAAGTAAACGCAATCTCTTGAACGGCAGTTGATCCCGCCTCCCGAATGTGATAGCCCGAGATAGATATGGTATTCCAGTTGGGCAGATTTTCCTTACAGTATGAGAAGATATCGGTAACGATTTTCATCGATTGACGAGGTGGATATATGTATGTACCTCTAGCCACATACTCTTTCAATATATCGTTTTGGATAGTTCCACCAAGTTTTTCCGGTCTAGCGCCGGTCTCCTCTGCAACTATCTGATAAAGGAGTAAAAGAATAGAAGACGTCGCATTTATGGTCATAGACGTCGTAACCTCTTCTAGAGGAAGTCCAGAAAGAAGGAGCCTCATATCTTCTAAGGAACTGATCGCTACCCCTACGCGACCAACTTCTCCTTCTGCTCTTGGATGATCTGAGTCATAACCCATCTGAGTAGGGAGATCAAAAGCGCAGGAGAGCCCTGTTTGCCCGGCACCTAGAAGAAACTTAAATCTTTCATTCGTGGCCTCGGCCGTCCCAAATCCAGCGTACTGCCTCATTGTCCAAGGTTTTCCCCTATACATGTTCGGATAGATTCCCCTCGTGAATGGGAACTCACCGGGTTTTGACAGTTTTACCCCTGGAGTCCAGTCCGAGAGATCGCTCTCTTCATATAAAGGCTTTATCGGAATATCTGAGTCAGTGTGCACTTCATCCTTGGACATGGTAAAAGCCTACCAATTCGCAAGTACAATGCTGATTCGAGTCACAACTGGACTCTTAACTGCTTCTTTGAGAAACTCTCAAAGCCGATCAAACGTGCGCTCGAACCGGATGAGGCATGCAAAGATTGTCGTACTCGGCGATCAAGATCTGCTCGGGATCCAGTGAGCATGCTGGACAATTAGGATCTCTCTTCAGATTGAAGGTTCTAAACGTCTCGTCAAACGCCTCGTACGTCAGCAACCGTCCAGCTAAGGATTGGCCGAGGCCAAGGAGTAGTTTTATAGCTTCCATTGCCTGTATCGAGCCTACTATCCCTGGTAACACACCCAATACTCCCGCTTCAGCACAAGAAGGCGCAAGCTCCGGTGGCGGAGGTTCCGGAACGAAACACCGGTAGCAGGGGCCAACATAGGGATGAAATACAGTTACGGATCCTTCAAATCGAAATATAGATCCGTGTACGACTGGAATGTTTGCCTTGAGCGAAGCATCGTTTACAAGGTAACGAGTGGGGAAGTTATCGGTTCCATCGACGATTACATCGTAGCCTGAGATTATCTCTTCGATATTAGAAGCCGAGAGTCGAACGTCATACGTCTTCACCTCGACATCAGGGTTCAATAGATTAATACTCATCTTGGCAGAGTCCACCTTCCTCTCCCCTACGCGATCCATATTATGAATCACCTGGCGCTGGAGGTTCGATGCGTCTACGACGTCCATATCTATTACGCCTAAGGTACCCACCCCGGCAGCCGCTAAGTACAGAGCTGCTGGGGAACCAAGTCCACCTGCACCCAGCAACAGCACCTTGGCGTTCAAGAGCTTTAGTTGACCTTCCTCTCCAACCTCTGGAAGTAAAAGATGACGACTATATCGATTGCGTTGCTGAGACGTGAGCGACTTCGGTACACTCCAACTCAGTCCATCGTCTTTCCACTTATTAAAACCTCCTAACATCGACACCACGTTGGTGTACCCAAGATCCCTAAGCGTCTTCGCTGCAAACGCCGATCTAACTCCACCAGCGCAGTATACGACTAGAGGTCGATCTTTATCAGGAACTCGGTTATCGATCTGGAGCTCCAGATTTCCTCTTGGTATAAAAACCGCCCCCGGAACGGCCCCTTGTTCAAACTCGTCAAACTCCCGAACATCGACAAAGGTCCAACCCGATCTCAAGCGTTCGGCTGCTTCTTCTGTGGCAACCTCACTTATCTGCAACTTTACTCCGTTTAGCAGATCTCTAAAACTAGCCACTTAGTCCCCTTTAAATTACGACGTTGTTAAATATTACCTTTTCTATCAACAATATAAGCTTCTGGTGAGTTTGGAAGAGACTCTAGAACAGTCTAGAAAATCTTTACGCTATCTTCAAAAGTTCTGCGAGCCAGCGTTTTAGAAGACCCCGACCGATCCGACCTAGCTGGCCTGCCGAGCGCTATCGCGCCAACGAAGCTTAACTCTTCAGGTATACCAAAGAAGGCACGTAAGTCATCCCAACCGCGGTCTATGGCAAAAAATAAGGCGCCAAGTCCCAAATTGGTAGCTGTCAGTAACGCTAGCATCACCGCAGCACCAGCATCAAAGTACCAATAAGGTACCGGCCATGACTCCTCAGATCTCCACGTCGAATAAACTTTGTCTGAAGCTTGATATCTCTTGATGTATCTATCCTTGCTTACCAATACAACAAGTACAGCTTTAGCTTCGCTCAGTCCGTAGTGACTCTTACTGTCTTCAAGCCATCTAGCTGTGGTAGCGCAAGACCAAAAGTGCTCTCGGGCAGTCTGAGACCTCGCCACGACAAACTCGACACCTTGTGCGAAGCCAGCTGACGGCCCTCGCAGAGCAACCCTCAACACCTCCTCGATGTCATTGTCAGAAATGTCCTCCTTGAGGAACGAGCGTACCATCTTCCTTCTACTAACCAAAGTCTCAAACTCCATAGCACTACTCCACCGATCAAGTCCTAAATATCTTTGTCTTTCAATACTTTTCATTAATTTTCATGATAATATGCTCCAATACGATTCGGCAAGGAGGCCACCATGGAAGTTACAAAGGAACCGCATCTACCCATTAGACAGAGGTATAATCACCTGTCGCAGGAGTTTGAACTTGGAGCATCTCTTCGGATACTTCACTGGAGAGACCCCATCTTGGACAGCCACGGATTTGGAGTAGACTCCGAGTACGCAGAACTCTTTTGGCTGCCTACATTAGGACCATCCGTACTTTGGCTTTTACGTCGAGTCGCAACTTTCCTTATAAGTAACAACGACTCGGTCGCCATTGATAGCGAACTTCTCGGCGCAATGTTAGGTCTAAAGTTCGGGAAGGCTCGTGACTCTCTGATAGAAAAGACGATTCGCCGTTGCATATACTTCTCCGTTGCAAGACCCACAGGATCTGACTCTATAGCGTTTAAAACGTCACTTGGTCCTCTGTCACAAAGGCAACTAGAGAGACTGCCTGAACCTCTTCGGGCCCTCCACGAGAGGCACGCTCCAGTAGATTTGAGCACGAGACTTATTCGAGAAGAACTCCAAGCTAGAAAAATTGCCATGACGCTGGCTCAGATGGGAGTCTCAAACGACGAGATCCCATCTGCGCTAGAACGTCTCAACTTTGAAGGTGACTTAGCCTCCAGAGTTGCAAGCGCTCTCCCTTAGAGCAACCATCTACAGACGGTTCTAACTCCAAAACCAGTCCCACCTTTTGACAAGTACCCTTCATCGTTCTCCGACCTAGCTGGCCCGGCTATGTCGAGATGGACCCATGGAACGTCTCCTACAAACTCTTTAAGCAAAAGGCCGGCTGATAACGTACCCGCTTGACCAGCTTGACCAATATTTTTCATATCGGCAATCTCTGAATCAATGTGCTTTTTATACCTCTTTGGGAGGGGAAGCGGCCAAAGCTCCTCTCCTGCCTCAAGCGACGCCTCTCTGACCTCTGACACCAAAGAGTTGTCGTTACCCATGATTCCGCCAATCTCCGTACCTAGTGCCACCACACACGCTCCTGTCAAGGTAGCTATGTCCAAGATTTGCTCAGCTCCATCCTCGACTGCCAGTGCTAGAGCATCCGCAAGGACTAGACGTCCCTCGGCATCGGTGTTGAGCACCTCGATGGTTTTACCGAGTCGAGTTTTTAAGACGTCACCGGGCTTTTGAGCCGTTCCAGAAGGCATGTTTTCAGTAAGAGCCATGTAGCCATAGATCTCATGACGACAACCCAGAGCTGCTAGGATCGCCATCGATGCCAACACAGCCGCTGCACCTGACATATCTGTCTTCATGGTCATCATGCCGGTTCCTGACTTCAGGGATAGACCTCCCGAGTCGAAGGTGATGCCTTTACCAACAAGAGCCGTCTTTTTGGACATAGGATCAAGAGTTTTCGGCATGTAGTGTAGCCTCAGCATTCTCGGCGGCTCGTTAGAACCTTTTGCAACTCCCAAAAGGCCTCCCAGTTTCTCCTCTTCCATTTTCTTCTCGTCCCATATACGCAGCTCAAGCCCGTACTTCGCTGCAACTTCTTGGGCTATCTCGGTAAATTTACGAGGCGTCATGATGGAAGGCGGCTCATTGATTAGGTCTCGAGCCAGGGCGACGCCTTCGGCCACGATCTTTGCATTTCGTGCAGACGCTTGATAAGTTTCTACATCACCGACTGGCACGGCCAGAACTATGGACTTCAACCCACCGATCGATCCTTGACTTTGGGTTCTATAGGTTTCAAAACTGTAGGATCCCAAATATAAACCCTCAAGTAGGGCAGATAATATATCACTATTATCTGTTATAGACGTTGAAAGTGCCTCCAGGTCGAGCACGATTGAACTTTTAAACCGACCAGACTTCTTGACAAGGTTAGCGCCAAAGCGTCTTATATCATCAGGTTCAAGAGCCTCTCTTGAACCTAGGTAAGCTACGTACGCAAGCTTTCCATCTACAACAGTCGGCTGAACATCACCCAGCTTCAGTCCCTGTCGCTGTTCAGATTCATCAGTAAACCTTGCGACGTGGTTGATAGCTTCGACGTCTTCAACATCGCTTTGGTCTGAACCTTTTGACCTGACCAAAACCTCTAGCTCCAGTCTCAATTTTTCTCCCTTTCAAAAACATCTCTCGTTTTGAGAGCTTCCCCATCTTGCCATCTTGCCATAGTCCAAAGCAGATCCGAAACACGATTTAAGTATCTACCCACCTCAGTGTCTGAAGCCAGTTGAGTGAACATCACTGATGCTCTTTCCGCCCGCCGCGCGGTAACTCTCGCTATATCCAGATAAGCGGAGATGGGATTACCTCCTGGAATGACGAACTCCCGTGGCATCTCGAAAAGCGCTGAGATACGATCTATCTCTTCCTCTAGCCAGCTAACCATAGCAGTATCAACAAGGGTTTTGCCAACCACCAACTTACTGCGATTTTCAGGTTTAGTAGCCACCTCGGCCATCAACACCCAAAGATCGGTTTCTAGATGGACACAAAGTCGTACAAGATCCTCGTCGCGAGCGAACGCTCTTACTAAACCGATAGCAGCCTGAGTTTCATCAACTACGCCATTGAGTTCAACTTGAATCGAGTTCTTACTTACCCTTCCGCCAAATAGAAGGCCAGTTGAACCGTCATCACCTTTTTTTGTGTATATCTTCACCTCTGAAAGAAACTAGTAGTAACAAGGGTTGGACACTCCCCGTATTCTTGTAAGAATGAGCAAATATTTAGACATCGTTCATGACAAGATTGTCGTTTTCGACGGTGCCATGGGCTCAAACTTACAAACACTTGACCTTACCGCCGACGACTTCGGTGGCGAAACCTTAGAAGGTTGTAACGAAGCCCTCATCCTTCACTCTCCTGAGTCGGTGGCCAAGATACACGAATCTTTCTTAGCCGTAGGCTGCGATGTGATTGAGACTAATACGTTCGGAGCTTTCTCAGTAGTGCTCGCCGAGTACGGAATACAGGCTCAAACGTACGAAATTAATAAGAAGGCTGCAGAGCTCGCAGTAGACATGGCAAAGAGCTACAGTACTCCTGACAAACCTCGGTTTGTTGCTGGAAGTATTGGTCCCGGTACGAAACTACCGTCTCTTGGCCAAATTACATTTGATCAACTTGTCACGGCCTATGAAGAACAGTGTCAGGGGCTCATCGACGGCGGTGTAGACCTCTTCCTCTTCGAGACCATGTTCGACCTCCTCACTGCGAAGGCTGGAATTACAGCTGCTAGAAGAGTCATGGCTCGATCTGGCAGAGTCCTCCCCATTCAAGTCCAGGTAACTATGGAACTTACGGGGCGCATGTTACCAGGAACAGAGATATCGGCTGCTTATACAGCACTTGAAGCTATGCACCCAGATGTAATTGGCATAAACTGCGCCACTGGACCTAAGGAAATGGCCGAGCACCTCCGTTATCTTTCCGCATCATCCGAGATACCGATATCCTGCTTGCCAAACGCTGGACTCCCCTCAATTGTGGACGGGAAGATGCATTACGATCTAACGCCCAAAGAGTTGGCTGACTATCACAAGCGTTACATAACAGAGTATGGCATATCGGTTGTAGGTGGATGTTGTGGTACCACTCCTGAACACCTAAAAGCTGTTATCGAAGCGATCGACAATTTAGAGCCGAAGATACGCTCAGTAAACAAAGAACCAGCACTTGCATCTTTATACAGTGCAGTACCACTGCACCAAGATCTCGCATACCTTGCGGTTGGCGAAAGAACCAATGCAAACGGATCTAAGAGATTTCGCGAAGCAATGTTGAACGAAGATTGGGATACCTGTGTCGATATGGCCCAAGAACAGGTAAAAGATGGGGCACACGTAATTGATCTCTGTGTTGATTATACGGGCTCAAATGGTGTAGAGATAATGGGAATCTTAGCTAAAAGACTAGCCACACAGTCGACGCTCCCTATAATGATCGACTCCACCGAGGCCGATGTAGTTGAAACAGCCCTAAAGTATCTCGGAGGACGAGCCGCTATCAACTCCGTCAACTTAGAGGAGGGCAGTGAAGCTGGCACCCGTTTAGACAAGTTTTTGAATCTGGCTCAACAGTACGGAGCAGCAGTCGTCTGTACGTGCATAGATGAAAATGGGCAAGCACGAACTGCACAATGGAAGGTCGATGCTGCGACCGCAATTGCCGAGCTCGCAACTACTCGGTACGGTTTAAAGTACGCGGACTTGATCTTCGATCCACTTGTCCTGCCGATATCAACCGGCATGGAGGAGTCTCGAAAAGACGGCATTGAAACCATCGAAGGAATACGACTAATCAAAGAGAGGTATCCAGATTCTTTTACTATCATAGGTCTCTCAAACATATCTTTCGGATTGAATCCTAGAGCAAGAGAGGCGCTGAACTCCATATTTTTGGACGAGTGTCGCAAAGCAGGACTAGATGCAGCCATTGCACATCCTTCGAAAATCATCCCCTTACACAGAATTCCAAAAGACGTACTAGATGTGTGTCTTGATCTGATCTATGACAGGCGCACTGAGTCCTACGACCCATTACAGAAGTTGATAGAAATCTTTAACGATCCAAGCCAAAACACAGCAGTAGATACGGCTACGTTAGAGTCTCTTCCAATTGAAGAACGCCTCCACAAAAGAATTGTTGACGGTAATCGCAAGGGTCTTGAAGATGATCTACTAGAGGCGTTCAACGCTGGATATAAACCACTCGACATCATAAACAACTTCCTCCTTGAAGGCATGAAAGAAGTCGGAGATCTCTTTGGCTCAGGAAAGATGCAACTTCCATTCGTCTTATCTTCAGCTGAAACCATGAAGACGGCGGTTTCTTTCCTAGAACCTCATATGGAAGTAACAGACTCAGCCAACAAAGGTCGCATCGTACTCGCCACAGTCAAAGGAGATGTCCATGACATCGGTAAAAATCTAGTTGACATCATATTGACTAACAATGGATACGAAGTCCGAAACCTTGGAATTAAAGTCTCTATATCCGAGATGATAAGCGCAGCAAAGGAGTCTCAAGCCGATGCTATTGGAATGAGCGGTCTTCTTGTAAAGTCCACGTTAATCATGAAAGAAAACCTAGAAGAGCTAGAGGCACAAAACCTCAGCCACCTACCGGTCATCCTCGGCGGTGCTGCACTTACACGCACCTACGTAGAACGTGACTTACGTTCTCTATATAGCGGTCGACTATTTTATGGAAAGGATGCCTTTGAAGGACTTGAGGTGATGAACAAGCTCATCGACATTAAATACGGGAAATTAGAAGACTCAGAGTTCGGTCGTAAAATTAGCGAGAAAAAGGTCTTCAGACAGATTCGTAGTGAGAGAGAGCCGTCTGAGGGCCCAGTCTCCATCCAAAGATCACCGCAAGTCGAAGTTGACAACGACATTTTTACGCCACCGTTCATCGGAACCAAGGTCGTAAAGGGCATATCCTTAGACGACATTGCACAATATGTAAACGAAACCGCTCTCTATCGACATCAGTGGGGCTATCGTCCTCAAAATGGCGAAAGCGACAGCGAGTTCAAATCCCGAATAAGGGGGATCTTTCGAGAGGAGTTGAATAAAGCTAAAAAAGAACAGTTACTAGTTCCGATGGTTGTCTATGGGTATTTCCCAGCCGCTAGCAGTGGCAACGATCTCATTGTTTATGAGGACGAGACCAAAAAGAAGATCCTAACAACCTTTACCTTCCCCAGACAGCAGAAGGAACCCTATCTTTGCATAGCAGACTTCTTTAGACCCATCAAGTCGCCGGACGTAGACTTTGTAGCATTTCACGTCGTCACCATGGGAACCAAGGTCTCTGAAGCTGCAAGATACCTTTTTGACAAGAATAAGTATCAAGACTACTTACACCTCCATGGTCTAGGAGTGGAGATGGCTGAAGCCCTCGCTGAGTACTGGCATCGGCGCATCCGGGAGGAGTGGGGTTTCGCAGATGAAGACGGACCTACTTTGAGTGGACTCTTCAAGCAACAATACCGCGGGGGTCGATATTCATGGGGTTATCCAGCATGCCCCAACTTAGAGGACAATGCTAAAGTCGTCGACCTTTTGGACGCTAAACGAATCCACGTAGAAGTCAGTGATGAGTTTCAGCTACATCCAGAACAAACGACCACAGCTATAGTTTGTCATCACCCTAAGTCAAAGTACTTTATCGCTTAGGTATCACCGTCTACCAAGTCGTCGAAGTACCTTTTCATCTTGTTAGGGCCCACAACGAACCTTACCACCTTAAAGCTGGATCAGGTGACGATTGACTTCATTGAAACTTGTTAGTTTCCCACCTTCAACTGTCACAATATCCTCAATTCGAGCCCCATAGCTACCAGGGACATAGATTCCAGGTTCTACTGAAAAACAGTCTCGCTCCCGCACGACATCGGTAGCGTTGCTCACCAAGTACGGTTCTTCATGTTCTTCCAACCCGATGCCATGACCTAGGCGATGTATAAAGTACTCTTTGTACCCAGCTGCATCTATCA